>DATKPM010000103.1:0-55478 GCA_035524135.1 Candidatus Acidiferrum sp. | reverse complement strand
TTCGGACGATTTCTGGGAAAAGGAAAAGCTCGAATGGCAGTTGAAGACGGTGGAGCAATTCGCTCCGGATTGCGGCGTGTGCTATACGGACGCGCGATTCTTCAACTACCCCGAGACACGGACGATGTTCCAACTGGCGGAAGAGAGCTACTGCCACGAGGGAACGGTAGGCGTCAACACCGACGTGCTGCGATTACTGGTGAAACCCGGCGGGGCGGGTATGGTGGTGTGCACGTGCACTCTGCTGGTTCGCGCCGACGTGGTAGCAAGGTCGGGCGGATTCGATACCAACCTGCACTTCGGCGAGGACAGCGAATTCTTCTTCCGGCTTGCCACGCTCACGAACTTCTGTTACGTCAACCTGCCGCTGGTAGCAGTGGACCGATCGCCCGCGGAAGTTCGCCACGTGGGCGTGAGCTCGGAGTGGAACAAGCTGGAGGTGAGGCTTCGAGACGCGCAGCTCAAGTTCGAGGCGCATGCTCGGGCGGGCGACGCAGTGTCGGCGGAGATCCACAAGCTCATCCGGGAAGGGTTGGGCTGGATCCACAGCGGGTGGGCGAATTGGTACCTGGAAAACGGAGAGTATGCGAAGGCACGCGAATCCGCATGGAAAGCAGTGCAGATGGACTTGAAGTTCAACCTGGCGATGAAATGGCTGCTGACCTGGATTAGCCCACGATTGGCACTGCGAGCGGTGCAACGTTATCAGCAACGGAAGCAGGACCTGGTTCCTTTCGTGTGAGGAACTGCGAAAATTGATGCGCTTACCCGCTTTCGTTGTGAATGGGCGGCGGACGCAACGGACGGCAAGGCGAAAGTAACCTCAGGGGTGAAGATTACCCGAGCAAGCAAGCTTCCAATCGAGTTAGTAAGAACAAAGAAAGAAAGTACGTAAGATATTGCCTCAGCGGCGAAAGAACGCCTGAGGAGGCACGTCGGAACGGCACTCTCAGGGCCGGACCGATGAAGAGTGGCGCATCTGTAGGCGCAGAAAGCCACTGATGACGGAATCACGGAATCTCGATTTTTTGCGCGCCGTCGCCGTGTTGCTGGTGCTGGCCGACCACATATTCATGGCGGCAGGCCTGGCGGAGAGATACCCGGCAGTCTGGGACATGGGGCGGCTGGGCGTGCTGATGTTTTTTGTGCACACGAGCCTGGTTCTGATGTTGTCGTTGGAGCGATCGGAACAGCGAAAGACCGGGAACCTCTTTCGGGACTTCTACATCCGGCGAGCGTTCCGGATATATCCGCTGAGCATTTTTTTCGTCGTGCTCGCCTGCGTTTTTGCGATGCCGCAAACGCCGGGAGCGGCGCCGGCAGCACGAAGCGTCTCTCAGATCGCCGCAAGCCTGCTATTGGTGCAAGACGTGGCGGGACGCGTATCGGTGATTAGTCCGCTGTGGAGCCTTCCGCTGGAAATTCAGATGTATGTGGTGCTGCCGTTTTTATACTTTTTCGCGAAGCGGCATAACGCCGCGGCAATTCTGAAGGTAGGGCTTGCAGCGGCATTGGTCGGGCTGCCGTTTGACTGGGCGGATTCGCGTCAGCTTTTCCGGGGGATCGGTCGATTCGAGATCCTGTATTTCGCGCCGTGTTTTATCGCGGGCGTGATGGCATATCGGCTGGCAAAGAATCGGAGACTCGCGATAAGCGCATGGTTATGGCCTGTCGCGGTGGCGGCGATCGTGGCGATCTACGTTTCGTGGCAGTCGCTTGTGCCCGACGCGGCGAATCATTATCCGGCATATCGCGCGTGGATTGTGTGTTGGATGTTGGGATTGCTGATTCCGCAGTTTCAGGAGATGCGGGTAGGCTGGCTGCGGAGCGCGAGCCATTATGTGGCGAAGTATTCGTATGGGATTTATCTCGGGCAGATAACGGCGCTTTGGATCGGTTTCACGTTCTGGCCGCACGCCGACGGCGCGTTTAAATGGATTGCGTCGATTCTGCTGCTCGCAGCGATCGCGGTAGCCGGCTACCATGCGATCGAGCACCCTGGAATCCTGCTGGGAAAATTGGTGGTAGATCGCTCTGAACGCAAGAGGTCAGAGGTCGAGGCAGCGGTCGCCGACGCCTGATCGGGTGCGCCATTTCGGCGGCGGAAGAAAACGGCAGAAGTCGTTCATGAGCGCTACAGTCAAACCATGAAGAAGCATCGCGCAATCGTAATGGGTTCCGTGCTGAACGTCGCGGGTTTCGGGGCGTCGGTGCTGGTCGGCTTCTTCTTGATGCCGTTCGTGGTGCACCGATTGGGCGACCGAATGTACGGATACTGGTCGCTGGTTGGCGCACTGCTTGGGTATTACGGCGTACTCGATTTGGGGATAACGCCGGCGGTGTCGTTCCACATGGCGAAAGCTATGGGGGAGGGGAACGAGGAGTCGCAGAACCGGACGCTCTCGGCGGCGGTCGCAGGGCTTGCGGCAATTGGACTGGCCGTGTTGGTGATCGCAGCAGTGCTAGCGGCGGCGTGCCCATTTTTTATCAAGCACGCTTCAGATGCCCGTGTGTTTCAGGTGGTCTTGCTCATCACCGGATTGGGGTGCGCGTTTGGCTTCCCGGGGAGGGCGTTTCAGGCGGGGCTATACGCTCACCTGCGGAACGACCTGATCGCTGTGGTTAATGCGGTGGTGCTTGCGGTGCGAACGGTGCTGGTGGTTTGGGCAATTCTGAGCGGCTGGGGCATCGTGGGTTTGGCGTTGGTGTCGTTTATTACTGACGCCCTGACGTATGTGGCGTGCTATTTCATTTTGCGAAGAATTCAGCACGGGCTGCGCATTTCGTTTTCGCTGGTTGATCGAAAAGCTTTGAGGGAGCTGTTTAACTATGGCCAGTATTCGATGGTCATGCGGATTGGCGATCAATTGCGATTCGCGGTCGATGGGTGGGTGGTGGCCGCGTTCGTCGGAGTGGCCGCTGTGGCGCACTACGCAATTGCGTCCAGATTATCAAGCTATTATCTAACTGTTATGCTAAATGCTGTGGGTTTGCTGCCGCCTTGGTTCAGCCAGATGCTCGGGAGCGGGAATGAAGATGGCATGCGGAGGCTTGTTTCGCTCTCCACGAGAATAGCCGCGGCATTGTCAACGATCATAGCGTGTTCGTTCATCTTTTATGGAAGGGCCTTCATCGAAGAGTGGATGGGTGCTCGCTATGTGGATGCATATTGGCCTGCGCTGATTCTCATGTTGGCACTTTATTGCGATTTGGCGCAGCAGCCTTCGGTATCGTATTTGCTCGGCGTGTCGAAACATCGCTACCTGGCGATTCAAACGTTGCTAGAAGGGGTCGCGAACTTAGTACTCAGCATTTACTGGGCGCGATCGTATGGGATGATTGGGGTAGCGATGGGGACGCTGGTACCGATGTTCGTGGCGAAGGTACTGCTGCAGCCACCATACGTGTGCCGTTCGGCTGGGATTTCCTTGCTGAAGTACTACGTCAAAGACTTGGGTGCGGGAATTCTAGCTCCGGCAATATGCGCGATCACGTTTTGGACTTTCTTGCGAAACGTTCATTTCTCGAGCTTGGCGACGGTTTCTCTCGTTATAGGAGTGCAAGCGGCGATTGGCTGCATCGCGACATTCTTCTTCGTGTGCGGCGCGAATGATCGGCAGATGATTGGCAGAGCGGTGTGGAAGCGGTCCACCACGGAAGCGAACACCGTTGCGATGGAAGTTTAGTTTGCGCAGAAACTCGATTCTTAGTTCGCGAGGAATCCAGCCCTCTCTCGAGAAGTTGCCGCTAGACGGGGCCCACGAGCGGCCCTCGCGGAAAAGTCCGACGCGCTGTCTCTCAATACCCGTGCGGGACGGAACTTGCGCCAAGTGAAAAGTGATTTCCAAGAGGGGAAAGCCTTGAAACTGTCTGTAATAATTCTGTGCTGGAACGATTGGAAGGTGATCGAAGATTGTCTCCGATCCATTTACGCTTCTACACGCTCTCTGGAATTGGAAGTGATCGTTTCTGACAATGGATCAACTGACGGGTCTATCGAATTTATAAGTAAGAACTTTCCGGAAGTTCATTTAATCCAAAATGGCAAGAACTTACGCTTCGCAAAGGGAAACAATGTTGGAATTCGAGCGAGCCAGGGCGAGTACGCGTTAATCCTGAATCCGGATACGATCATCCACGCAGGCGCTCTGGAAAGGATCGTCGCGTTTGCCGACCGACATCCTGAAGCAGGGGCGTTTGGGTGCCGCGTGCTCAATGCTGACGGCACGTATCAAGGATGTATATGGCCCTTTCCCACGCCTGGATCCGAATGGAGACAGGCACTTGGGTTGCGGTGGCTTGGGTATCTATCGGAAGCGTTCCACCCCGGCGCATACGTGAAATGGAAGGGTGAAACCGAGCGTACGGTGGGATATCCGGCAGGATGCTGCGTCCTGATTCGGAATGAATTACTAAAGCGATTGGGTGGCTTCGACGAGCAATTTTTTTACTATTACGAGGAGACCGATCTGTGCCGCAGGGTTTGGGACGCCGGCTATCCAATTCTTTATACGCCCACCGCAAGCATCACTCACCTGGGTGGCCAATCGACACACAAGAAATTCCCACCGATCGGATTCGCGATCGACCGCCAAGTGACGCGGTATCTCTATTTTTACAAATACTATGGCGAACGAGGAGTACGTAGCGCCAGAAGGTCCGTCTTGGCTGGACTCATTCTCCGGCGATTGGCGGAGGGGCTTTTGCAGCTCGTGAAGCCGAGCGACCATGGCAAGCAACACTTGGAATTTCTCGGCACATTGTTTGAATGGAATTCCCGGGTTGATCCGGTCCGTCTTGCCAAAAATGGCGACGAACCCGAACTACACGTCAAGCCGCTGGGCCGCGTGCTCGAGCGATAGACGCTCAGGCGCTCGTTTCGACGACGGAGCGAGATTCGCCCGGCGGACAGAGTTTTTCAAAGTTGTGATCCACAAATTGAGAGCTGAGGGCGACTAAGCAATTATGGAAATCAAGCTCGAGTCAAGATCGTTGCGGGACGTTGTCGTGCTTGTACCGGACATTTTTCAGGACAGCCGCGGCTTCTTCATGGAAACGTTCCGTGAAGACCAGTTCAAGGCCATGGGCTTGCCTTATCACTTTGTGCAAGACAACCACTCGCGATCGGCGCGCGGCGTGATGCGAGGCTTACACTTTCAATGGGAACCGCCGATGGGCAAGCTCATGCGCGTGACGCAAGGCAGCGCGTTCCTCGTGGCGGTGGACATTCGCAAGGGATCACCGACGCTCGGGAAGTGGGTGGGCGTGGAGGCGTCGGTGGAGAATAGGCGGCAAGTTTATGCGCCCGCAGGATTCGCGAGAGGGTTCTGTGTGCTCTCGGAATTCGCGGAGATTCAGTACAAGTGCACGGGCTTATACAGCAACAAGGCCGAATCGGGAGTTTTGTGGAACGACCCGGAGATCGGCATCGAGTGGCCGATCAAGCCGGGCGATGCGACTCTGTCGGACAAGGACAAAAAGGCGCAGACACTGGCGCAATGGCTCGCGCGGCCGGAATCAGATAACTTTCGTTATTGATCTTCGTTATTGATGCTTGGGCGCCAGAAATTCTTGTGCACTTCTTGCTAGGCGCAAACCGAATTCAATCTTAAGGAGAGCAAATGAAGATTCTTGTCGCAGGAGGAGCTGGGTATCTCGGAAACGTGCTGATACCGAAACTGCTGGATCGCGGGTACAAAGTGGACGTGGTGGATCTTTTCTGGTTCGGGAATAACCTGCCGAAGCAGGTCGGAATCCTGAACAAGGACATTTTCGATTTGACGGTGGAGGATCTCGAGCCCTACGAGCAGGTGATTTTCCTCGCCGGGCTCTCGAATGACCCGATGGCCGAGTTTTCGCCGAGCAAGAACTTCATCTTCAATGCGGCGGCGCCAGCGTATCTGGCTTACATGGCGAAGAACGCGAAGGTGAAGCGCTACATCTACGCTTCGTCATGCTCCGTGTATGGCTACACGGAAAACGAGCTGTTCGACGAAACGCGCCCGGTAAGTTCGAATTACCCGTACGGGATTTCAAAGCTGCAGGGCGAGCAAGCGGCGATACAGCTTTCCGATGACAAATTTTCGGTGATTGCACTCCGCAAAGGCACGGTATCCGGCTACAGCCCGCGCATGCGCTTCGACCTGATTATCAACACGATGTTCCGTGCGGCGGTGCGGGAGCATTCGATTACCGTCAATAACCCCTCGATTTGGCGTCCGATTCTAAGCATTGAGGATGCCGCGACAGCGTACATCCGGTCGATTGAAGCGAATTACAAGCTCTCTGGTATCTTCAATATCGCATCCGGCAATTTTACCGTCGGCGAAGTGGCTGATGCAGTGAAGGCGGCGGTGGAAGAACGGCTGGGAATTCGCGTGAACCTGAATATCAAGCACATTCAGGATTTCCGGAACTACAAAGTGAGCACGCAAAAGGCCAGTAACGTCTTGAGTTTCCATGCGACGAGTGACATCAGATCCATTGTTAACACGCTAGTGGACAACATGGATAAGTTCCAGGATTGGGACAATCCGCTCTATTCGAACATTCAGCAGTTCAAGAAGCTCGAAAGCACGATCGACATGCACTCGATGACGGGTGCGAACATCCGATGAAGGTTGCGGTCATCGGGGGGAACGGCCAACTGGGCAGCGACGCAGTGCAGGCGTTCGCTGCCAACGGCGATGAGGCCGTGTCGCTGACGCACGCCGACATCGAGCTTGCGAATATCGACTCGGTGTCGAAGACGATCAAGGAACTGCGGCCGGAGCTGATCGTCAACACGGCAGCGATGCATCACGTAGACAAATGCGAGGCCGAGCCGGACAAGGCATTTGCCGTGAACGGGATCGGCAGCCGGAACCTGGCGACGGTCGCACGGGAAACGGGCGCCGTGCTGATGCACGTGAGCACGGACTACGTGTTCGATGGTGCGAAGAAGAACCCATATGTGGAGGAAGACGCTCCCCGGCCGCTGAACGTCTACGGCAATACGAAGCTGGCCGGCGAGTATTTCGTGCGCAGCATTGCGGACAAGCACTTCGTGCTGCGCGTCTCGGCGATCTACGGAAAGAGCCCGTGCCGCGCGAAAGGCGGGCTTAACTTCGTGGAACTCATGCTGAAGCTGGCGAAGGAGCGGGGGAAGGTGCGCGTGGTGAACAGCGAGTTCGTCACGCCGACGCGGACGACGGAGATCGCGCGACAAATGGTGGCGTTAAGCCGTTCGGACCGTTACGGACTTTGCCACGCGACTGCCGAAGGCAGCTGCTCGTGGCACGAATTTGCGGGAGAAATCTTTCGGCTTGCCAAGGTGCGTGTGACTTTGGAAGTCGCCCGGCCAGATGAATTCCCAGCGAAAGTTCCACGCCCAACTTATTCCGTTCTCGAAAACAAGTCCCTGAAGAGCGGCGGCTTGAACGTGTTTCAACCGTGGCAGCAGGGGCTTCTGGAGTATCTCTCTTAGGGACAGGCAACGCGGACGAGATTGGATGTCCAAGCCGCATCATTCGAAGGACCAAGACATGAGCGACATAGCGAGTAACACAATCCAGGAACCTTCGGGTAGCCAGCCCCGGCGTTACGTCCTCATGACGGCGGCGCACAATGAAGAAGAAATGATCGAAGGGACGATCAAGTCCATAGTGTCGCAAACGATCCCGCCCGAGCGGTGGGTAATTGTCAGCGATAACTCTACGGATAAAACGGACGAGATTGTCCAAGAATATGCAAAGAGACACAACTTCATTCGTTATTTGCGGATTGACCGGAAACCGGGCAGGAATTTCGGGGCCAAGGTCCGCGCCCTACAAAGTGGTTACAAACTCTTGGAGGACTATCAGTACAATTTTATCGGTAACGTTGATGCAGACGTGTCGCTCGAGCCCTTCTATTTTCAACAGCTGCTTGGTCAGTTTGGTCGACGCCCACGCTTGGGCCTTGCCGGGGGCTTCTTTTTCGAGGAGAAGAACGGTGAATTCAAGAGCCGAAGAGGGAATCGCAGATATGCGGTGACCCACGCTGCACAATTGGTGCGGCGCGAGTGTTACGAAGCTATCGGAGGGTACGCCGTGCTGGAGTACGGGGGAGAGGACTGGCACGCCGAAACGAGCGCCAGGATGAACGGTTGGGAGATTGAAGCATTTCCGGACCTGAAAATCTTTCATCATAGGCACACAGGCGAAGGCGGAGGTTTGTTGCGGTATAGATTCCGCCAGGGAAGAATGGATTACTCATTCGGATCTGACCCTCAGTTCGAGATGCTCAAATGTTTCTTGCGCGTACCCGATACTCCGTTTCTCATTGGCTCCGTTGCGAGGCTGACGGGGTTCGTCTGGTCGTGGGTTCACCGGGACCCCAGGCTCGTTTCCGAGGAATTTGTGGCTTTCCTGCGAAACGACCAAAGAGGCAGGCTCGTAGCCCTGTTCAAGATCAGGAGCGGGCATGGTTGGAGAAGAGGGCTGACCCTACCTTCGAAGTAGCCTAGGGCCGTTAAGCCTGCCGAGGGATCTTATACTGTTTGGAGATGTGTGCAGCGTAGTGCACGCAACGCGCGTGACACTACTTCGTGAAGCAGCCGATTCGCTGCGAACTTTGGCCGAGTGGACCGGAGTTGGGGCGAATTGAGGTGACAAAGGATCCAGTGATGAGCAACAAGACATACACCAACTTGGAATGGCTTGCGAAACCCGCCACGGACTTTACGCAGCGTTGCAAAAACCTACTCGAAGTTGCCGACGGCGTCGGGCGCGAAGTGCAATCGCTCGCAACCTGCGCGCTGGATCAAAACCAGCTGACTCGGCTGGCGGGTTCCATCGAGAAGCTGCGCGCCAAAGGGGCCGACTTGAAGCCCCTGGTCCCATTCCGCCTGGGCCTCTTAAGCAATTCCACAACAGACTTCATCATTCCCGCGCTAGTCGCTACGGCCGCCCGGCATGGAATTTCACTGGAAGTGGTAGCAGGCGGGTACGATCAAGTTTTGCAGGAGGCACTTACACCGGAATCTCTCGTCAATCGATCCGCACCGGACGCCGTTCTGCTCGCTGTTGATTATCGCAGCATCCCGACGGGAGACGTGGGCGGAGACTCGAAAAAAGCCGCCGACGCCGTAAACGCGTCACAGGCGTATCTTCAGGCAGTAAGAGAAGGCCTCCGGCGCAACAGTAACGCAGTCTGCCTGTTTCAGACATTCAGCGCGCCTCCTGAGACACTGTTTGGGAACATGGACGGCGCCTACCCCGGCTCGTTGCAAAAGATCATTGATGGCATAAACGTTGGCATGACGGAGAGCATACGGGGCTTCGCCGATATTGTGATCGATGTCGCTCACTTAGCTTCTACGGTCGGGCTCGCCGACTGGCACTCGCCAAGAGAGTGGAATTTTGCGAAACTTCCGTTCGCCGCAGCGTTCATCCCCTTGTATGCAGACCATGTCTGCCGGGCTATAGCGGCTCTCCGAGGCAAAAGCCGGAAATGCCTGGTTCTTGACCTGGACAACACGCTCTGGGGGGGAATAATCGGCGACGACGGACTGGAGGGCATTAAAGTCGGTTCGGGCGATCCAATCGGGGAAGCGCATTTGAGGGTTCAACAGCTGGCTTTAGACCTTAGAGCGCGCGGAGTGGTGCTGGCGGTATGTTCGAAGAATGAAGACGATATTGCTCGCATGCCTTTTCGACGCCACCCGGATATGCTTCTCAAAGAACACCACATCGCAGTTTTCCAAGCGAATTGGAAAGACAAGGCTACGAACATCAAGGCGATTGCCCAGGAACTCTCCCTCGGACTGGATTCCATGGTTCTGCTGGACGACAGCCCGTTCGAGCGATTGCTGGTCCGTCAAATCCTACCGGAAGTTGCTGTGCCCGAACTTCCAGAAGATCCAGCGCTATACGCACGGACTCTCGCCGCCGCCGGTTATTTCGAAACAGTTACGTTGTCGCAGGATGACCTTCGCCGGGCTGAGTTCTACCAGGAGAACGCCCGCCGGGTCAGCTTGCAGCAAGAAGCGGGAGATCTGGAATCGTATCTTAAATCGCTGTCGATGGAGATTACGTTCCAGCCTTTTGATGAGACAGGACGCGCGCGAATCGCACAGCTAATCAACAAATCAAATCAGTTCAATCTGACGACGCGGCGTTACACCGAAGCGCAGGTTGCGGCCATCCAGAAGGATCCCGCGTATTTTACGCTGCAGGTGCGGTTGTCGGATATCGTCGGCGACAACGGCATGATCAGCGTGGTGATTTGCCGGCGGAAGACGAAAGAAGAATGGGAAATCGACACCTGGCTGATGAGCTGTCGAGTTCTTGGCCGACGAGTCGAAAACATGGTGCTGCTGGCGGTCCTAGAGCAAGCGAAAAAGGAAGGTGTCCGCAAGCTCGTCGGGAGCTACATTTCGACCGATCGCAATAAACTCGTGGAAGGTCACTATCCGAAGCTAGGTTTTCGGCTCGTCAAAACTGAGAACAACGTAGCGACGTACGAGATCGATGTGGAAAGCGCCGTGGTGGAGGGTGCGCCGATGCTCGTAAAGCACGTCTCCGTCGCCGAAGTTGAAACAGAAGGCAATGGTTCGAATGTTGACGTTCTTCCGCTCGCAGAAGCGTCTGTGAGCTCTTCTGTGAAACCCGAGCCGATATCCGGCACCGAACCCCTCAATGAAACTGAATCGACGCTGGTGGGGATCTGGGAAAACTTGCTGGAGAGAGAAAACATCAGCGTTCATGATGATTTCTTTGAGCTCGGCGGGGATTCACTACTCGGAATTCGGCTCATGATTGAAATCGAAAATACGTTTCACCGTCAATTTGACATTTCAACATTGGCCTCGAGCCCCACGATCCAATCGCTGGCCCGGGAACTCACACCTTCGAAGGAATTTGTTCATGCCGTCCACATCGTGCCCATGCGTCCCCAGGGAGACCGAACGCCCCTGATCTGCATACACTGCGGCACGGGGCACGTGCTCCGTTACCGCGCCCTGGCCTCTTTTCTTGATTCGGACATTCCAATCTATGGTCTTCGTGCGCCGGACCTTCGAGCGATGAAGACTGTTCCGACAGTGGAAGATTTGGCGGCCCTTTACGTGGAAGACATCCGCAAAATTCAACCTCGCGGGCCTTATCATTTGTTCGGGTTTTGCGTCGGCGGTACTGTCGCGTTCGAAGTGGCTCGCCAACTGACTGAAATCGGAGAAGCGGTGTCACCCGTAGTTATGGTGGAGGCGCTTAACGCCGCATACTATCTAAACGCTCCGTTACTACGATCGTTCCAGCATCATTCGCGTTATGTGTATGGTCGGGTGTCCAAGTACGGTGGCAGGTTTCTCAGGGGTGAGTGGAAAGATATCTATGCCGGCGTTCGGGATTTGATTTCTTGGCAGGAGAAGAAGCGCAGAGCGAGCTCTCCGCGAACCGCTCCGGAGTTGGCGGAAACGCGGAGCGTCGAGGACATTTACGAGGATATCGCCATGCTCTCCACGATTGCGAACGCCTACGAGCCCAAACCCTTCTCCGGAAAAATCCATCTAATTCGCGCTGAAACGCAGAAGGCCGAATATGCGAAGGACCTTACTTTCGGCTGGGAGGATATTGCCCAGGGTGGCGTGCAAGTGCGCACTTTGCCCGGAGATCATTTCTCGCTCTTGGAAAGGCCCAATGTCGGGAGGGTCGCCGATACCTTGGGAGCCTGGTTAGCCGAAGCCGAGTCACTGGTGAAGTCCGAGTCATGAATTCGTTTGCTCTCCGCGAAGATATTCGCGCGTCCGTCGTCTGACGCTGAACTGTCGTCGCTGCGATTCCCGAACATGTCTTCCACCCCCGCTAGCACGTTCACATTTTCTGCCGAACTCCAGACCGAGTTCGCGAGTCTCTCAGGAGACTGGAATCCGATGCATATGAACGCCATGCTCGCCCGGCGCACTCAGTCGGGAAGGCCGGTCGTTCATGGCATTCATACAGTCCTTCGCTCACTGGATGGATTCGCGGCATCAGCAGCGGAGGTGCGTTTCCCGTCTAAGCTTACGGTAAGGTTCCCGGTACCCGTTTACGTGGGCGATGCGATTGAGATTTATCGCGTCGAATGCGCAGATCAACAACTGCGCCTGCAAGCCCGCGTCGACGGTGCAACGGCTGCAGACCTGCGTTTTGTTTTTGCGGATTTCGAAGCAGTGAGAGTGGATTCTGGAATGCACGCGATCGATGATCACGTCGTGTGCCGAGAACTATTGCTCTCGGAGATGGCCGACCGTTCGGGAACGGTACATTTAGCAAGTGCTTTGAGTAGGATAAATGACCAATTCCCGAACGCCGCGCGCTGGTTGGGGGTCGAAAGGGTGGCTGCCCTGCTGAGCTTGTCACGACTGGTTGGAATGGAGTGCCCGGGCTTGCATTCAATCTTTTCAAGTTTTGCGATCGAACTTTTACCCGAAATCACGACTCCTTCGCTAGGGTATAAAGTCGCGAGCGTCGATGAACGGTTCCGGCTCTTGAAGATCGATGTTCACGGTCTTGGGGTGCGCGGCAGCGTCGAGGCTTTCGCTCGGCATCCACCCATATCTCAACGGCCGATTGAAGAACTGTCAAAACTGGTCGATCCAAAGGAATTTGCGGGGCAGCGAGCGCTGATTATCGGAGGGTCCCGGGGATTGGGAGAACTTACCGCTAAGTTGCTTGCGGCTGGCGGAGGGCATCCCATCGTCTCGTATGCGGTTGGAAAAGAAGACGCTGAGCATGTGGCAGCAGAAATCAGAAAGTGGGGCTGCAACTGTGACGTGGTGCATTTCGATGTGCGGAGTCCAGCATCGCAACAATTGAAGTCGCTCACTGGAAGTATTTCGAATTTGTATTATTACGCTACCTGTCAAATCTTTGGCCGGAGAACCCGAGAATTTGAATCTGCAATTCTCGAGGAGTTCCTGCAATTCTATGTCCGCGGATTTTACGACTTATGTCTCGGGCTGCGGGAGTCAACCGGTCTGAAGCTCTCGGTATTTTATCCTTCATCCGTTGCAGTCGAGGAACGCCCGCGCAATATGACTGAATATGCTATGGCCAAAGCGGCCGCAGAAATACTCTGTGCCGATCTGAATCGTTCCTGGCCGTCGCTGCATATCACCACCGTCCGGCTTCCGCGACTTCTCACGGACCAGACTGCTACGGTGGCAACGACACAAGTGGTGGACTCCGTGGACACACTTCTCCCGATCATTCGAAAGGTGCAGAGCCTCCGATCCTAGCGGAACTGCTGCCGCGCGTACGTGCGGACGGAGCGGAAGCAGACTTTGTGATTTTCAGCGCCCGGAATTGTTTTTCTCTCGGCTGGCCTGCCAATCCGTGCAGAGGTCTATAGTTGACGACCAACAAATCAAACCTGACCACATTTGAGGATCCGCTATACCTGCTTCCGCGAACGCTTCGGAAGCTGCACAGTTTGTGGCTCGCGTGGACCTACCCATTCGTATCAATCGGTCGGCGCGTATCGGTTCACCCCACCTGCGACCTCAGACGAGCCATGGCTCCTTATGTCCGTTTGGGTAGCCAAATTTTGCTCGAGAAGAATGCCCGACTCGACGTTGTGCTGATCCCCCGGAAAAATGATCCAGTGATCATAATCGATGATGGATGCGTAATCGGTCAGGGGGGAATTATCTTGGGAATTAATAATATCCATATTGAACGTAACGTAATATTTGGCCCGTCAATTTTAGTGACGGATCACAATCATACGTTCGACGACGTGACGATTCCCATCTCCCAACAAGGCGCCGCCGGGGGCACGGTTCGAATTGAAGAAGGATGTTGGATCGGCTTTGGGACAGCCATCGTAGCAAGCCAAGGTGATTTAGTAATCGGCAAGAATTCCGTAATCGGGGTCAATTCCGTTGTGACTCGAAGCATCCCGCCATATTCGGTCGCGACTGGAAATCCAGCACGCGTCGTAAAGCAATACGACGTGGAAAAGAAGCAGTGGGTGATCGGTTCGAGCGGTGCCACGAACAGGAGCCAGGGCTAAGCAGATGTGCGGAATCGCAGGAATGCTCAATTTCGATGGCCGTCCGGCTGACCGCGCTGTGCTGCTCCGAATGATCGCGACGCTGGGCCATCGGGGGCCGGACGCTGACGGCATTCACGTTGATGGACCTGTGGGCCTGGCCCATGCGCGGCTCAGCATCATCGATTTGCAGACGGGCGGCCAGCCGATGTCCACCGTGGACGGGCGTTTGTGGATTACGTTTAACGGCGAAATATTCAACTACGTAGAACTGCGCGAAGAGCTCGCGGGAAAAGAACATGCGTTCGCCACGCGGTCGGACACAGAAGTGATTCTGAACGCTTATCGCGAATGGGGCGAAGACTGCGTCAACCACTTCAATGGGCAGTGGTCGTTCGCGATCTGGGACTCAGCGGAGCGGAAGCTTTTCGCGTCGCGCGACCGCATGGGAATCCGGCCGCTCTTTTATACGCAAATGCCGAGTGGTTTTCTGTTCGCCTCGGAGATGAAGGCGCTGCTTGCGTCCGGGGCGGTTTCCGCAGAATTTGACGCCATCGGCATGGATCAGGTGTTTACATTCTGGATGAGCCTGCCGCCGCGAACGGTGTTCAAGAATATTTTGCAATTGCCGCCGGCACATTCGCTCACGGTGAGCGGCAATCAGGTTCGCGTTCGCGAGTATTGGACACCTTCCTTTTCTCGCCCAGCGGATTCGGCCGCGCTGGACGAGCAAGAGGCGGGAACAGAACTCCTGCACTTGCTGTGCGATGCGACGCGCATCCGGCTGCGGTCGGACGTGCCGGTGGGCGCGTATTTGAGCGGAGGCATCGATTCAACGCTGACGACCGCGCTGGTTCGCCGAATTGCGGGGGACCGGCTGCGCAGTTTCTCGATTGCGTTCCATGACAAGGACTACGACGAGAGCGCCTACCAGATGGAAGCCAGCAAGTTCCTCGGGACGCAACATTCTTGCGTGACTTGTTCGAGCGCAGATGTTGCTCGCGCGTTCCCAGACGTGATTCGAAGTGCCGAGCAGCCGATCGTGCGGACAGCACCCGCGCCGATGTTTCTGCTTTCAAGACTCGTACACGAGAGCGGATTCAAGGTAGTGCTCACGGGCGAAGGGGCAGACGAAGTTCTCGGCGGCTACGACATCTTCAAGGAAGCCAAAATCCGTCGCTTCTGGGCGCGGAACTTGAATTCGAAGTGGCGTCCGCTTCTGCTGAAGCGGATGTATCCCTATCTGAAGGATTTTCAGAAGCAGTCGGCGGAAAGCTTAAAGCACTTTTTCCGCGTGACACCGGAAGACCTGGCGAGCCCCCTCTTTTCGCACTTACCGCGCTGGGAATTGACGTCGCGCCTGAAGCTGCTTTTCTCGCGGGATTTCGCGGCGCAAGTCGGCAACTATGACGCATTGCAGGAGCTGCGCGAGACACTTCCCGCCGGTTTCTCCTCGTGGACGCATTTGAGCCAAGCGCAGTATCTCGAGGCGAAGTACTTTTTGCCGGGCTACTTGCTCTCTTCGCAGGGCGACCGTATGGCGATGGCGCATTCGGTCGAGGGCCGATATCCGTTCCTCGATTACCGTGTGGTGGAGTTCTCGGCGAGACTACCAGACCGTCTCAAGCTGCGTGTGCTCAACGAGAAATACCTCCTCAAGCAGATTTGCCGCGGCATGATTCCGGACTCGATCCTGCGGCGTGTTAAGCAGCCCTACCGCGCGCCTGATAGCCGCTGCTTCTTTGGCGACGGTGCGCCGGAGTATGTGAGCGAGCTGATGTCACCCACAGAGGTGGGTCGGACCGGCATTTTTGATCCGCATGCCACCGGAGCATTAGTCGCAAAGTTCACTGCCGGAAAAGCGGGCAGCGTCAAAGACGATATGGCGCTGGTTGGTGTATTATCGTCGCAAATCCTCGCGCAAAAATTTGTAAACCGATAACAAAGGACAACCCAGCCATGCACACAGCCGACATTCAAGCGGACACCAGAAGCTTCCTAGTGAACAATTTTCTTTTCGGCCGCGCCGAAGAACTTCGCGATGACGCACCGCTGCTTGGAAAAGTGATTGATTCCACGGGCGTACTCGAGCTGATCGGCTTCCTACAAGAGCACTTTGAGATCGTCGTTCCGGACGAGGAAGTCGTGCCGGCGAATCTAGATTCCGTGAACAACATCGCCGCTTATGTGGCTCGGAAGCTCTCCCGAAAGCCGTGACAGGACTACGATTTCGGACCTCGCTATCTTCCCTCTCAGACGAAGCTGGCGAAAGGTGCTGCCCGTGATCGGTTCACTTGTAGGCAGGCACTTGTCCCAAAGGGAAAACGAATTTCCACCGGCGGAAGATGCTCCCAGCGTATCAATCTGAACAGAAAAGACTTACTTCTATAGTACCTGGTTGCCTGATTGCACTCAGTGGGGTGTACTGTTGAGGTGCCGGGCTCTAACCGGGCTTCCCTCTTGGTTCCTGTCGGTCTGGAGGCCATGAACTCGTTGAAAAAGGCTCGTTTGGCGGTTTGCAAGCGCGACAAGAGCCGCGGTTTGGCAGAGACGTTGGCGAGCCGAGCGTCTGCAAGCGGACGAAAATCACGGAACGAGAGTTGGTAGACCGGGGAAACTCACGTAAGTCTCTACAAGGAAATTCTGAAAGGAGCTTTTCCCACCAGCCCATGATAGACACAGCAATTATTGGTGCGGGCCCTTACGGGCTCTCAGTAGCTGCGCATTTCCGTAGTCGCAACATTCCTTTCCGGATTTTTGGGCGTCCGATGGACAGCTGGCTGAAGCACATGCCAAAAGGCATGCAGCTAAAGTCTGATGGGTTCGCTTCGAATATCTGCGACGCCGACGGTACTTTTACTTTAAAGCGCTTCTGCGCTGATCGCGGCATCTCGTATTCCGACACCGCGAGTCCGGTGGCGCTCGATACGTTCACTTCCTACGGCCTCGCTTTCCGCGACCGTTACGTTTCCGAACTTGAAGAGAAGATGATCGAGTCCATCGAGCGAACGCCCGAAGGGTTTCGCCTCCGAGTGGACGACGGCGAGGAATTCATGGCGCGGCGAGTGGTGCTCGCGGTGGGAATCACGCACTTTGCACATTTGCCGGAAGATCTTGCGAAATTGGGGTCGCAGTTCGTTTCGCACACTTCGGATCACTATGAGCTCGAGCCTTTCCGAGGCAAAAAAATTGCCGTGGTCGGCGGCGGATCCTCCGCTCTAGACTGGGCCGGCCTGCTGAACGAAAACGGTTCGGAAGTGGTGCTCGTAGCACGTCAGACGGCGCTCAAGTTTCACGGCAAGCCAGTGGTAGGGCATGTGCGCTCGACGTGGGACCGGATTCGACGGCCGCAATCGGGCTTGGGGCCGGGATTGCGTTCTCGCTTCTACGCGAATTCGCCGTTGACGTTCCATCGTTTGCCGCAGCGGTTTCGGCTGGACGTGGTGAAGAGTCACCTGGGGCCATCGGGCGGCTGGTTCATAAAGGATAAAGTCGTCGGCCGCGTGACCTGCTTGCTCGGCAACACGATCGAAGGATCGGAAATACAGGGCAGTTGCGTCCGCCTGTGCCTCCGAGGCCCCGATGGTTCGCACCGCCAGATTGATGTGGACCACGTTCTCGCGGGAACCGGATACAAAGTAAACCTCAACCGCCTGACGTTCTTGAGCCACAATATTCGCACGAGCGTAAAAAACGTTGAGAATACTCCCATTCTGAGTGCATCCTTCGAATCCTCCGTTCCGGGACTCTATTTCATCGGCGTCTCGGCGGCCAACAGCTTCGGGCCCGTCATGCGCTTCGCGTATGGCGCGGAGTTCGCAGCTCGTCATCTGTCAAAGTGCTTGGCGAGTGCGCTCTCAAAGTCACGGGCGTCTACGCAGGTGCCCGTATCCGTTTCCAGGTAGATCAGATAGACGGGCTAGGGCTGCCTGCTTCGGCCCCCGACAGCAGGCGCAGAATTTCTGGGCAGGTCCTTCAAGCATTCGATAAACGAATGAAGCTAGAGACCATTGCAATCCATGCCGGATACGACGGCGACCCAACCACAAAAGCTGTGGCGGTGCCAATCTATCAGACTGTCGCGTTTGAATTCGACAGTGCTGAGCACGGTGCGGCCCTCTTCAATCTGGACGTCCAAGGTAACATTTACACGCGCATCGGCAATCCCACCAACACGGTGCTCGAAAAGCGCGTCGCGGCATTAGAAGGCGGGGTTGATGGGCTAAGTGTCAGCTCCGGCATGGCGGCGATCCACTATGCTCTGATCAACATCGCTGAGGCTGGCAAAAACATCGTCTCTTTGCCACAGCTTTACGGCGCGACATACACCCTTCTTGCGCACATCTTGCCGAAGCAAGGAATCGCTGGTCGCTTCGCGGACGACGACTCGCCCGAGGCAGTTGAGAAGCTGATCGATGAAAACACGCGAGCGGTCTATTGCGAAAGTGTCGGAAATCCAGCGGGCAATGTCGCCGATATCGAGGGTCTTGCGAACGTGGCGCACAAACACGGCGTGCCACTGATCGTCGATAACACCGTACCGACGCCGATCCTATTGCGGCCGATCGAGCACGGCGCAGATATCGTGGTCCACTCGATGACAAAATTCATGGGCGGACATGGCACGAGCATCGGCGGCATGATTATAGACAGCGGCAAATTTCCCTGGCGCAAATATCCCGAGAAGTTTTACATGCTAACGAAGCCGGAGATCGCTTATCACGGTGTCGTCTACGTGGACCACTACGGGGATGCGGCATTTGTGGCCCGCTGCCGAACGGTCGCTCAGCGGAACACGGGCTCAACGCTCTCCCCCTTCAACGGCTTTCTTTTCCTACAAGGGATCGAAACAATGGCTCTACGCATCGAGCGCCATGTGGAGAATGCACGCAAGGTCGCCGATTTCTTGCGTGCGCATCCGCGCGTCGAGTGGGTGAACTATGCGGGTTTTCCCGACAATCCGCTGTACCCGATGGCGCAGCGATATATGGGCGACAAGCGTGCCTCACTCCTGACCTTCGGAGTCAAGGGAGGCTTCGAAGCTGGTCGGAAATGCTTCGACGCATTTCGCCTCTTTAAGCGAATGGTGAACATGGGCGATGCGAAATCGCTCTCCTGTCATCCGGCTTCGACAACGCACCGCCAATTGACGCCCGAAGAACAAGCAAAAGTGGGAGTTGCACCAGAAATGATCCGGCTGAGCGTCGGCATCGAACACATTGACGACATACTTGAGGATCTTTCGCAGGCTCTGGATAAGGCTGTAGTTTGAAGCGCGCCGAGATTGGAAATGGGAGCTGAGAAACCCAAAATGCTGGAAGTAGCGCAAGAGAGCCACAGACTGATACGAGCCATCCGGACGTCCGCCTCGCGCCTGTTTTCCGGACGCGAAGGTCACGAACCGCGGCAGCGCGGGATTCGAATCGGCCTCGTCAACAATATGCCCGACGCGGCGCTCGAAGATACCGAATTGCAATTTCGCGACCTGCTGGAGGCGGCGCGCGGAGAACAGGTCGTGAAGATGTCACTCTTCTCACTGCCCGAAGTCTCGCGTGATGCGCGTGGGAAGCAACGGGTGGCGGAATTCTATTCCGGAATTGAAGAACTCTGGTCAAGCAAACTCGATGCACTAATCGTAACGGGCACGGAACCGCGGCGGTCGAACATGAAGGAAGAGCCGTATTGGCAGGCTCTTACGAGAATTCTTGATTGGGCGGAAGTGAACACGGTTTCGACCGTGCTCTCGTGCCTGGCCGCACACGCGAGCGTGCTCTATAGCGATGGCATCCCGCGCCATCGCCTGGCGGACAAGCAGTTCGGCGTTTTCGAATATCGCACGGTTAAGCACTATCTGACAAACGACACACCGAGTAAAATCCGGATTCCTCATTCCCGCTGGAACGAAGTAAAAGAAGACGCGCTCGTTGCTCACGGCTACAAAGTTCTCACGAGCTCTGCCGACGCCGGCGCCGATCTTTTCGTCAAGAGGCGCGGCAAATGTCTCTTTGTGCATTTCCAGGGACACCCGGAATACGGCGCAGGAACGCTGCTTAAGGAGTACCGGCGCGACATCAAGCGTTACATCCGCGGCGAGCGCGAAATATATCCCACCATGCCAAAGGGCTACTTCGACTCTGATGCCGCGCGGATGCTAGCGAGCTTCGAGGAGAGAGTGCTGGCGGACAGGCACGAAATGCTCATTCGTGAGTTTCCCGAATCAGCTGTTGCGGCGTCGCTCGAACATTCGTGGCGCACCTCTGCGGTTTGCCTCTATCGCAACTGGCTGCAATATATCGCCGCTCGAAAAGTGAATGCCACAGAATGTTCACCCGTCGTGCGCGTTGATCATGCGTAGCCGCTCGCCGCTTTTGCCTCCCCGAATACACCGCAATCGTTTGGGAAAGCTGTGATGACTCCCTTGTACGGATCCGACGTCCGCTCCATTCTCAATTCACTCCCTCCGCGAATTTGTGACGTGGTGCACCTGTGGGCGGAGAGGCAGCCGGACCATCCGGCGCTCGTAGAAGCTTCGGGTACTTGGACTTACAAACAGTTGGACCGGGCGATCGAAGCGGCGCAGTCGTGGTTAAGCAACCGCGGCATCCGCCCGGGCGACCGCGTGCTGATTTTGGGTGAAAATTGCCGCGCATTTATTGTCATTTTTCTGGCGTTAAGCGCTATGGATACTTGGCCGGTAGTGGTGAACCCGCGGCTCTCAGCTCGCGAGGTGAACCAAATACAGAATCATTGTGGGGCACGCCGAACGCTTTACACAATTGGCGTCTCGCCGCACGCTGCTGAGCACGCGAAGAATCACAATGCCTTAATGGAGGACTTTCTCGACCTTGGACTGATTGGAGTAGGCCCGCTAAACGAGGCAGCGGTACCCGAGCCGGTTGACTTCGACGTGGAGAACCACGTCGCGGTTCTGATCTACACCTCGGGTACCACCGGCCTACCAAAGGGCGTTATGCTGACGCATCGCAATCTTCTTTTTACCGCAGCTGCCGCGGCGATGATTCGGCACTTAGTGCCGGAAGACCGGATGTTCGGCGTTTTGCCGATGACGCACATCGTCGGGCTATCTGTGATCCTGCTCGGGACGCTCATGTCTGGTGCAACGCTCTACCTGACACCGCGCTTCGATCCGATGTCCGCACGAGCGCTGTTGGAGAAGGAAAAGCTAACCGTGATGCTCGGAGTGCCTTCGCTCTATGCGCAGTTCGTCCACTACGCGAAGCTCCGTGGCGTCAAGCGGTTTAGCTTTCCTGCGCTACGCATTATTTCGACTTCAGGAGCTCCGCTAGATCAGTCGCTCAAGACGAGCGTCGAGAATTTGTTCGGCCAGGTACTGCACCACGGTTACGGCGTCACAGAGAGCTCGCCGAATATTTCGCAGACGCGCATCGAATTACCACGGACAGATACGTCGGTGGGCGAGCCCTTCCCGGGAGTGGAAGTGAAGCTCGTGGGGCCAGAAGGAAATCCAGTTCCAAACGGCGAAGTTGGCGAGCTCTGGGTGCGCGGACCGAACATAATGAAGGGCTACTATCGGGCGCCCGAAGAAACTGCGGCCGCGCTCGACGCGGATGGCTGGTTCAATACGCGCGATCTCGCACGAGCGGAGGGACGAAATCTGTTCATCGTGGGCCGCACGAAGGATTTGATCGTGCGCTTTGGTTTCAACGTTTATCCGGCAGAAGTGGAAACTGTCTTCAACGCCCACCCGGAAGTCATGCAATCCGCAGTAGTCGGGCGCTCCGTCGAAGAGAATGAGGAAATTGTTGCGTTCATTCAACTCGTGCCTGGTTCCACCTTGACCACCACGCAACTGGCTGAATACGCAGCGCAACAGCTCGGCACCTACAAGCGCCCGACGGAAATCGTGCTCGTTGAAGCGATGCCCCTCACCCCCGTCGGCAAAGTGAAAAAGTCCGAACTCGCCAAGATCGCTGCGCTTGGCAGCGAGCACCGCTAAGCAGATCCCCTCTGTTGCAGTGCCCGGACTCTCTTCAGAGCACTACTTCCACAAGCGTCGGACCTTGCGCATCGAAGCCTGCCTCCAGGGCTTTTCCGAAATCATCGAGCGTCGTAGCTTTCCGCGCCGCCACGCCCATTCCTTCTGCGAGGAGCGTCCAATCGAGATCCGGGCGCCCGATTTCAAACATATCCAGAGCACGCGCGCCCGGAGCACCCAATCCGAAACTCGCAAATTCACGCTTCAGCACCGAGTATTCGCGATTCGCGAAAACCACCGTTGTGATATTCAATCGCTCGCGCGCCATCGTCCAGAGCGCCTGCAGCGTGTACATCCCGCTGCCGTCTGCAGTGAGACACAGCACCTTGCGATCCGGGCAGGCTATCGCTGCGCCAACGGCCTGAGGCAGCGCGATTCCGATCGCTCCTCCCGTGCACGCAAGCCAGTCGTGCGGCGCGGCGCCTTTTGCCACAGAAAGCATGGCCCGTCCGGACGTCATTGACTCGTCCGCAACAATCGTACCCTCGGGAAGCAGAGCGGCCACAGCGTCCGCGAGCCCGGGCAGCGTTATCGCGCCGCTCGGCATGGCCAGGCGCTCCGATTTCTCGGTCACCACCTCTTTGCCGCGGAGCGGGAATTCACTCGCGAGAGCTTCGAGCGTGCCGATGTAATCTTCTCCCGGCACTGCGAGCGCGTGAATATCGCAGCCTGCGGGCGAGAGCACCGCATTTCTCGCGGGATGCGCGAAATAAGCGACCGGTGCGTCGGCGCCTACGAGGATGAGCCGGCGGAAGTCCTTCAGCAGTTCTGCAGCTTGACCGGGCACATACGGAATCCGCGTCACTGGCGGCGTTCCCACGCCACGCTCAATGCGCGCGAAGTTGTACGGCGCAAGCAGTTCCGCGTTCGTGGCCGTCGCAATTTGCCCCGCAAACTTCAAGCCTATTCCGTAAAGGCCGTTTCCGGCAATCAGCAATCCGGTCTTGGCGCCGTCCTTGAGCATCTTCGCCGCGCGCTCGATCCGCTCGCCCGGCGGCATCGGCGGCTTCGGAACGGGGGAAAATCTCGCCACCGCGCCGCCGTCGCCCCACGCCGCATCCGCGGGAACAATCAGAGTTGCGATTTGGCCCGGTGCCGTTCGCGCCGCCACGATTGCATCCGCGGCGTCGCGGCCTAGGGTCTCGGCATTCTGAGCCGTGCGGAGCCACTTCGAATACGGCCGCGCAATCGCCTCGATATCCGAAGTGAGCGGTGCGTCGAACTTCAAGTGCGTGAGCGCATGCTGGCCGACGATATTCACCATCGGCACGCGTGCGCGGCTCGCATTATGGAGATTCGCAACGCCGTTTGCCAACCCCGGCCCTAGATGCAGCAGCGTGCTCGCGGGGATCTCGCTCATCCGCGCGTATCCATCGGCGGCCGCTGAAACCACTCCCTCGAGGAGCGCGAGCACGCAGCGGATCTCGCTCGATTTGGCGAGCGCCCCGACGATATGCATCTCCGACGTTCCTGGATTCGAGAAGCATACGCGAATCCCTCCCGCTGCTAGTGTGCCAACCAGGCTTTCGGCGCCGTTCATCGTTCTCCTAGAGCTGAGCTTCTCGCAAGTATCGCGAAATCACGGTGGCAAGTTCGTCGAAGTGCACGGTAACGATTCCGTTGTGATCTCCGGTCACTGTTTCGACATCCATATCGTCAGCGAGACCCTTCCACGCAGCCAAAGGGTCGTCTGGAAAGTGAGTCGGGATAGAAGCCCGCACAAACTTTATTTTGCGTTGGTAAGGGCGCGGCTGGTAGTGGGTAAGCGCGTAGTAGTCGCCGTCCCGCAACCGCTGCATTTCAGGCGAAAACGGTGGAACATCAGATTCGGGGTTGTGCCTGCTGGCGTCAATATTGTCGTAAAGCTTCCTTTTTAGTCGAGTGCCAACGTACCGGACTCCATCGCCTAACGATAACTTGTCGACCTTTTCCACGTGACGTTTTATAACGCGGGCGCGCAAGAGCAGGCGCTCTCTGCTGGAGAGAAACGACGTGTATGGGTACGATTCCAAGATCACAAGAAAAGCGACCTCTTGGCCACTCGCTGCGAGCTGTTGCGCCATTTCGAACGCCACAAGTCCCCCGAGTGAAATTCCAATGAAGAGATACGGGCCTTGAGGCGTGATTCGCCGAATAGTTTCGAGATATGTGCGTGCTATGTCTTCGACGCGTTCGTGCGGCTTTTCGCCATCGCCGAGGCCTCGCGCCTGCATGACATGAACGGGACGCTGAGTCTCGATTCGCCTAGCTAGCGGGAAATAAGTGAGCGGGTCTCCCGCCATTCCTGGTTGGATGTAGATGGGCGTGCATGTTGCGCCTGCCTTCAGGGGTATGACGCGCGGGAAATTCCCAAAGTCCAGCTTTTCGAGCGCTGCAGCCATCGCGCTTGGCGTAGGTGCATGATAAAGAAGGAAAGGCGGCAACTTGCGTCCACAGAGTGTCTCAATGTCGGAGAATAACGGTTGCGCCGTCTGCGGTGTGCCGCCGAGATCGAAGAAGTTATCGTCGAGCCGAAGGCCCGTCCGGCCCAGCGCGTGTTCCCACAGGAGCGTCAGGCGGTCAATCATCGGCGAGACTCGATCGCGATGAACAGCCCTGCCGCGGGAACGGGAACAGCATACGCGGGAACGAATTTTCGCCTACCCTGCAACTTCTTCATGCGAACTTCGTTGAGGAGTGCGCGAATTTCCAGTAAAGCTCCCGCGCTTTCTGGTAGACAGGGCCCATCGGAAGCGGGCGGTCGTCAATCTTTGTGACGGGCACGACTTTCGAGTAATTGCCCGTGGAGAAGATTTCATCCGCCTGTTGAAACTCTGAGTAAGACATGGACTTCTCAATCACTGTCACGCCAGCGTCGCGCAACAATCCAATCACGCGCTGCCGCGTGATGCCGGCCAGAAAAGTGCCGTTTGCGACCGGAGTATATGCCACTCCGTCTTTGGCCATAAAGATGTTCGACGTGGCGAGTTCCGCCACATTGCCAAGCATGTCACATACGACCGCATTATCGAAACCGCGAGAGTGCACTTCAAAAAGCGCACGGGCGTTGTTCGGATAGAGGCAACCGGCCTTTGCGTCCACGGGCATGGATTCGAGCGTCGGTCGGCGAAACGGCGAAAGCGTAATCGAGAAGCCCTTCGGCGCCCGCATCGGCGCTTCGTAGATAGAAAGGCACCATCTAGTCGATTCAGGATCATGCGCCTGCACCCACGGCCCCTCTTTTTCAGCCCAGTACATCGGCCGGATATAGAGTGCAGCATTCTTCTCGAATTTGGCGATCCCTTCTTGTGCGAGCCGCACCCACGTTTGCGTAGGCACAAGAGGCTTCAAATAGAGCTTTCGGGCCGATTCATTCACCCGCGCGCAGTGTAAGTCGAGGTCAGGAACCACTCCTTCAAAGGCCCGCGCACCGTCAAACACGATCGAGCAGAGCCAAGTAGCGTGGGAACGTGGGCCTAGGATTGGGACATTTCCCTCGCGCCAAGTTTCCTCGAAATATGTCCACGTTTTTGACCAGTCTCCTCCCGCCATTCGAATCCTCCACCTTCGTAAGACGGTCTCGCCCGGCCCGCATTACTTTTTTCATATTCTTGGCGAGCCCCGTGTTCGGCCGCCCGTCCGGCTGTGAAGATTTTCCTGCTAACTTTACGTTACGGCAGCCGGGTTGGCGGAGTCAACCGAGAGACCGAACCCGTGTTTCTCCCTTATAGGCCGTATTGGCTCTAATTCTTTTCCTTCGGTCCCTGGCTCAAGTCTCTTAGACTCAGGCGCGCTCCTCGGCTCGCGGAGTCTGCCCTCTGGGCAGCGCTTCGACCGTGAAGTGGCGGGGGGACATACATTCCAAGCTTCGGTGGGACGGATGCTTAGTCGTCCTCGACGGAAGCCATTTTCCACCAATGAGCAGGTGCCTTCTACATGTTTTCCACTTAATCGTCATCCGGGTGTGCTAAAAACTGTAAGCCTTTACTATACAATTCCTTACGAGATAACGAGTAAGTTGCATTAGCCGCTGCGAGGACCCATCTTTGGAGCGCGAATTGCATTTTGGTATTGCAAGCGATCGCCTCTGGAGGCGACGGAGACAGGAGCGCAGCTTGCTCTACAATAGGCGGCGAAGAAATAAGATCTTATCACGTCACTCATACCTTTCCTTTGCCCGCGTTTGCGCGCTGGTTCTAGGTCCCGAAGTCGACAGTAGATCTGTAAGGCCGGTATCCAGAACATTCTAACCACTTCGCTCCTGCCACCGCTTCCGTGAGCCCACCCCGGCCGGGCAAGCTGGAATCGAGCGGCAGCATGGTCCGGTCTCCAGCTTTCCACGGGCCAGTGGGAAAGACAGGTCTATTTGAAGTGAAGGCAACAGTCCTAATCGCAACCACTTCCCCTTCGCGCTGGTTCTCAGCAGCACGTCTGGCAATGGCGATGTCCAACGCAGGCTTCACCGTGGAAGCAGTGTGTCCGCCGGGGCATTCGCTCGGTCTGACCAGCGTCGTCCAACGCACCTACGACTATAGCGGCCTTTCGCCGCTGCGCTCATTCACCGCTGCAATTGTAGCTTCTAAGCCGGATCTGGTCGTGCCAACCAACGATTACGCGGTTCAATACCTGCATCGCATTCACGCTCGTGAAAAGGCGCGGGGTAAACCGAGCGACGACATTGCCCGGTTGATCGAGCACTCGTTGGGAGACCCAGCGTCATTCTTGGTGGTCTACGCCCGGGCGGCCTTCATGCAACTCGCTCAGGAAGAAGGCGTCCGCGTTCCGCAGACCAAGCGAATCGAAAGCGTCGAGGCATTGAATGACTGGATTTCCGAGGGGGGTCTGCCGACAGTTTTGAAAGCGGATCGCACTTCTGGCGGCGAGGGTGTGCGGATCGCACGCAACCGTGATGAGGCATTGAAGGCATTCAAGGCGTTGCAGGCTCCACCGCTGCTGGCCCGCGCCGTGAAGCGTGCGGTATTCGATCAGGACAAAACTCTTTTGTTGCCTTCCATCAATCGCAATCGTTCGATAGTGAACGGGCAGGCATTCATCGGGGGCCGCGAAGCGACGAGTTTGATTACATGCTGGAAGGGCGCGGTTCTCGCTAGCTTGCACTTTGAAGTTGTCAACAAGCAGAACGCTTCAGGTCCTGCGACCGTGCTGCGATTGATCGAAAACGCGGACATGACCTCCGCAACGGAGAAGATAGCCAAGCGGCTGAATCTTTCTGGACTTCACGGCTTCGACTATATGATCGAAGATCGCACTTCCAACGCATATTTGATCGAACTAAATCCACGCGCGACGCAAGTGGGTCATCTCGCGCTGGGCCCGGGTCGCGATCTCGCGGCCGCTCTCTTCTCGGCTTCTACTGGTGCCACGCTTCATGAGTCCGCGAAGCTTACGGACAACGATACGATCGCGCTTTTCCCGCAGGAGTGGCTTCGCAATCCAGACAGTTCTTTCCTGCAGTCGGGCTATCACGATGTTCCCTGGGGAGAGCCCGCTTTGATTCGGGCCTGCATGCGCAGCCGCCGCAAGCGCGGTCTCATCGTTTCGGAGCAGGAATGGATTCGCGCTTTTTCAGGAGTTCGACCACCACCCCGATGAACGACCGATCTAAACCTAAAGCCGATCGATTTAACACATCCCACGACCGCGCAGTGCTCCCGTTAGATCGCGCCCGCGGGACAGTTCACGCTCGTGAGGCGGGCAACCACTCCGCTGGAGTTTACTCCGAGCCGTCTTTTAAACACCACCTAATTCATGTTCCGAAGGGCCAAAGCGCCGGAAAGCCGCTTCGCGTAATGAAGTTCGGCGGCACATCGGTCGGCGACGCAACTAGCATCTGTAGAGTTGTAGAAATCGTACGCCGCGCTTCCTGCACGGACCAGGTGATCGTAGTTGTTTCCGCAATGAGCGGCGTGACGAGCAAATTGGTTGAAGTAGCAAATCGAGCTGGCAACGGTGACTTGAAGCAGGCTTTGGCGATCCTGCTGGAAGTGAAGCAGCGACACGAATCGGCCGCCCAACCATTGCTTCCTTCAGGGGCCGTCAAGAATCGCGTCATGAATGCGATTCGTGCGACGTTGCAGGAAACCGAAGAGGTTTGCCGCAATGTCTGCGAGACCCGGGTCCTGACTCCGGAAAAAGCGGATGCCATTGCTGGAGTCGGGGAGCGACTTTCCGTCTATTTGGTTGCGGCAGCGCTAGCCAAGGCGGGCGTTTCCTGTGAGGCGATCGAGGCAACGGAATTGATAGTGACCGACGAGCACCATGGCGCTGCCGAGCCGAAGATGGAGCCGACGCGCGCTCAATGCCAGAAGCGTTTGCGAAAGATGTTGGGCGATGGCGTCATCCCCGTGATCACGGGATACATCGGCGCCACCGAAGATGGAACATTGACGACGCTCGGTCGGAACAGTTCCGATTACTCTGCTACGATCCTTGGTGCCGCTCTTGACGCAGATGAAGTCGTGATCTGGACTGATGTGGATGGTGTGCTTACAGCCGACCCCCGCCTGGTTCCGAGTGCGCGCAACATCGCCGAGATTTCGTTCAGCGAAGCAACGGAATTGGCCCGTTGCGGCGCGAAGGTTCTTCACGCGAAATGTTTGCATCCAATCGCTGATGCGGGAATTCCTCTTCGCATCTGCAATACCTTCGCCGGCGAACAGCCGGGAACTCGAGTTGTTCCCGGCACGCGGTCGGACGCTGGAGAAGTAAAGGCGCTTGCGGCCGTAGATGGCCTAGCTCTCATATGGGTTAGTGGAGATGAGCACGTTCGGATATCCGATTTTCAGGTACGCGGCACTATCGCTCTCGAAGCGGTCGGAGTTGACATTCGTTGGGTCTGTTGCTCGAACTCCAGCGGCAGTCTCGCGTTCATAGTTGCCTCATCGGCAGCCGAAGTTGCCGCCAAGGCTCTGCGAAGCGAATTCCTCAGCCGGCCACAGAAGGGTACAAAATCCCGAATTGACGTCCAATGGCCAATCTCTGTCATTACTGCCGTGGGTCACAATGTGTGTGGAAGCTCAGAGTTCCTTGAGGGCACTTTCGACGTGCTTGCGCGGCGGCACATCCGCGTTCTCGGCGTCAGCCGCATGTATTCCGACACGAGTTTCTCATTCGTAGTTGCGTCGAAACACATGCAAGCGGCGCTGGCGGCGGCGCATGAAAATCTTTTTCGTCAGGCGGAGACACAGAATCTCTCGGTTGGATACTTCTAAGACTTCCCTTCGACCCCGACATGCCTGGAGAGGCATAAATCCGGCAGAGGCCGAGACAACATCATTCAATGCTTGGCGACATATACGGAGGCGTCTCATATGCTCCTTATGTGACTCCCGTGGCAATTGCGATACGCATATGCGCATCGTAACTTTTCCGCTTCTCCCTCGCGTCCCTCGGGCCCCTGTTGCTGGGGTTGACGAAACAGGAATAATCCTGTGATAGCGTTCTAATTTTAGGTGTCTGCAATTACTATCCAGGATTGGGGCTGAGTTTGGTCGGACAGAAAATGAATTTTATGTATCCATTCCATTTTTCGCATCGGAAGCTGCTGCTTCTGCTTGGAATAGCAGGCTTAGCAGGAATGGCGATTGGTTGCTCGCGGCAGCCACATGAGAGGGGCTCCGCCAAGCAGCAAGACACCGTGAATCATTCCAACTTATCTCCTTGCTCCGTCCCGCAGAAGCCAGATTCCGGACCCCCTGCATCGTTTGAGAGCGCTTCTTACAAGGAAGGATGGAACGAAGAAGCGGCGGCCAGCTATTTGAACGCGAGAGCTGTGTGGTGGATTCAATGGAAGGGTGCCGAGCGGGATCAGAGGACGTTTTGCGTCTCCTGCCACACGTCGATTCCGTACATTCTTTCGCAGCCGGCTCTCCAGTCAGATTTGCATGAAACTGAACCTTCCGCAAACGAGCGCGCAATTGTCGCGGATGTCACGAAACGGGTACGCCTTTGGAAAAACCTGCATTCTTATTACGCCAGCTATTTTGGCCAGAAGAATCTGTCCGCAGAGTCGCGATCAACGGAAGCAATTCTCAATTCGGTCGTTCTGGCTTCGAGCGACTCTGAGACTGGCCACCTGAGCAACGATACGCGATCGGCTTTCAACATTCTTTGGAGCCTTCAACTCACATCGGGAGAGGACAAGGGCGCGTGGCTCTGGCAGCAATTCAACCTGCAGCCGTGGGAAGCCACCGACTCGCGATATTACGGCGCGACCTTGGCTGCTATCGCCGTTGGGATTGCGCCCGATGACTATCGCTTGAGTCCAGAAATTCAGCAACACGTGGAACTGCTACGCGAATATCTGCTCGGCGATTACACCTCGCAGTCCTTGCTCAACCAAACCTTTTTGCTTCTTGCATCTGCAAAACTGCCAGGGCTTCTGACACCTTCCCAGAAAAAGGATATCGTCAGCCAGCTAGTTCAGAAGCAGCATTCTGACGGCGGCTGGAGTCTCCCTTCGCTCGTCAGTTCCTGGCGCGGTTGGCACCTCACATCTTTACTGTCGTTGGCAGGTCGTCGATCAGACGGTTCGCCCGAGGACAAGAACAGCGACGGGGACGCCACGGCGATCGTAACCTATGCGTTCGAGCAAGTGGGTGTTTCGCTCAAGGATCCGCACCTTAGCCACGGTTTGGCTTGGCTCCGCGCGAATCAGGATCTGTCGGACGGCGCGTGGCACGCAGATTCCCTCAACTTAAAACGAGATCCCACATCGAATATCGGACAATTCATGAGCGATGAAGCAACGGGGTACGCGGTCCTAGCGCTTTCAATTGAAAATTCGGAAGCGCGTGATGAGAACGGTGCCCAAGTTGACAAAACGCGGGATGCTCCATAGGCGGAGATTCAAGTTTCAAGTGAGTTTGCGTCTCAATGGGCCTCAGTATATGTTTGTCTTGTAGAGATATGAGTCATTATCGCCAGTTCTATATCGACGGACAGTGGGTTGAGCCTCACGACCCGTGCGAATTTCCTGTTGTAAACCCTGCCACAGAAGAAACCATCGCGACGATTTCACTCGGCGCACCGGCGGATGTCGATCGAGCCGTCTCCGCTGCAAATCGGGCTTTCGAATTCTATTCCGAGACCAGCGTCCCTGAGAGATTGGCCCTCATCCACCGCGTCGTCGAAACATACAAATTGCGAATGGATGAAATGGCAAAAACGATGTCTCTGGAAATGGGCGCACCGTACTCGTTGTCTCGCGGCGCCCAGGCCCCTGCCGGCCTGGCACACCTGATGGAAATAGCACGCGTTCTCGAGACTTTCCCCTTCGAAGTGATCCGAGGCACGACACTTATGCGCCGCGAGCCGATCGGCGTCTGCGGCCTAATCACTCCCTGGAACTGGCCGATGAATCAGGTGGTAGCCAAGGTGGCTCCAGCTCTTGCCGCAGGTTGCACCATGGTCCTGAAGCCGAGTGAACTGGCGCCCCTTTCCTCCCTTCTCTTTGCACAAATTATGCATGATTCCGGCGTGCCGTCCGGTGTATTCAATCTCGTGAACGGCACCGGACCGGTCGTAGGCGCAGCCATTTCTTCGCATCCGGATATCGCGATGGTCTCCTTCACGGGTTCCACTTGCGCTGGTATTTCCGTCGCCACCGCCGCCGCACCGACCGTCAAGCGTGTCATGCAAGAATTAGGGGGAAAGTCTGCCAACATCCTCCTCGAGGACGCTGATTTCTCTGTAGCGGTGAGAGAAGGCGTTGTCGCGTGTTTCCGGAATACCGGGCAATCCTGCAATGCGCCGACCCGCATGTTGGTTCCCAGTTCGCGACTCGCGATCGTGGAAGAGATTGCGAGGCGGACAGCTGAGACAGTTGTCTTTGGTGATCCTTTAATAGAAGCGACAACGATGGGCCCACTGACGGGTAGCGCTCAATTCGAGAAAGTTCAACGATTGATTCGCACGGGCATCGACGAGGGCGCTAAGTTGGTTACGGGGGGCTATGGCCGTCCTGACGGAATTTCAAAGGGCTACTTCGTAAAACCTACAGTGTTCTCCGATGTTCGCAACGACATGACGATTGCCCGCGAAGAAATCTTCGGCCCCGTCTTGTGCATCATTGCATATAAAGACGAAAAGGAAGCGGTTCGAATTGCCAACGATACGCCATACGGATTGTCCGGGTTCGTAACTTCGGGGGATCCCGAACGTGCTCGTCGGGTCGCAAAGCGAATCCGGGCCGGAAACATCCACATTAACGGCGCGCGAGTCGATTTTGCCGGGTGCTTTGGGGGTTATAAGCAGTCAGGCAACGGCCGCGAATGGGGGAAAGCGGGCATCGAAGAGTACCTCGAACAGAAGGCCATCTTTGGCTATTTACCAGCCGGGTGTTAAATTCCAGATTCCAGCGCCTGCCCTTGCTGATTTTAGTTCGTAGCACCCATAAGCCGGCGCGCGTTATCCGACTTTTCCAATACTGCGAAAACCGGCCAGAGAATCAGCAGCGCCAGCAGAAAAAATGCAAAGCCCCCGTCGCGATGAAGACTGCCACTCAGGAAGCTCGGGTCTACATAAATACTCAGGAGAGTCAATGTGGCAATTCGAATGCCATTTTTAACAACGGACAACAACAAGCCTAGAACGAGCAGCAAAATAATCTTCCACCAGGTACGGAGGTAAAGATGAGCGGCGAGAAGGCACGTAATGAAAAGCGCCATGCTGGAGCGAATGCTGCTGCACTCTCGTGCGACTTCAATTGTAACGCCGGGCACTGAGAGCATGAACCCATGCCGCAGCACAGGAGTTCCCACGGCCTGAAATATCCGATAAGCGATCTGCGTTGAACCTTCCTGCAACGCGTAGATAAGCCGGTCAAGAATTGAGGCAGGCAGTGGAATCATAAGGAGGAGAAACAGAAGCGGGAAAGCGGCCGCTCGGACCGCTTCCGCGCCATAACAAAGAAAAAATCCCCCCAACCAGACAAGCACGATCGACAACGTCTCGAAAGTCAGCGGCAGGTTCCCGCTCTGCGGGAAATAACTCCAATTTGCGATCCGGAAGAGAATCATGCCGCCCAATATGAGTCCGATGCCACAGAATAAGTTTGTTCGCGTATTGCCAAAAATTTGTTTCCTTTCCACATAGAGCAAGAACACGGAAATCAGAGGAATGAGGATGATATGCGAGCTTGACGCATCCTGTAGCGAATACTGAATTAACGCACGAGCGGTTCCATGGAAAACAATGGCAGACATCACAACGAGTGTGCCGAACCAGATGTGCCTTTTTGCAGGTGCAAGAATCGCATCCACCGGCGCCTCGGCCATGGACTGAATTCCTCCAGTAGAAGGATTCTATCGCGCTCCGCGGTTTGGGGCTCAGCTCATGCCCAGAAGGGTGCTTTCTCTTACAGTAGGTATTCCCTTGAGGTTGAATTGGCGAGAACACTCAAGAGCAAGCACAAGGAAGGTTAAGGAAAGATCTGGTCAGCACGCCAAGCGCTTCAAGGAACTTTTACCGACGCGGCGTTGGAATCGGCGCTTTCCTGACCGCTTGAATTCACAGCCGTCACGACATAGTAGTAGGTCAAATCCTGCCCCGATTCTACGGTCGAATCGGAGTAGGTTGTACCGGTGACACTGGAAGAAATCCTCGAATAGGTGCCCTGCGTCGTTCCGCGATAGACGTTGTACCCCGTGACGCCAGAAGACGTGCTCGCTGTCCAAGTCAGACCTACAGTGGCGGTCGTTACGCCCGTTCCGCTCAAGCTCACTGTTATTGATGACGGGGAGGCATTGCTCGCGATCGAGATGCTCCCTGTGGCGTTCCCGGCCGAGGTCGGTGAAAAGCCCACAGTTGCAGTCGCCTGTTGGCCCACTGCAATAGACAGGGGCAACGAAACACCTGTCAGGGTAAATTCCGAGCCAGTAAGCGAAGCTTGAGAGATTGTAAGCGTTGAAGTTCCGGTATTCGAAATCGTCACATTTTCTGAAAGAGTACTCCCGACAGTGACGTCCCCAAAACTGATCGAGAGAGGGTTCAAGGTCATCGTCGGAGAGCCGGAGCCGTTTCCTCCCGTTTGCCCTCCGCCGCTCGAAGATGGAGAAGCTGTTACGCCAGCACATCCGATTTGAATGAGAAGTCCAAGGAAAACGACGGCTGCAGTGGCCAAAGAAGCGAGATTCTTACCCTTCGGCCTTGAAAGTAAAGGCCTTGCCGACGCTGCCATTGGGTCTGAAGCATGGTGCTTCATGATGTATCGGATTGTCCTACGCGATTACGGTTGGGAACCACTGGCCGGTGGTACAGACTTCGGACAGGACTTCTCACCTGTCCCTCATGCCTTTCTTCGTCCGTAGGGTAAAAAAACTAGCTCAACTCAGTTGTGGAATTCAAGTCCTCCCTCACCCGCTCCCCATTCCAGTGGCAGAAACCTACGGGACCAGGACGCTTGCCTGATTCGAGTCGGAGCTCTCCTGGCCGCTCGAGTTCACTGCGGTTACCACATAGTAGTAAGTCGTGTTATTCCCCGACTGCACCGACGAATCCGAGTAGCTCGTCCCAGATACCGAAGACGCAATCCTTGAATATGTCCCCGAAGTCGTTCCACGATACACGTTGTAACCCGTGACACCGCTGGACGTGCTGGCAGTCCAGTTGAGACCCACCGAGGCCGCTTGAACGCCTGTGCCGGTCACCGTCACACTTGCAGGAGAATTCGTCGCGTTGCTGGCAATCGTCACCGTGCCGGAGACAGCGCCTGCCGATGACGGATCAAATGTCACGGTCAGCGTCGCAGTTTGATTGGCACTGAGCACAAGGCCGGAGCTGACGCCGCTCGTTGTCAAGCCGGAGCCTGTGACACTCACGCCCGAGATTGTCACATTCGAATTTCCCGTATTCGTGAGTGTCACCGTCAAGGAGCTGCTGGACCCATCCGTGACGTTCCCGAACGCTAAAGTGCTTGGGCTCGCGCTAAGCGATTGCGTCGCAGCGACTCCCGTCCCGGTCAGTGAAATCGTCACGGGAGATGTCGCACCATTATTCACCAGAGATATCGAACCGGTGGCGCTGCCTGCGCTCGTCGGAGAGAACACGGCGTTGAATGTGGTCGTTGCGCCAACCGCAATCGTCACGGGGGCGGTGAGTCCAGTGATGCTGAAGCCCGTTCCCGTCGAGCTCGCCTGAGAGATCGTCAAGCTGGCTGTGCCGGTGTTCTTGAGGCTGATCGTCTGCGTGTTCGGGCTGCCGACTGTGACGCTTCCAAAGCTCACGCTCGAAGGAGTCGCCGTCAGTTGCGGCTGAGTGCCCGTGCCACTAAGGGAGATCGTTATCGGCGAGCTCGGGGCATTGCTCGTGACGGTGACAGTTCCCGCGGCACTTCCGCTCGTTGTCGGCGCAAACTTTGCGGTAAAGGTGCTGTTTTGGCCCGAATTGATCGTGAGCGGCGTCGTGATTCCGGTGACGCTGAACCCTGTGCCGGATGCGCTGACAGCCGAAACCGTCACACTGGCTGTTCCGGAATTTGTGAGCGTGATTGTCTGCGACCCGCTGCTCCCCACCGCGATACTCCCGAAGCTCACGGTCGTCGGACTCGCGGATAGTTGTCCTTGCACACCGGTCCCGCTTAGGGCAATCGTCGCTGGAGATCCGGGAGCATTGCTTGAAATTGAAACGCTCCCGCTGACGCTCCCGCTTGCCGTGGGCGCGAACTTCACGGTGAACGTCGAGTTTTGCCCTGTGCTGATTGTGAGAGGAGTCGTGACTCCACTCACGCTGTATCCAGTGCCGGAAACGCTGACTGCAGAAACGGTTAGGCTCGCTGTCCCGGAGTTGGTAAGTGTTATAGTCTGGGACCCACTGCTGCCGACGGTCACACTGCCGAAGGCAACGCTAGTTGGACTGACCGAAAGCTGCGCCTGAACACCTGTACCAGTCAGGGCAATCGTCGTCGGCGAGCCGGGCGCATTGCTCGTGATCGAAACGCTCCCCGTGGCAGATCCGCTGGAACCAGGAGCGAATTTCACAGAAAACGTCGTGCTTTGCCCCGCATTGATCGTGGCCGGCGTCGTCACACCGCTCAAACTGAAGCCGGTGCCGGTCACACTAATGGCGGAAATTGTGACGCTGGATGTCCCGGAATTGTTGAGTGTGATGGTTTGAGACCCATTGCTGCCGACAGACACGCTCCCAAAAGCGACGCTCGAAGGACTTGCAGATAGCTGCCCCTCTATCCCGGTCCCGCTCAAACTAATGGTTGCAGGTGAGCCGGGTGCATTGCTGGTGATCGAGATGGAGCCGCTCGCAGACCCGCTGGTCGTCGGCGTGAACGTCGCGCTGAACGTCGTGCTCTGTCCGGCAGCGATCGTTATCGGAGTCGTGATGCCGCTTTTTCCGAATCCCGTCCCAGTGATGGTCACCGCCGAAACAGTCACGCTCGCGGTCCCGGAATTCGTGAGCGTCATCGTCTGGGACCCGCTGCTTCCCACGGCTACATTTCCAAAACTGACAGTCGAAGGATTGACCGAAAGTTGACCTTGGGCACCTGTACCGCTCAAGGCAATAGTTGCCGGCGACCCAGGAGCATTGCTCGCAATCGAAATGCTCCCCGTCGAGCTGCCTGCCGCTGTGGGAGCAAATTGGGCTGTGAATGTGGCGCTTTGCCCCGCGGAGATACTTGCAGGCAGGGTCAATCCAATCGCGCTGTATCCTGTTCCGGACGCGCTGAGAGCTGAAATCGTCAACGTTGCATTCCCGGAGTTTGTGAGAGTCACTGTCTGGGTCGATGTGCTGCCGACGTTGACGTTTCCAAAAGCAATGCTCGCCGGACTGATCGTCAGTTGGGGTTGCGAAGCGGTTCCCGTTCCGCTCAGAGAAACGACAAGGGGAGAGCCCGGGGCATTGCTCGTGATGGAGACGCCTCCGGTCGCGCTGCCAGCGGAAGTTGGCGCAAACTTCGCCGTGAACGACGCGCTCGCATTTGCATTGATTGTTTGCGGCAAAGAAAGGCCGCTGATGCTAAAGCCCGTTCCAGAAGCCGTCGCAGCGGAAATTGTGATGCTTGCGGTGCCCGCATTCGACAAGGTAACCGGAACTGAACCACTCGCTCCAACCAAGACGCTTCCAAAGCTGACGCTGGCTGGACTTGCGGAAAGCTGTCCTTGCGTCCCCGTCCCGCTCAAAGCAATGCTCAACGTGGGATCCGTCGCATTGCTAGAAATCGTAATCGTTGCGGAAGAACTTCCGGCGGTCGTTGGCGTGAAAGTAGCGACAAACCCGGTGCTCTCTCCGGCCGTGAGGGTCAAAGGTGTAGAGGCGCCACTCAACGTGTAGCCGGTCCCGCTCAACCCAATTTGAGAGACTGAAATCGTCGTATTGCCGCTGTTCGTCAGCGTAATCGTCTGCGTACCCTTGCTTCCCACAGCGACGTTGCCGAAGGAGACGCTTCCCGGGCTCGCCGTAAGTGTCGCGTTCGCCGCGATCCCGGTGCCAGTGAGCAAGATGGTCTGCGGAGAACCCGGAGCATTGTCTGTAAAGGAAATGCTGCCGGTTGCGGCTCCGGCCGCCGTTGGAGAAAATTGAATGTTGACTGACGCTGTTTGTCCCGCGCTGAGCGTTGCAGGCGTCGTGATGCCGCTCATGCCAAAAGCGCTGCCGGACAGTTGAGCTAGGTTGACTGTGATGCTCGTGCTTCCGTTGTTCGTCAGCTTGACGGTTTCCGTGCCGGTCTGGCCTACAGTCACACTTCCGAAATTGACGGACGTGGGACTGATTGTCAGACTCGATTGCGTCCCTGTTCCCGTCAATGAAATGGCAAGTGGCGAGTTGGACGCGTTGCTTGTGACCGTCAGAGTTCCGTTGATAGTAGCCGCCGATTGTGGAGCAAACTGAATCTGTACCGTGCTGCTCTGGCCGGCAGGAAGCGAGGAGGAAGGATTTCCTCCGACGACCGTGTACCCGGTCCCAGAGATCGTCGCTTGGGAAATATTGACTGTTGCCGTGCCGGTGTTTGTGACAGTCACACTTTGCGTCGCGCTGCTTCCCATTGCGACGTTTCCAAAATTGAGACTTGCAGCGCTCGGTGAAAGCACTCCCGCGCTGGAATCACCAGGGGTCCCGGGACTTCCGGTCTGCGAGGACGCCGCGCTCGTATATCCAGCACAACTTGATAGACCCACAATGGCCAGTATCATTGCAATCGTTACAAGGATCGCGAGCGGCTCGCGGTTTGCAATCCTTCGTTTGTCGGAAAAAGAAAGGCGAAGAGATCGGAAATCAGAGAAATTTTGCGCGCGCATGTTCATGGCGCGCACAGTCTAGGGACCGCAACGATTCGCAACTACTGGTCGAGAGTACAAAGAAGGGGCAACAGGCTTCGCCTGCCAGTGAGTACCCTGTCCTCACTGTCCCAAAACCTGTACCAAGTTGGCCCGAAGGACGTCTTCGGATTTTCGGCAACGAAGGAAGCTGATTTTTGCGTGCCCTTGTACATCGCAAAAATAGGGGCTTTTCACGACATCACGATGAGATCAGCCATGAAATGGCCCCGTGCTAAACTTCTCTGGTCGTAGTTGATCCTTGCGAGTGGAAGGAAACAGCACCTGGCCATTCAAGAATCGAGACGCTTGCCTGAGTGGTCGGGTCGCATCTTGATCCTGGCGATTATCGGCATCGCCTTTCTCACGCTCTTCCCTTTTCGATTTTCCTTCCACTCATCGCAAAGGGAAGTCCTTTCACCTTTTCTTCTTCAAAGCGGGATGAAGAGCGCCGGATTGTTGGACGATTTTCTCAATGTCCTTCTCTTCGTCCCTTTCGGCTTTGGACTCGCCGGAGAGCTTTCAGCTCGAGGAACGCGCCGGGTGGCCTCACTCCTCTCTTGTCTCGTCGCCGGCGCACTGGTCTCCTACGGCGTGGAGTTCCTTCAGAACTTCATTCCCTCGCGAGATGCGGGCTGGCACGACGTCATGACGAACTCGACGGGATCAGTGGTGGGATTCGTTTTCTTCGCATTCACAGGTGAGCGCGTCCTTCGTTATTTGCACGGGATGGAAGCGGCCATTTCGGACTTTGTGACTTTCCGGCGTGCGGTATGGATCGGCTCGCTGTATTTTGGCGCCTGGCTTCTTTTTTCGGTGCCATTGCAGCAGCATGCGCGGATCGCGAATTGGGATCCGAACGCTCTCCTCACAGTGGGAAATTTCGCAGCTGGCAAGCAAGACACAGCCTGGAAAGGTCAGGTCAGTCGTCTGGAGTTGTGGGACCGGTCGACTCCCAATGATTTAGCAGAGGAAATTACTTCGGGGAAGCTGGCGAACCAGCCCTTAGCCAACCTGATCGGATCGTATGATTTCTCCGCTGCTCTTCCGCTGAAGGACGGTACGGGCCATCTGCCCGATCTCACTTGGAACATCGCCGCTATCGCTGCCAAGACGGCCCCCGGCACCTTCGATGGGCAGGCTTGGCTTATTTCTGCGGCTCCGGCACCCCTCTTGGCCAAGAGGTTCGCCGAGACGAATCAATTTTCGCTCCACCTCGTCTGCACGCCGGACAGTATAAACGAGCCCTCCGGGAGAATCCTCACCATCTCTCGTGGACCTGCTTCCGTTAATCTGGACGTGAAGCAGGAGGGCCGGGATCTCGTTTTCTGGTTTCGCAATCGTCTCGCAATCCGCCGATCGACTCTTGCCTGGAACGTCTCCGACGTCTTTGAGCCAAGACTGGCACGCAATATTCTTATTTCTTTTGACGGTGACAGATTGTCTTTATTTGTCGACGGGCGAAGAGAAAGCAACGCCTATCTGATTGGGCCTGCGGCCGTTTTGGCGCACTTTTTGCGCTCGATCAAGACGAGCGAGCTGGAGGCATACAATTACGTCTATTATGCACTGATCTTTTTTCTTGGAGGAATCATCGTCGGAATTGCTGTTCGAAACCCTGGTCCGGGCAGATATTGGAATATCCTCTCGCTGGGTGTAGCATTTCTGATTCCTTCTGGATTGCTCGAAGCAGTGTTAATGCATGCAGCCGATCGCCCCCTTTCGTATGCGAGCATTGCGCTTGGCGTTTGCCTCACGGCCGGCGGCGCTCTCTGGATAAACGCGGATGTTTGACGATTCCTGTATGTTGTTCTCTGCGATCATCCGGCAGTGGATTGCTATGATCGCCCGGGGGCTTTCGTAATGGATCGAGCGAATGTCGTAATTCTCGGTGGGGGAGTGGTTGGCTGTGCCATCGCGCGCGAACTCTCCGCACGCTGGACTGACGTCTTCGTCCTCGAAAAACTCCCCAAGATCGGGATGGCCACCAGCACTCGCAACAGCGGTGTCATTCACTCGGGTATTTACTATCCTCCCGGCTCGCTGAAAGCGCGGTTTTGCTTGCGCGGCAATCAACTGACCTACGAATTCTGCGCCGCGCACGACGTCCCGTATCGAAAGATTGGAAAGCTGGTCGTCGCTTCCTCCATCAAGGAAAAAGATAAGCTTGCCGCACTTGTCAAAAACGGTCAGGCAAACGGCGTCGAGGGACTTCGCATTATCGACCAAGCGGCAATTCATTCCCGCGAGCCGCACATTCAGGGTGTTCAGGCGATCGAAGTCCCTTCCACAGGAATTCTTTCGAGCGAAGACCTCGTCAAAGCGTATGCTCGCGTAGCCAAGGACCACGGAGCCAACATCGTCACACACGCAGCCGTCGAGCGGCTCGAACCCCTTCGCGACGGCGTTCGAGTCACCAGCGCGGCCGGCGAAATCGAGACGCGCTGCCTGATCAACAGCGCCGGACTTTTTGCCGATGATATTGCCGCAATGCTTGGATCAAAAATGGCCCGGCACCGCATCTACCCGGTTCGGGGGGAGTACTGCGAGCTCGCGCGCTCCAAGCAAGATATGGTGCGCGGGCTCGTATATCCTCTGCCGCATCCGGAAGGAATGAGTTTAGGCCTGCACCTTACAAAAACTCTCGCGGGAAATGTGCTCTTGGGCCCCACAGCGCGCTACGTCGACGACAAGAACGATTACGAGCGCGACCGCATCCCCATCGAGGAATTCGCGCTCGGCGCGCAATTGCTTTTGCCAGGGGTCACCTCTGCCGACCTTGTCCCAGCCTACTCCGGAATTCGCCCGAAGCTCGTCCCGCCGTCCAAGACTTCTTCCACCTCACCGGAGCAAAAAGGCATCGCGGATTTCATTGTCGAGCGCGATCCAGAATTTCCAGTCGTTGTACATCTGATGGGTATCGAGAGTCCGGGGCTGACTTCCGCCCCCGCCATCGCCGAGCACGTCGGCACACTCGTGAATCAAATTCTTGCCTGAGATCCGGCCAACGACTCCAAGAAATCAGTTTGGCCTGCCAAACGATTGATATTCGAACCCGAGAGTCTTCATTTCCTTCGGAGAAAGCAAGTTTCGGCCATCGAGGATCAGCGGTCGCCCCATCACCTTATGCAATTTTTCCCAGTCAAGGCCCCGGAATTCATCCCACTCTGTGGCAATCAAGAGTGCCTCTGCGTCTTTGGCCGCATCATACGGGGACTTCGCATACTCCACTCCGGGAAGAATCCCACTGGCTTTTTCGATGGCTTTAGGATCGTAGGCGCTCACGCGAGCGCCTTCCTTGAGCAGTTGCTTCACAAGATCTATTGCCGGCGCAAACCGGATATCGTCCGTATTTGCTTTGAAGGCGAGACCTAAAACCGCAACTTTCTTCCCTTTAATCACCCAAAGCGATTCTCGAATTTTCTCGAGAAATCGATCGATTCGCCTGCGGTTGATCTTCTCCGCTTCCTTCAGCATCCCAAAATCCACGCCCGAACGCTCCGCCAAATGCACGAAGGCCTGCAAATCCTTTGGGAGGCAAAATCCTCCAAACCCCAGCCCCGCATTCAGGAATGCCGGCCCGATCCGCGGGTCCAATCCCATCGCCATTGTGACCTCTTGAATATCGGCGCCGAGCTTTTCGGCCAAATCCGCCACCATATTGGCGTAGGAGATTTTGAGCGCCAAAAATGAGTTCGAGGCGTGCTTGATCAGTTCCGCGCTATTGATCGTCGTCACCAGCCACGCAGGAGCAGGCCCCTTCGGGCAGGATGAATTGTGTACGGGGCAACGAAATTTCTGTTCGAGGACTGGAGCGTATATCTCTCTCAGTTGCCGTTCCGCCGTTTCGTCTTCGACGCCCACAACAATTCGGTCCGGATGCAGGAAATCAAAAATTGCGGTCCCTTCACGGAGGAATTCCGGATTGGAAGCAACCCGAAATGTCACGTCCGATTTGCGCCCATACACCGAAAGTGCGCGCTTGAGCTCCTGCCCCGTCTGCGCCGGCACAGTGCTTTTCTCGATCACAAGCTTGGGCGACTTCGCTTCTGTCGCAATTGTTCGCGCCACATGATCGATCGCGCTCAAATCTGCGTCCCCATTCGGCAGTGGCGGCGTTCCCACGCAGATGAAGATTGCTTCTCCGGAAGCCACAACCTCGGTCGGATTCGCGGAGAACTTCATCCTTCCGTCCTTCCGCGTTCTCGCCAGCGCCTCATCGAGCCCGGGCTCGTAAATCGGCACGCCTCCCGCCTCAAGCGTCTGCAATTTCTGCGCATCGTTGTCTGTGCAGACAACGTGATGCCCCACCTCAGCAAGGCAAGCTCCTGTTACCAACCCCACATAACCGGCTCCAACGATCGAGATTTTCAACTGGGGCTCCTGACCAATTTGGCCGTCCTATAGCGCACAAACTCATCTAAAAGATTTTCGTATAAGTAGTTGCCTAGGGTCAATTCAGACAAGGAAGGAAGAGTCACCAACATGACAGAAGTCAAACACCAATGAATGATGGCCTGACGAGTCGCAGTATTGGAATTCCTGCGCGGGGCGGCAAGAACGGGTTAGCTGGAATCGGTCCCGCAACGCCCTCTCAGCAGAGCCTGATAGCTCAACCCTACGCGGTCAGGATTCGCCCCGGAAAGCGCAAGCTTCGCGCCTTTGCTCTCGCGCGTTCAATCGTCTGGACGGGAATCGGTCCAACGCCTTGACGCAGGCTGGCTCCAGCCATTAGAGCCGCGGGCGGCGCTCCGTCACATCCCTCAGCTTTCGACGGCAGCACTCCAGATGCCCTCATCGCCAATTCCAGGCGGTTTTCGACGCCGAACTTCTCGAGCAGCGACGAAATGTGAAATTTCACCGTCCGGACAGTGATATTCATCTTCGCGGCAATTTCTTTGTTGGCCTGATTGTTCACAACGGACTGTAGAATCTCTCTCTGTCGTAACGTCAAGTTCACGGGGCTGGAGGCGGCTCTTCCTTCTTCGAGGAGCTCATGTGCTCGCGCGACCAGTTGCCGCGCCAGCGATCTCTCCGCAGGCGCCAAAATCAGGAAATCTTCCGGCTCGTGGCCGCGCGCGAGACAGTGAACCGCCAATTGGCTGGCAACGCGCTCAATCAATATTCCGTCCTCGCCATTTTGTTCCGCCTGAAATCTCGCGGCTCCCGTTTCTCTATCGCAGAAAAATAGCCGGCTCGCTGCACCGTGATTGCTTCCATCCTCTCGCCGCACTTTCGGAAAAACACGAACTTTCTTCAAGGTAGGCCTTCCCTCTGCTTGCCCAGGACCGCATCCGGCAAACCTAACTCATAGTGATTGCGTCTGTTACAACGGGTCGTCGTGTCGCCAGTAACGGGAACTTCAGTGCCCCTCAAAAGATCGTAAGCTTCGATCTCCCCCAGGGCTGGACTCTCCGCTTTTGTCGCTGGAAGCGGATGCATTGCCCCGGCAGTTCTTCTGCCAAATCCTCCACCGAATTAAGTGACTCATTTTGAGAATGTTCGCGTCTCTCCCTTCCTCGGAAGGAAAATCTCCTCGGGTAGAAAATGCTTCCGTCCAGAAAAATCTTCCCGTCTGCTCGTTCTCTCCGCAATTGCTCATCCCGGTAGTTCAAGATAAACTTCAACCTCGCACATTTTTCGGCAACTCTGTTTTTGGCAAGTAAATCCTGCGAGACCGCGTGATTTCATCGAGGTTAACTTTCCTCAAGCCGTGAAGACCTTCGAAAACCCGGCGTCCGTTCTGCACCTGAGAAACTCACACACACTCCCGGAATTTTCGCAGCCGAGGGTCAACAGAGCTTTTCTTCTGCGCTGGGTGTTCGTTCTTTCAATGGCTGCCGCATTTCTCCTGATCCATCCGAATGTTACCCATGCGCAGCTTCCTCCCGAGAGGCCTTCTTCTCTCTCCCGCCAGGTTCCCCAGGGATCAGGAGGTTGTTCGATACATGCTCCCTGCGCGGAGGTCGCGCCTCTGATCATCCGCAGCGCGCTCGGCCTCTCCCCTCTTGCCGAAAACCTGCGAATTCTGACCGACGTTATCGGAGGACGTGTCAGCGGTTCTCCGGCTGCAGATAAAGCGGTCGGGTTTGCCGTCGAGGCTCTTCGCAACGCAGGCGTCGATGAAGTCCACACGGAAAAATTCACGATTCCGGTCGGCTGGAGTGAAGGCCACACACATCTTGAAGTGCTGTCGCCGGAACCGTTCCCTGTCCGCCTGGTCTCCGTCGGCTGGTCTCCGCCGACTCCCGAAGGCGGTATCACGGCGGACATTGTCGATGTCGGTTCAGGCGATGAAGCGGGTTTCGCGAAAGCAGGTCCCGCTGCCAAAGACTCGGTTGTCTTGGTCCATTCCAAATTTCTCGTCACTTGGGACGATCTGTCCAATGAATATCTGGAAGCGCCGGGCATCATTGACCGCGCGCAAAAGGCTGGCGCCGCGGGCATTTTTTGGATGTCCACTCGCCCGAATCTTCTCCTCTATCGCCACACTTCCTCGGTCGACGGCCTCCTCGAACCGTTGCCACAGGCCATCGTCGCCCGCGAAGACGCCGAGCGGATTGCGCGCTTCATCGCTGCAGGCGTGAAGGTCCACGTCCGCTGGGACATGCCGAACATCGTCGCCGGCCCCGTCGAATCTGAAAACGTCGTCGGCGAAATTCGCGGCAGCGAAGACCCCGATGAATTCGTGCTCCTCGGTGCCCATCTGGATTCCTGGGAGTTGGGAACCGGAGCGCTCGACAACGGCTGCAACGTGGCGCTTGTCATCGATGCGGCGCGAGCCATTCGCGCCTCCGGCACGATTCCTCGCCGCTCCATCCGCTTCGTTCTCTTCACGGGAGAAGAGCAGGGGATGCTGGGCTCGGAAGCGTACGCAAAAGCTCACCGCGCGGAACTCGACCGCATGGTCGCTGCCATCATTTTGGATTCCGGCGACGGGCAAGTCACCGGCTACTCCTTGGGCGGGCGCAAGGACGTCCTTCCTTCCGTTCGCGCGGCGCTTCAACCCGTGGTCGCTCTCGGAGCGAAGGACTTCACCCTGGACGCAGAATTGGGCACGGACAATTTTGATTTCCTTTTGGAGGGAGTGCCGACACTGGTCGCCAATCAAGAACCCGACGATTACATGCTCAACTACCATGCCGCTTCCGATACCTACGACAAAGTGGACATCCCTCAGCTCAAGAAGAACACCGCTATTGCGGCCGTTTCCGCCTATGGCTTGGCAGACGCCGAAGAGCGGATCGGTCCCCGCCAGAGTCGCCCGCAGGTGGAAGAATTGCTCCAGCAGACGGGTCTCGACAAAGAGATGAAGCTCTGGGGCCTCTGGTCGAGCTGGGAAAACGGCGAGCGCGGTAGGCAGCCATAGTCATCTCTCCCGCAGGCTTGGCTCGTCCAGATTCGTTGCCTGTTGCGATACATCGCGGGCGAAGAACGAATCTCCGCCGGGGCAACGCACTAGCTACGTCGGCGCGCTCGCGTATAATGGGCGCAATGATTGCGCGTTCTGCAAAAAGCTCTGCTGAAGATGTGTCTTCGGCGAGCATCTCCGAGCCGCCGCGGCGCATTCTGGCAATCGACTACGGCACAAAGCGCCTCGGGCTTGCCGTCTCCGATGAACTTCTTTTCACCGCGCAGCCGCTCCTTGTTCTTCCGCGGACCAATCGCCGCGATCTCTTCCGGCGTCTTCGGGACATCTGCAAGCAGTATCGTGTGGGCCTCATTCTGATTGGCCATCCCTTGCACATGACCGGAGAAGAAAGCCTCATGTCCGAAACGGCCTCTCGCTTTGCCGCGCAGTTGCGCAAGAACCTCGGTCTTGAAGTCGAATTACTGGATGAACGCCTGACAACCTGGGAAGCGCGGGAAACCATGCGGGGCTCGCGCACGCATTCCGCCAGGAAGGAATCGCACCTGGATCACGTCGCTGCCGCCATTTTGCTCCGCGAATACCTCGACCGCAGGCGCTCTGCCGATTCTTCCTCTGCCGCAGGGGAGGCGTAGTTAAACATGCGGCGGCTCGGCCTCCTGGCACTTCTCGCAATTGCTGCTCTCGGCGCCGGCGCTGCATGGATGGATTCCCAGATCAGCCGCCCTTATCGCGGGCACCGGCCGGAAAAAGTCTTCGTCGAAATTCCCCACGGAACCTCGCGCTGGAAATTGGCCGGCATCCTCCGTCACGACGACGTCATCCGCAACCGCCTCGCCTTCGCTCTTCTAAGCTACTGGCACTTCCGCCATGCGCCCGAGGCGGGCGAATACCAGGTTGCCGGGCAGATGACCTCGCGCCAGGTGTTCTGGATGATCGTTCACGGTCGAGTCTTCGTGCATATCCTCGTCGTCCCCGAAGGTTGGACGTCCTACGATATTGGCAACGAGCTTGAAACGCAGGGCATCTGTTCTCGTGAACAGTTTCTTTCGGTCGTAAAGGATCCCTCACTCATCAAGGACCTAGCTCCCAACGCTCGCAGTCTTGAGGGATTCTTGTTCCCCTCGACCTATGAATTCACGCGGCGCACCTCTTGCGAGCAGGTAGCCGCCTCGATGGTCCGTGAATTCCGGAACGTTTGGCAGCGCCTCGATCCGGACAACTCCGTAAAGTTTCCAGACGGACTCTCCATCGACCAGACCGTGACGCTTGCCTCTCTGGTCGAGCGGGAAACTCCAAATGCCGAAGAGCGCCCTCTGATTGCCGGTGTCTTCCTCAATCGGCTTCAGAAGGCATATCCGCTCCAATGCGATCCCACAGTTCAATACGCCTGGCTTCTCCAGGGCCACATCGTTGAGGACATTCACCCCGCAGACCTGCACATCGACTCGCCCTATAACACGTATTTGCACCAGGGACTGCCACCTGGGCCGATCGCAAATCCCGGTGAAGCCTCTCTTCGTGCCGCTCTGTTTCCCGAAAAATCCGCCTACCTCTACTTCGTCGCCAACGATAAAGGGGGCCATTTCTTCAGCAAGACTTTGGCGGAACACAACCGCAATGTCGCCCGCTACCGGAAACTCCTGGAAGAAGACGCCGCAGCGGCTGCCGCTGCCGCCAGGGAAAGCGGCAAGGGTCCGAACTGATTATGCCCGGCTCGCACCCACACCCGGCTTCCGATCCTTCCACGAAGAAGGAGATGATTCTCGAAGCAGCTCGCAATCTTCGGAAGGAGAAATTCACGCTCGTTGAGATTGAGCAGATCCGCTACCAGTTGTTGGCTCGCCTCGGCGAGAAAGGCAAGACGACGGCCGATTACGTCGCAAGCGTCCTGGAAGAGTCGGGATTCCGCCTTGCCCTCGTTGCCGCGACGGGAGACGAAGAGGCCCTCGAGGAGGAATTCCACGACCTACTGCATTTCTCGAATCTTGAAGATGCCGAGATGTGCCTTATCCACCTCGACGAGCTCTACAGGAAATTCATGGCTGCAAAGAACACTCACGCGGCCGGACGTGTTCTCGAGGTGGCCCGGCTCGGCCGTCGCCGCGCCGAAATGATCGCGCACAATCGCAAGGTCGACGCCACAAAGCGCGCCGAAAAAGCGGAAATCGCTCGCTGGTTTGCCATCTGGCTCGAAACGCCCGATGCGTTCTTCGATTGGCTCGACGTCCGCAAACAATCTCCAGAGTTTCAGGCTCAATTTCCTCTAAGTGGGATGGAATAGTCTTCCATGGATATCCTCGAAATCGAACCGCTCGATTTAGGCTCCGACGTTCGCGCCGTCGGCCTGGAACTGGCCGAGGACGATGAGAACCACGAGCCCGTCCGCGGCGCCGACGCTGCCAAGGTCTGGAGTCGTGTTCTGAACGCCGTCGCTGGCGATCAGCCTTGGGCCTTGGACTTTTTCAGTCACCTCGACCGCGTTCGCGATTATTGCGGCCGCCACAATATCCCCTTTCGCGGGCCCAATTCGAATTCGCTTGTGATTCCTGCCCCGCCTGTCGGAGTCCTCGAAACTTTCTTCGAACGCTTTGAAGGCGAGACCTTCGGCGCTCGCGCTGGAGGTCCTGTTGCCTCTGGCGATCCGATTGTGGAGGGCGAACTCGCCCGCCACGGCGTCGATGCCTACCACGCGGCTTTCCCGAACTACTACTTCTGTGCGGTTTGTGGCTTCGAAGACGGCTCGCTCGTCCTTCTCAGCGACAAACTCTGGGCATCTGAGGTAATCCGCCGCGTTCGCCCGGCTCTCGTCGGCTTGGATCTCGAAGTCCGCCTCCCTTCCTGAGGCTCCCTGGCGTCACGCGTCTGGAAACTTGGTACTTCCGGCCTATTCCCACCGCCATTCGTCCTAGTACACAATTACCATTCAAGGCGGCCAAACAATCGATGTCACCCCTTCCGGCTGGAGCAGCAGTGCCGAACGAGACGACCATCCCGAATGCGCGCGGCTTTGTCCGCAGCCTCAATATTTTGCTTAAGTTCGCCCGTCTCTATGGCTTAGAGCACGCGCGCTCCTCAGCCCAGCTCGACACCGCTTGGCAGGAGCTTCGGGCCGCCGTGGATGCAGCTGGCCAGGCCGGATTGTTGCTCGGCACCTCAGGTTCTCAGTTGCTTCTGGATGGCGTACCCCTGGAATCCACCCCCGCAGAACGCAGCTTCGCCGACCTCCTCAGCGCCGCCGGAGTCGCCAGCATCTGTTTTATGGCCTCCGTTGATCGAGAGGAATTCCTCGCCTTCATCCGGGCATTCACGGAGACAGGGGCCAAAGTTGGCCCGCTCAGCGAACGTCTGGAAGCACAGTTCGGCCAGAAGACCTCCACCGGCATTCGCGTCAATGAGATTCGCTTTGTCGCCGAAGATTCCTCTTTCTCCGATGCTCGCGTCGCTGCCCAGTTGACCGTGAAGACCCTGGGAGCCGACGCGGAGCGCATCCAGGACTGGTTCCGCAGCCCGGAGAAAATGATTCAGTTGATTGCTGCGGCGGAAGGCTCTCACGGTGGCCCCGGCGGCCCAGGAGTCGGCGGGTTTGGCCCGGGTAGCGGCTCAGGCTCTAGTGGAATTGGGGCCGGCGACGGAGCGACAACCTCTGGATCGTTCTATACGTCCGGAATTGGCTCGCGCTTGCCCTCCGGCGATGAGCCTGTTTCAGTTCTCAACGCTCTTTCGAATGTTGGAACGGGCGGCAGCTATGCCGGCGCTGGAGCAAGCGGCTCAGGAGGTGGCGAAGCCGGTAATAAAGGCCAAGCGGCTCCCCTCGAAGAAGGCGACATCCAAGGCCTGCTGAAGTTCCTCGCGCAACTGGGCGAAGCGCAAAGCCTCAAAAATCCCCAACTCGACGCCACCGTCTGGCAGCAGAAATTGGCTGCGCTTGCGCCGAACGCGCAATTCTCCTTGCGGCAGGCGCTCGCTGGAGTCGCCGCATCGGCACCTTCCTCGAAGCTCGATGAAGCCGCACTTCTTCGCCTCGCCGAGGATCTCGCCATTCGCTTTGCACTCGACCGCTTTCAGCGCGGAGAAGTTCGCGTCAACGCCGTTCGCCAGCTTCTTGACCGCATGAATCATGAGCTCGACACCCTTCGCAAACTCCTTAAATCCCGCGAAGAAAAGCTGGCTCACGCTGGATTGAGCGTCGAATCCCACGCCGACGTTCTCGATCGCCAGTTCTGGGCTGCTGTGCCCGATTCCGGCAAGCGCAGCGTCCTGCTCTCGCCCGACGCCTATTGCATTCCGCCTCGCAACGTCCAGGCCTATGTCGAAGAGCTTCTGAGCCGCGGCGAAGCCGACACCGCCGGCGACATTCTCCTGCATTACGCGAATTGCGTCCGCAATAAAGACGCCGAAGCCCGTAAAAAGGCCGCCATCGGCCTTGGTCAACTCGCCGAACTCTATAGCCGCGCCGCCAGCCAGCGCCTTCAGGACGCGCTCTCCCAAATTGGCCAGCAGATGATGGAAGAAAAAGACGCGGAGCTCCAGACCCTGCTAAGCGCCGCTTTCGTCCGCCTGAGCCAGGAATCCGCCGCTCGCCGCTACTATCGCGCTATGCAGCAGGCGCTCGATTCGCTCAATAAGCTCGAAGGCGTTCGCCCGAGTTGGGCGCAGAGCCTGCGCCCGCGCATCGGCGTCGAAAATCGCGTTCCTGAATTTGTTGAAGAGGCGCTCACGGCCGAAGCGCTCCCCGAAGGCCTGATCGACGTTCTCGTCCGCGTCCCGCAGGTTGCCGGCGAGCATCTTTCCGCCCGCCTCGCCCGTTCCGCGCGCCGGACGGAGCGCGAAGGCATCGTTCAGCTTGCCAAAGCCGTCGGCCCTTACTGCCTCAAGTATTTGAAAGACACGGTCCGCGACGAGCAGCACGCCAAGGCTGCCGCCGCCATCGGCCTCTTAAGCCGCCTCGATCCCGGCACCGTAGCCGAGTCGCTGAAAACGCGCCTTGCCAATTCCCCGCGCAGCTTTCACGACGCCGTCATTCGCCAGCTCTCCGTTGCCGGCGCGCCCGAACGCGGCAAAATTCTTGCCGATTCGATCGATTTGCTCGATCCCCTTGCTCTGCCCCTCGCCATCGACGAAATCGGCATGTGCGGCGATCCCGCGACCGCCACCAAACTCCTGCGCATCGCCGAAGGTGAAATCATTCCGCAGAGCTCGGAATACCTTCGCGTAAAGGCCATCGAAGCTCTTGGCCGCATGCGCGCTCCCTCTGCCGCCGGACATCTGCGCCGTTTCCTCGAAGCCCGCAAGACATTCGGCTGGGTTTATCCCGACGAAATTCGCGTCGCCGCGGCGCAAGCCCTGATGAAAATCGATCCGGAATGGATGGAAGAGTACCTGCCGCAATCCGGCATCGACGAAGGCACTCTCTCGCTCGTGCCGCTCGATCCGATTCCTGATCGCGATTTCGTGCGCCATCGCCGCTACCGTCGCATTCGCCTTCCGCGCCAGGTTCCTGCCGTCATCTCCTCTCCTCGCGGAAAATACAATTCGGCCATCAGCGTTTTAAGCCTCGATGGCGGCCTCTTGAGCGGCGATATTCAGCTTCCCGTCGGCAGCGAGGCAACGCTGAAGATTCCCGCAGGCCTTCGCTCCATCAGCATGCAGGCCGTCGTCCGCTTCGTCCGCTCGCAGCAGGCTGGCTTCGAGACGGTCGGAATGGGCATCGAGGACCGCGCCAAGCTCCGTCGCCTCTTGGTTTCGCTCACCTCTTCACCACACGGCGGTTCCGACCTCAGCGACTGAGGTCCCCGCTCCTTTTTCTTCGTTCGCAGAAGCCCGCCTTCGCGCCGCTCGCCTGCCCGAATCGCAGTTTCGTCCTGGCAAAATCTGCTTTATAATGGGCTGATTTGGATAGCACAGGGAGTTCCCTAGAGCCATGTTGAGAAGTATTCAGCAGCGCGACCTGGAAAAAAATCGTTGGGTGAAAATCACGATGAGCGTCATTCTGCTCATCATCTGCCTTGCCATGGTTATCACCTTGGTTCCGGGCCTCGTCGGTTTTGCCGGCAGCACCAGCCCTGATACGGTCGCCACCGTCGGTTCCACGGAAATCACTCTTCCCGCGGTCCAGCAGCGTCTCGACATGATCTCGCGCGGCCAATCCATTCCCGACGTTCTCCGCGGCCTCTACGCCAAGCAGGTCCTCGACCAGATGGTTTTTCAGCAGGCCCTTCAAGTGGAGGCTGACCGCCTCGGCATTCGCGTCACTCCTGAGGAAGAAGCCGATCGCATCAAGCAAATCCTTCCCACCGCCTTCGAAGGCGATACCTGGTTGAAGGACCGTTATCCCACCGAAGTCCAGCGCCTCACTGGATTGAGCGTCTCCGAATTTGAGAGCGAAGTGCAGGACTTGATGCTGCAGGAAAAGTTCCGCCATCTTGTCACCGACGGCATTTCCGTCACTCCTGCGGAGATCGCCCAGGAATTCCGCCGCCGCAACGAGAAAGTCACCCTCGAATACGCTCTTGTCAAGCCTTCCGACCTCGCTTCCACCATTCATCCGTCGGATGCGGAGCTCTCTGCCTATTTCTCCAAGCATGAAGCGCAATACCAGATTCCCGAGAAGCGCTCCGCTCGCTACGCGCTTCTCGACGTCAACGCTCTCAAGGAAAGCACCAAGATTCCCGATAGCGACGTCCTCGCCTACTACAACTCTCATATCAACGACTACAAAGTCGAAAACCGCGTTCACGTCGAACACATTCTTTTCAAGACCATCGGCAAGACCGACGCGGAAATCGCCGAAATTCACAAGACGGCCGAGGAAGTCCTCGAAAAGGCCAAGCACGGCGCCAATTTTGAGGATCTGGCGAAGAAATACTCCGAGGACGATGCAACAAAAGCGAAGGGCGGCGATCTTGGCTGGATCGTCGAAGGTCAGACCGTTCCTGAGTTTCAGCAGGCTGCCTTCAGCCTCCCGAAGGGCGCCATCTCCGACTTGGTGAAGACTCAATACGGCTTTCACATCATCAAGGTCATTGACCACGAACCAGCGCACACCAAGACTCTCGACGAAGTTCGCAGCACGATTCTCCCGATCCTTCTCGACCAGAAAGTCTCGGCCGAAGCGTCCACGATCTCCGACCAGATGGCCGAGGCCGTCCGCCAATCGAACCGCCAGTCTCTCGACGACCTTGCCAAGCGCTTCCGTCTCACGCTCGGTGAATCGCCGGCCGTTTCCGCCTCGGACCCATTGCTCGCTTTCGGCAATGCTCCCGACGTTCGCACAGCCCTCTTTCAGCTTCGCCCCGGCGAATTGAGCCTGCCACTCCAGACCTCTCAGGGCTACGTCATTATCACTCCCAAGGAAGTCTTCCCCGCGCATCAGGGGACGCTCGCCGAAGTTCACGACAAGGTTCTCGCGGACTACCAGCAAAGTCAGGCGATCATCCTCGCCCAACAGAAGGCAGCTGACCTTTCGAAGCAAGCCCAGTCCGGCGATTTCTCCAAAGTTGCGAAATCTCTGGACTTGACGGCTGTTTCTCCAGAACCCTTCTCACGCACCAGCACCATTCCCGATATCGGCGATGCCAAGTTGGTCTCTTCCGCTTTCACGATGCCGGATGGGCAGGTCAGCGCGCCCCTGCAAGTCGCCGGAAACTGGATGGTCTTCCGCGTCGTCTCCCATCAGCCGGCAAATCCCGCTGATTTCCCGCAGCAGTCCGCTGCCATCCAAACTCAGTTGCTTCAGACGAAGCAGAACGCCGCCTTCGAGTCCTTTCACACTGCCTTGATCGATCGCCTCACCAAGCAGGGCAAGATCTCCATCAACAATGCCGTCATGCAGCAGCTCACCAAATCCTCACCAACCTCGTAACTATATGAATCCATATAGGTTATAAAATAACTGTGCGGGTATTGACCCGCCTCTGACACTCCGTTAGCATTGTTTTATCCGCAGAGCCTAACCCGTAGCCAGCGGGGCTTGCCCGGTTCCAACCGCTCTTTCTTCGGAGGACTCGGACAGGACCAAGCGACTCCTCCAGCTTGATGTGTGCTGGCCGTTGCCTCTTGCCTTGCAGAAGGAGCTTATGTATGACGGCTAACAAAACCAAAACCCGCAAGAAGAGCTATGCCCGCACCACGGGCGCGGGAGAAGTTCTGTCCCTCCAGCGTCTCTCCGCTTTGTCGCTGGCCGGAAAGGGCAAACAGAAAGATCAGGTGAGGATTACCATGCCGGGAAAGTCGTCCGCGTTGGAAAACGAATACTTCTGCGCCATTGAGAAGAGCCAGAACGGTAAGTACAACGTTCGCATCCGCGCCGTTTTCGGGCGCACCGGGTGGCTCCTTCCAGTCTATTTTCTGGCTTCATCTTTTGATGCGGCCATGAAGAAACTCGAGGAATCCCTGCAAACGCTTCAGAAAAGCGAAGAAAGCCTTCGTTTCTGGGCCGTCGAGCGCTCCGACGACCCCAACCTTGCCGGAGATCTTCTCCAGGAATACGGTCTCTGGCTCGACCGTCGTTCCGAATTTCCGCGCAAGGCCGCTGAAATCGGAATTCCCAGCGAACGTCCCGTCCCGGCGTCTGTTCTCGGCCCTGTCCGCCGCGCCCTCGCCGACGCCGTCGCTTCCGACCGCTCCCGTGCCGCCTCTGCCAGCGCCTCTGATTAGTTCAGGCGCGATACACGCCTAGACCGAGGTACCCAGCGGCGTCGGCGAGGATGCGCCATCTCTCCGCAACCCCAAACGCATGCTTATCGCCCCTTGAAAAGTCATACTTTTGGTATGAAAACGGCAATTTCCATCCCCGACGAAGTTTTTGAAAGCGCCGATCGTCTCGCCCATAGGACCAGGCGCTCACGGAGCCGCCTGTTTAGCGATGCGCTGAGGGAATATCTCGCGCGGCATTCACCCGAGGAAGTAACCGTGGCGATGGATCGAGCGCTGGACGAAGTAGGGGAAACGGACAACGGCTTTCTATCTGCCGCCTCACGTCGCGTTCTCGAGAGAAACGCTTGGTAATCTCTCAGGGCGAAATCTGGTGGACGGACCTGCCCGCGTCCGCTGGTTCTGGCCCGGGTTTTCGTAGACCTGTGGTCGTCGTGCAGGGCGACGCCCTGAATCGCAGCCGGATTTCCACGGTCGTCTGCGTCCCGCTTGCCAGTAATCTTAAGTGGAGCTTTGCGCCGGGCAACGTGCCTCTCTCCGCTCGTGCCACGGGGCTGCCGAAAGATTCTGTAGCGAACGTTTCCCAAATCGTCGCCGTAGACAGGCAGTTCCTCTCCGAAAGAGCCGGCAAGCTCTCTCGTTCAAATCTGGACTTGATACTTTCGGGAATCGACGTGATTCTGGGGAAACAGCGCGCCTTTCACACCCCACGTGTCCGCTCGGTTTGCTGCCCGTCGTGATTCAATGTATCAGGTGAGATGTGAGGAAAAGCTATTTCCCGCGAAGCAGCACTTCACCCTGCCCTATCACGGTATCGTTCAGCGATAGCTTGTATTTGAACGATCCCGGATTCGTCCCCGGCCGCACCGGCCCGCTCAGCAGTCGCACGCCGGAAGGCGCCTGAAAGATATTCGACGAAAACGGGCATCGCGCGGCGTCGAATTCAATCTTCAGATTTCCAGCGTTCGCCACCCATTCCGCTTGGTCCCCTGCTTCCAGCACTACCACCTCCGGCACAAATCCCACAATCACGCGTTTCTCGGCCACTTCCTTCTTCCCTCGCTTTCCTCTCCGCCCCGCAACCATAGCACATTCCTCTCGCCGAAGTGTTTGTGTGCAAGTGCCTACCCATCTTCTCCTTCATGCAGAATTTCGATCCAGATCTGGTCCGCAAAATGCC
>DATKPM010000102.1:0-14030 GCA_035524135.1 Candidatus Acidiferrum sp. | reverse complement strand
TATTCTTCCTCGCAGGTTGATAAGCGCCGCGTGGGCCAACTTGCGCTCGCCATCCAGGTGGCGTTCCAGAAGATGGGCATCTTCGACGCCTCCAATTCCCATCCCGCCGTCTCCAACACCGAACCTATGCCCTTTTCCGACGTCCAGATGATCGAGAATGCCAAACGCCTGCAAGCTCTCAATCGCCTCGTCAATTCTCCTTCCGGCACTCTCACCAATGGGCCCTCCTCTCCGGAGATGAATCATATCGAAGCCCAGATTGCAGACGCGCTTTCCCCTCAAATCAAGAATCATACTGTCGCCATCACTCGCACGAAAGAAGGGATCGTCGTCAGCCTTCGCGAAGTCGGCTTTTTCGACAGCGGTTCCACCACCATGCGGCCAGAGGCCTTTCCTGTCCTCGCCAAGTTCATCCGCGTCATCAAGCCGGAAAATGTTCGCATTCGCATCGAGGGTCACACGGATAACGTGCCGATCCACAACACCCGCTTCGATTCCAATTGGGAGCTCTCCACGGCGCGCGCCACGGAAATCATCAAACTTTTCATCACGAAATACGATATTGCCCCCGACCGCCTCTCCGCGTCGGGTTACGCGCAATACCATCCCGTCGCTTCCAACGACACGCCCGAAGGCCGCGCCATGAATCGTCGCGTCGACCTCGTCATCCTGAGTCCCCAGACCGATCCGGGTTTTGCCGTCTCTTCTCCTGCCGGTGAATCTGCCACCGTCACCGCGACCGGGCCTCCGGCGACTCCGTGAAATGTCTAAAGGTAGTTCCCCGCCTGCCGATTTGCTTATTCGGCGGACCAAATTGTTTTGGTTCTGCCGCCTTTCATTAGGATTGTGGCCGCGCCATTCGAGACGCCTCGCGGCACGCATCTTGCTATGACGTTGGCGCCTGAGAAGGAAGGAATGTTCAAGAATATCTCGCTGAAGTGGAAGATAGGGGTTGGCTTCAGTATTCAGTTGGTTTTGCTGGCGCTCGTCGGGATCGTTGCATATTCCTCCGTCCGCGAGCTGCACAGCGCTGTTCAGGATGTGGTCGCTGTCGAGCAGGCCACCCTTTTGGCAAATCAGGCCAGCCTCGGCATGGAGCGCCAGGCCTCCGCTGCTCGCGGATACCTTCTCTCGTCCCAGGACGCTCTTCTCCTGCAATTCGAGCAGGGCAAGCAGCTCGTGCACTCGGCGCTGGATGAGCTCAATAAATCCGTCGCCGATCCTCGGGCCAAGTCTCTTCTTGATTCGCTTACCACCAACGTCGAGGCCACCGAATCGCTCTATCAGTACGCCGTCGATGCCCGCCGCAAAAATCCTCACGCGGATTCGGCGGACATTATCTTTGGCGAATCGGCGGAGACAACTCAATTCGCATCGGCGAAGGGCCTGCAAGACTTCGTTGCTTTGGAGGACCATCTGCGCGTGGCGGGATTGCAGAAGCAGGATGCGATTCAGTCCCGCATTCGCCTTCTGATTCTCACTTTCCTTGCTTTCGGCCTTTGCATCGGTGCTCTTGCCGCCTTCCTCATTGTTCGTTGGCTGATGAACTCCATCCTCCGCATGCTCTCCTTCATAAACGAAATTGCCGCCAACAACCTTACTGTCGATGATCTCGATGTCACCGCTCTCGATGAAATTGGCGAAGCCATTGAAGCTCTCAATCGCATGAAGGCAAATCTGTCGAAAGCCTTGGCTTCCATCTCTTCCTCCTCCTACCATCTGGCTTCTGCAAGCGAAGAGCTCTCCGCCGCTGCTGCACAGCAGGCGTCTGGTGCCGACACACAGAAGAGCCAGGCCTCGCAGGTTGCCACTGCCATGCAGGAAATGTCCGCCACCGTATCCGAAATCTCCCGCCACTCCGCCGAAGCTGCGGAAATGGCGCGCCAGGCTGCCGAAATCGCCCGGCGCGGTGGGACAGTCGTCGACCAGGCTCTCGATAGAATGGCGGAAATCTCGAAGTCTGTCGGAGACACTGCCACGAAAGTCGAGCAGCTGGGCACGAGCTCCAATCAAATCGGAAAAATCATCGGCGTTATTGACGACATTGCGGATCAGACGAATCTTCTTGCTCTCAACGCCGCCATCGAAGCCGCCCGCGCAGGAGAGCAGGGTCGCGGATTCGCCGTCGTGGCCGACGAGGTGCGCAAACTTGCCGAACGCACCGTCAAGGCCACCAAGGAAATCGCCGCCATGATCGAGAGTATCCAACAAGAGACCCGCAGTGCCGTCGGTGCCATGGAAACAGGGCGAAAACAGGTCGAGGCGGGCGTCGAATCCACCACATCAGCCGGCCAATCGCTCAAGGAAATCATCCAATCTGCCGACCGAGTCGGTGAGATGGTCGTGCAGATCGCCACGGCCGCCGGGGAACAGTCCCGCGCGACAGAGGAAGTCAACACCAGCATCGAGCAGATTGCCCGTATCACGTCGGAATCGGCCGAAGGCTCGGAGCAATCCGCCAAGGCGTGTCATGAACTTTCCACTCTCGCCCTCAACCTCCAGAATATTGTCAGTCAGTTCCGTCTTGCGAAGGCTCGTTTTGCCGGCTCGAGCGGCTCTCCTGAAATTATCGATGCTCCTCCCGTTGAGGTGGAAGAAGGCCTGGTGTTCGTTGGCAAAGGGCGCCCCGCCCGTATGTCCCACGGCGGGTCTCGCGAATCGCGAGAGGTCGTTGGGGTTCGCTGAAGCGATTCAGTTTCGTGGCGATGTCTGCTGGCTGGAACGTTGGAGTTGCTCGGAGGCCCTCATGCCCACAAATGAATCCTTTGCTTCGGAAGCCACGCCGGCTGCTTCCGCCCAAATCGATGCGCGTGCGGCTGGCGATCTCCTCCAGTTCGTCAGTTTTCGTTTGGGTAAGGAAGACTTCGGCGTCGAAATTCTCCGTGTGCAGGAAATCATCCGCATGCAGGATCTCACGCGCATCCCCAACGCTCCGTCCTCCATCGAAGGTGTCATCAATCTCCGCGGCCGTGTGATTCCCATCATTGGGCTGCGTGAGCGTTTCGGGCTCGAGTCTCGCCCCCAGGACCGCGAGACCCGTATCGTCGTTGTGGAGTGGAAAAGCGAGGTCTTCGGTTTCGTCGTCGATTCGGTTTCCGAAGTGCTCCGCATTGCTGCTGCAACCGTTGAGCCGCCGCCGCGCCTTTCCAAGCGCAACAACGAATATGTCTCTGGAGTCGGAAAGCTTCCGTCGCGTCTGATTCTCCTCCTCGACGTCGATCGGATGATGAGTGATGTGGAGATGGCCGCCATTCAGTTGGGCGCTGCGTCCTCCGCCGCTTCCGAAGAGACGCTGGTTTCTTAAAAGAGGCTCTTTGCATCTGCTTATGTGCGTCAGGTGATTGGATGGCTGATCAATTGGATCTGGATCCGGCACTTCTTCAGGATTTTGTGGCCGAGTGCGACGAGTTGCTCGAGCATCTCGATCAGGACCTTGTCGCCCTCGAGGCCTCTCCGAAGGATACCGACCTCATCAATCGCATTTTCCGCGCCTTCCACACCATCAAGGGAACCTCCGGCTTCCTGGGCTTCCAGCATGTCGTCCGGCTCACTCACCAGACCGAAGACCTTCTCAACCTGATGCGCAAAGGCGAGCGCGTCGCCACGCCTCCCACGATGGAAGTCCTTCTTCGCTCGCTCGATCGGCTGCGCCAGATGCTCAATGATATCCGCCGCGGCGTTTCTCGCGAATACCAGCTCGACGACCTTCTGAGCCAATTGAAGCGCCTGATCACCGCGGAAGAAATGTCACGTCCAAAGCTTGGCGAAATCCTTGTTGGCGAAGGCGCCATCACCGAAGAAGAGCGAAAGGCAGCTCTCGAGGAAGCCGCGAAATCTCACAAAAAACTCGGCGAAGTTCTTGTCGAGAAAAATCTCACCAGTGCCTCGCAGGTCAGGGAGGCGCTCACCAAGCAAGCTGCTGCGGCGGATGTAAAAGAGGCTACGAGGACGGTCCGCGTCGATGTGGCCAAGCTCGACGATCTCGTCAACCTCGCCGGCGAGCTTGTCCTCGAGCGCAATCATCTTGCTCAGGTCGTTCGCGATCTCTTGGACGGGCGGCTACAGGGCGATGATTTGCAATCTGCCGTTGTGCAATCATCTTCGCGTTTGAGCTCCATCACCGACGAACTGCAATCCGCCACGCTGAAGGCGCGCATGATGCCCATCGACGTTGTTTTCCGCCGGTTTCCCCGGATGGTCCGCGACCTTTCTCATATGCTCGGAAAGGAAGTCTCTCTTGTTCTTGCAGGAGAGGATAGGGAGCTCGACCGCAACGTCATCGAGGAAATTTCCGACCCGTTGGTTCATATCCTCCGCAATTCGCTCGACCACGGCATCGAGCCCCCGGATGACCGCGAAAAGAAGGGCAAGCCACGCAAAGGCACGCTTCGCGTAGAAGCGTCGGCCGAAGGAGATTTCATCATTGTAAAAGTCACCGACGATGGCGCGGGCATTGACCCGGGCCGTGTTGCCGCCAAAGCCATCGAACGCCGCATCGTTGCCGAACAGCGCATCGCTGCCATGAGTCGCGCCGAAATTCTCGATCTTATCTTTCTTCCCGGTTTCAGCACCGCAGAGAAAACCAGCGATGTCTCCGGTCGTGGTGTTGGCATGGATGTCGTCCGCACCAATCTGAAGCGCCTCAATGGCACCGTCGAGCTTTCGAGCGTGCTCGGGAAGGGAACCACGCTCACCCTGAAGCTCCCTTTGACTCTCGCGATTCTTCCCGTCCTCCTCGTCCGCGTCGCCCAGGAGACGTTTGCCCTTCCTATGCGCTCGGTTTCCGAAATACTTCGTGTCGATTCCACGCAAGTTCATCGCGATGGTTCTGCGGAGCTTCTTCACGTTCGCGACTCGGTCATCCCACTTGGCCGCGTCTCCCGTATCTTTCATCTGCCGGCCTCGGGTTCCTCCGAAGAACCGCGTCTTCGCGTTGTCGTCCTTTCCCTGTCCGGCACGCGCCTCGGCCTTGTCGTTGACGATTTTCTCGGTAGGGAAGAGACGGTAGTCAAGCCACTCAGTTCTCGCCTTGGTCACATTCCTGGCGTCGCTGGCGGCGCGGTTTCGGGCGAAGGCCGTATTCGTCTCATCCTCGATCCCGTCGGGCTTTCCGAAATGCTCTCCGCAGGGATTTCTTGAACGCATGACGCTCGGAACCCAGGCCGCTGCGGTTGGTGCCCCTCCCAAGGGTCCTTTTGTCCCCGAGCCCAGCCTCATTCGCATCCGTGATCTCATCTATCAAGTCTGCGGAATCTTCCATCCAGACAATAAACTCGTGTTCCTTCACGATCGCTGTTTCCGTCGTGTCCGTACGCTTGGTCTCGACGGCCTTCGCTGCTATCTCGAAGCGCTCACTTCTCGCTTGACTCGTGACGAAGAGATGCGTCTCCTCCTCAACGAGATCACGGTGGGCGAAACCTGTTTCTTCCGCTCCCCTCCACAAATTGCCGCTCTCCGCAAGATTCTCCTGCCGCGGATTGCCGCAAGCTCGCCCGCTCGCACCGGCCGCAAAATTCGCATCTGGAGCGCGGGCTGCTCTACCGGCGAAGAGCCATACACGCTGGCCATGGTTGCGCTGGAAGAAGCCGGTGGTCTCTACCGCAATTTGTCCTGGGAAATTATTGCCACCGATCTGAACGACCGCTCCATTGCTCATGCCCAGCGCGGCCTCTACGATGCTTATGCTCTCCGCAATACAGAGCCCTATTTCGTTCAGAAATGCTTCTCGAGGGAGGGTGACATCTTCCGGCTTTCGCCGCAGGTCCGCTCCGTGGTTTCTTTCAGTCGTTTCAATCTTCTCGATGAGACCAAGCCCCTGTTCATGAAAGGCCTCGATCTGGTCTTCTGCGCGAACGTGTTGATTTATTTTGACGCTGTCTCGAAACGCCGTGTTGTCGAGAGCTTTTATAACAGCCTCGTTCCCGGCGGCCATCTTTTTCTCAGTTCCACCGAATCGCTCTTCGCCATCAATTCGCAGTTTCGCCTGGTTCATTTCCCGGGAGCGACTGGCTACCTCCGTCCCCCCAACGCTGCAGAGTCTGCCGCTGCGCCTTCATTTTCCTTCGAGGCCAAAAGTGAAAGCCGCCGTTGAAGAATCTCTCCGCGCGCGCATTCGCGGTCTGGAAGCGATGCCATCTATTCCTGCGGTTCTCTCGCCTGTTCTTCGCTGCCTCGCTCTGCCCCCGACAAAATCGAAGTCAAAAAAATCGCCGACTTGATCTCTCGCGGTTACGGCATCGAGGAACTCATTGAAGTCGAATTCGCCGATTCATTTGTTTGGCGCTTGCTCCAATCGGAGCTTCCGCAAATCAGCGCAGTCAACATCGCCCGTTTCACGCTCGAGCCGGACGCCGAATCCGAAGAAGTCTGCCCTCTCGTCTCTTCCGTTTCTCAGCCCTAAGGGAATTGCGGTGTCGTAGAAATCCTAGGCGTCTGCGACTTCTGCTCCGATGGCGTTACGCCACACATGAACTTGACGGAATAGTGACCTCTCGCTATCTTGGCAGCCATATGCGACATTAGAAATTCCGACGAGAATCGAGGCGGTCATGCTTCATTTCGGGCTTCTTGTTCTTCTCATTTTGATTGCGCTCGCTGTCTTTAGCTTTGTGCATTCGCTCCGTCGTATCGGTCCAACGGAAGTCGGTCTCGTCACGAAACGCTTTTCCTGGAAGAAACTCGCCAAAGATAATCCGGTTGCCTTCGATGGCGAAGCTGGCTATCAAGCGGAGCTCTTGATGCCCGGTCTCCGCTGGAAATCCTGGCTTTTCTATTCAGTCGAGAAATATCCTTGGGTGCAGGTTCCCGCGGGCCAGATTGGCGTCGTCATCGCCCAAGTTGGTCAGCCGCTCCCGATTGGCGCCAAATCTGCTGTCTTCAAAAAAGAGTTTGGAAATTTTTCCGACCTTCGCGCCTTCGTTCAAAACAGCGGGCAAAAAGGAGTCCAGCGCCCCGTTCTCCCTCCAGGGACTCTCGTCCCAATTCACCCCGTTGCGTTTCTCGTTATCACGCGCAACCAGGCCTACGGCCTTCCCGTTGCTCCTGAGATTCGCGAGAAGATCGGTCGGAACGGCGTGCTTTCTCCGAATGCCTTCGGCCTTTCGCCCGACCAGCTTGAGCTTCTTCGCATCGAGCCGCAGCCGCAAGGCAAAGACGGCTCACGCATCGACGTCGTCGGCATCGTCACCACCTACGAGGGTGATCCGCTTCCCTCCGGGGATATCGCCAGCCGCCTTGGCGGCTTTTCTGACATGGGGGATATGGAAAAGCGCGGAGCCACCGATCAGGAGATCATCGAAACGCTCTTGGGCAGCAAGAATCAGCTCCACAACAACTATCAGGACTTTCAAGCATTCCTCGACAAGGGCGGGAAGATCGGCCTTCAGCATGATCCGCTTCTCTACGGGGCTTATGCCCTCAATCCATTTCTCGTCAGCGTCGAACTTGTTCCGATGATGGTCGTGAAACAAGGAGAAGTCGCCGTCATCAAAGCCTACGTTGGCCTCGTCACGCAGGATACCTCTGGCGATGAATTTAAGTATGGATCGCTTGTGCATCCTGGCCGCCGCGGTGTCTGGCAGGAGCCGCTGCGCACCGGAAAATATCCGCTCAACCCGCGATGCTATGAAGCCGAAGTTGTTCCCACGGCAATCCTCAATCTCAATTGGGCCGACGCGGTTTCGGAAGCGCACAATCTCGACCGCCAGCTTCAGCAAATCATCGCCAAGAGCAACGAGGGCTTCGTCTTCAAGATTGACTTGCAAGTGCAGATTCACGTGCCCGACACGAAAGCGCCCCGTGTAATCAGCATGGTCGGGACGATGAAGAACCTCGTGAACGAGGTTCTTCAGGCCGCTGTCGGCAATCACTTCCGCGACAGCCTGCAAAGCATGCCCGCAATCCGCTTCATCGAGACCAGAAAGCAAGTGCAGGAAGATGCGTTCGCGCACATCAAGACGCAGCTCGAGCAATATCAGGTCGAGACGAAGGGCGTTTATATTCAGGATGTCGTTCTGCCCGAAGATCTCGTCACCGTTCTCACGCACCGTGAAATCGCCAATCAGGAGATCGAGACCTTCAAGAAGCAGCGCGCCGCTCAGGACGAGCGCATTGAGATGGAGCAGGCGAAGGGGACGGCGGATATGCAAGCCGATCTCGCGCGGTCGAAGGTCGGCATTTCCATCAAGAGGAACAATGCCGAAGCGCGGACGGCGGAAGGCGGAAGGCGGCGAGGCCGAATACATCCGCCAGACGGGAACAGCCAAGGGCGCGGAAGTGGAAGCGGTAGGACTCGCTCGCGCCAAGGGTTTTCAGGCGCAGGTGGAAGCTCTCGGGCAGAGTGCCACGGCGATCGTCAACGTCATTGCTGCTCTGGCGGAAGGCAAGGCGAAGTTCGTTCCGGACATTCTCGTCACCAGTGGAGGGAACGGCGGCGCGCTCGAAGGGTTGGCAGCCACGGCGATGAGATTCTTCAACAATGGCGGAGCGCACAACGGCACAGCGGCGAAAAAGGAAGAAAAAAAAGAAGCAAGCAGCGCTGACGCTGGCGCGCAATCGCAAGCCGCCATCACGCCTACAGCGCCCGTCATTCCACCGGGTTCGCGCACGGTGTGATGCGCGGAGCCGTTCAATTTCCGCCGGAATGAGCCGGCGCCTGCGCGGCGGGCGAGCCGCTGCCGGAGCGAATCTTCTGCACGACGGCGTTGGCGAGCTTTTTGCTGACTTGGCAAGGCGAATCGACAATCCGGCATTGCGCCAGCGTCAATCTACAGCCGCACTTGCAGGTTTGCGTGTTCAGCTCACGCAGCGCGAGTTTCTTCTGGGCTTCCGTCAGCCCTTTGAAATCCACACCGGGAAGTTCCGTGGCAAGCGAAGCGTTGCGCAGAAAAATCTGCCCCCGGTCCTCGAATTTCTCAACGCGTGCTTCGATGGGCAGATTCAGCAGCGCGCGCACTTCCTGGTCGTACATCGCCTCGGGGAAAAGTCCCACGTGCTTTTGCACCACTTTCGTATCCTGATTGATCACGAAAGAAGTGGGCAGCGCGGGAACGCCGCCATAGGCCTGCACAAGATGGCGGTCCGCCATTACGATTGGATAATTGATTCCGGCCTGCTTGACGAATTCCTTCACATCTTCCACCGGAGAATCGTCGACGGAAACTCCCACGACGAGAAGGCGATCCTTGTAGCGATTCTGCAAGTCGATGAGCATCGGGATTTCGGCCTGGCACGGCGGGCACCACGTCGCCCAGAAATCCAGAATCACCACTTTGCCCTTCCATTCGGAGGTTGAAACGATCTTGCCGTCCAGATCATTCATCAGAAATTCGGGAGCGGGTTGCGGATTGCTGGCGAAGCGGATGATCTCTTCGGAGTCATCCCCGTCTTTGGGCTGCTCGTCTGCGGTGCTTCCAGGAGCGACTCCAGCAGGAGCAGAGTTCGCCGGAACCATTGCACCAGACAGTGCGTGGCCGGATTCACCGGCAAAATTATGGACACGCCGGGCACGGGCAGCGGCAAGGCCGATGGCGACGCCTGCAAGAGCGGCCGTCGCGGCGAGGATCAATAGGAGCGGCCTTCTCATGATTCTCTCGAATGAACAATCATTATGCGGCAGCGTGAAGAGCGAGACAAGCAGGGTCCGCAGAAGCGTTTCTCAGAAATGTGTGCATCAGGCTTGAGGTCGACTCCAGGACCGGAGAGAGAAAGTGTGCGAAAGGCGGAGGGCTGAGAATTCAATGAGATGGAGGTGGCACAGTTCCAACGCGGGACAGTGCTTCCCGATTTGATTTTGAATCCGTTAAGAAAGGCTAGGAGCGGAAAAACTGAGTCGGTAAGTTGCTGAAAAGGAAGCGGTGGATTTTCTAAAGGGATGCAGAGTTTGGGCCATTGGTTTGCATTAGGCGAAGGCATGGGTCGCGTTCCTACACGATCCATATCGTTTGGTGAATGGGGAGGAAGGGGCCCATTCATCGGGTGATACGGGTCGTTCCCACCTGCCTCTGAGAGGGAAGCTAGGATGGATGACCCCATGGTCCGGTCACGCCTAGGCCGGGCCACAGGAACGCGGCTTTGGGGGCTCTTGATCCCAAGCAAGGGCCCCCTTTTTTTCTCGCAATCGAATCGTTTCTCCTCCATCGAATTTCACCCACGCACCGCGATTCCCTGAATTTCAAATCGTGCTCCAAACAGCAGCGGGCCCGAGCCGATAAATGCCCTCGCCCTTCAGGCGGGCTGGACGCGGCCGACGACGGGTATCTTCGCCTCGCGCAGGACATGCTCGACCACGGTTTCGTGCAGTCGTGATGCGTCGTAGTCGAAATGCAGTTGATTGGCCTTCTCGTCGTAGCGGAAGCGCTGCAAGCCGTAGGTATTGGCGAACTTGCCGAGCGCGCGAAACTGTTCGGTTTTCAGCGGTTCCTGGAGTTCGTAGGTGACGGTCATGAATGTCATGGGCGACATTATAGCAGGCCATTGCAAGCTCTCTATAGCTGGACATGGCGAAGCCGAAGGGCGTTGGTGATGACGGAGACGGAACTGAACGTCATCGCGGCGCTGGCGAGAATCGGGCTGAGGAGCCATCCGAAAACGGGGTAGAGAATCCCGGCGGCGATGGGCACGCCGAGCGCGTTATAGACAAACGCAAAGAAAAGATTCTGGCGGATATTTTTCATTGTCGCCCGGCTCAGATTGCGGGCACGCACGATGCCGCGCAGGTCGCCTTTGAGCAGAGTGATTCCGGCGCTTTCCATGGCGACGTCCGTGCTCGTGCCCATGGCGATTCCGACATCGGCTTGCGCGAGGGCCGGCGCGTCGTTGACACCGTCTCCAGCCATGGCGACGATGTGCCCCTGCGATTTAAGCTGCTTGACGACGTCTTCTTTGCGGTCGGGAAGCACGCCAGCGTAAAACTCATCGATTCCCAGGCGTTTGGCCACGGGCTGCGCAGTGGCTTGCGCGTCGCCGGTCAACATGACCACGCGAATTCCGGCGCTGCGAAGCTGCGCAATCGTCTCCGGGGTGGTCGGCTTCACTGGATCTTCGACGCCGATCAGGCCAGCGACGCGGCCATTCGCAGCGATGAAAACTGTGGTCTTGCCCGATTGCTCCATTTCGGCCGCACGTTTGTCCCAATCGCCGGGACCAATCGCAAGTTCGGCGAGCAGCGCGCGATTTCCGAGCGCTGCCGAAACGCCGGCTACTTTTCCGGTGACGCCCTTTCCGGGTCGCGCGAGGAAATCCGCGAGATCGCCGGCATCGATTCCGCGAGCTTTTGCCGCGGCAAGAATCGAAGCGGCAAGAGGATGCTCGCTGCCGCGCTCGAGCGTGGCAGCGAGACGCAATACGTCGCTTTCCGTGAGTCCTTCTGCGGAGACCACTTGCGTGACTTTCGGTTTGCCTTCCGTCAAGGTCCCTGTCTTGTCGACAACGATTGTGTCGACTTTGCCGAGCACCTCAAGAGCTTCGGCGTTCTTGATCAGAACTCCAGCCATTGCGCCGCGGCCCGTGCCGACCATGATGGCCATGGGAGTGGCGAGCCCGAGCGCGCAAGGGCAGGCGATGATGAGGACGGCAATCGCATTGAGCAGGGCGTGAGCGAGCCTCGGCTCCGGGCCGGCGAGCGCCCAAATTATGAAAGTGAGAATCGCGACGCCGACGACGGCCGGAACAAAATAGGAGGCGACCGTGTCGGCGAGTTTCTGTACGGGCGCGCGGCTGCGCTGGGCTTCGCCGACCATGCGGACGATCTGAGCGAGCATCGTCTCGCTGCCGACTTTTTCGACACGCATCACAAACGTGCCGGCGACGTTGACCGTGCCGCCGATTACGCGCGAGCCTTCGGATTTTTCAACGGGCAACGGCTCGCCGGTCATCAGCGATTCGTCGATTGAGCTCCTGCCGTCGAGAACCACGCCGTCGAGAGGAACTTTTTCTCCGGGGCGAACGCGGAGGCGGTCGCCGGGAACGATGTGTTCGAGTGTGACGTCGATTTCCGTGCCGTCCTCGCGGACCAGGCGCCCGGTCTTGGGCGCGAGTTTCAAGAGCGCGCGAATCGCGGCGGAGGTGCGGCTGCGGGCGCGGAGTTCAAGGACTTGCCCGAGAAGGACGAGAGTGGTGATGGCCGCGGCGGCTTCGAAGTAGACGGGCGGCGCACCGTTTTTCTCCAGAAACGACACCGGAAAAATTCCGGGAAAGAGAACAGCCATGAGGCTCGAAAGATACGCCGCTCCCGTGCCGAGCGCGATAAGCGTGAACATGTTGGCGCTGCGGTTGACGATGGACGCCCATCCGCGCTGAAAAAACGGCCAGCCGCACCAGAGGACGACCGGAGTGGCGAGAAGGAACTCGAGCCATCCGATTACCTGGTGAGAGAGCAGGCGCTGGATGGACTCACCTGGAATCATGCTGGACGTGCCGAGAAAGAGAACAGGAATCGTGAGCGCAACGCCGATCCAGAAGCGGCGCGACATAGAGACGAGTTCGGGATTCTCTTCTTCTTCGATTGTCACCGTGCGTGGCTCAAGCGCCATCCCGCAAATCGGGCAACTGCCCGGTTCGGAACGAACGATCTCCGGATGCATCGGACAGGTGTATTCAACGCGCGTTGCGGGAGCGGCGGGCATTTCCGGCTCGAGGGCCATCCCGCATTTGGGGCAAGCGCCCGCAGAGTTTTCGCGGACTTCTGGGTCCATCGGGCAGACGTAGGCGGTTTCGCGAGGAGAAGGCGCAGCAGGAGCCGCATACGCGGCGTGATCTTCGCGCAGTTTTTTCGGAGCGGGCGCGGCGGCGATTGCAGTCAATGCCGCAGAGGGTTTCGCGCCGCCGATTTGAACCATGCCCGCGTGGGGCGAATGATGCGCCATCGGGGCAGGGGGCTTCGCGGAAAGAAATTTTTCCGGATCGGCTTGAAATTTTGTAGCGCAGCTGGAGCAGCAAAAATAGTAGTTCTTGCCCGCGTGTTCGGCGGTCGCTTTGGCTTTCGCGGGATCGACCGTCATTCCACAGACTGGGTCGCGTTCCATCATGGCGTTCCTTTGAGGCGGAGTATGGGCAGAATGCGAGATCCTCGCGTGAGGCAAGGCAAAGCGGTGTCAGGTCCTATGCTCCGCTTCGGGCCGGCCACCGCACGCCAAGAAAACGTTGTCTTCGTCCCAGTTGCGGTCGTGGTGTCTAGCGGTCTCGTGATTGTGGTCACCGGCAGATTCCTCATCGCGCGTGCGTGTAGATCAGATTCATGAGTTCGTCGTAGGTCGCTTCCGCCTCGGCCGCAGTTCCTTTGCGGATCGCTTGCGTGGCGCAGTGCTTCAGATGGTTGCGCATCAGGCCGCAGCCGACAGCGCGGAGCGCCTCTTGAACGGAAGAGATCTGCATCAGGATGTCGGGGCAGTAGCGGTCTTCTTCGACCATGCGAGCGAGGCCGCGAATTTGTCCCTCAATGCGATGCAGGCGGCGGAGATTGGCGGCTTTGATTTCCGGGTCGACGCCAGCGGCTTTGCGGTCTTTGGATAGGACGCCGGATTGGACATCGCAGGCGCAAGCGGCGGGGACGACGTGGAGCTTATCTTTTGCCATGGGACATATACCCCCTGGGGGTATTGTGAGTGACAGGGGATTGGATTGTCAACCAGCGCAAGCGGAGGGTGTGGCCGGGAGACCCTACTTTTGGGCTAGGACGGATTTGAGGTAGGCAAGCATTTCGGGGTTGGTCCAATCCTGCGCTCCGACGATTTTGCGCTCGATCTTGCCCTGGCGGTCGATCACGTAGGTTTCGGGAATCATCACGGTGCCGTACTGGCGGGGGATCTTTCCGGAGGCTTCGCGATAGTTGGGATAGTTGACGTGATGAGCGGCGAGAAACTGGTTGTAGGCGGACACGTCGTCGTCCTGGCTGACGCCGAAGACCGTGCCGCCGAGCGGCTGGATGACTTTCTGGAGTGCCACGAGCGAATCGGCTTCATCGACGCAGGGCGGACACCAGGTGGCCCAGAAATTCAGCAGGACGACCTTGCCGCGAAAATCGGACAGGCGCG
>DATKPM010000101.1:0-11210 GCA_035524135.1 Candidatus Acidiferrum sp. | reverse complement strand
CTTTCGCCCGACGGCGCTCGGTTTGCATTGCTTGCCAATCCCGCGCCGGTCGATCCCTTGGAAGAAGTCCACACTGTCGTCGAGGACGCGCCTACGAGCGTCTACGTAATCGGCGCCGACGGGAAAAATGGGGCCTGGTGGTGCCCCGCGCTTCGTCAGGTGCAGGCCACTGCGTGGTCGCAGGATAGCTCATCGCTCGCGCTCGTTTCGCAGACCCAGATGATCGGCTATCACTATGTTCGCAGTTTCATCGATGTCTGCTCGGCCTCTGGCAACCACCACATTGCGGACATTCCCAATGCCGCCATTTCCGAGCTGCCGAATGGCGCAGGTGGAATCGCCTGGAGCAGCGACGGAAAGGAACTCGATTTTCTCTCCACCACCACTGACGTGCTCACCCCGGATCACGTCTGGTCCGTTTCTGCCGCGGGAGGCCAGCCTGTGGACCGCACGCCGACGCTAAAAGGCTCAGCGATGGAAATCGATGGTAACGCACAGGGCCACACGTGGGTGCTGGTGGCGCGTGGCGTGCGCAACGAAGTCGATTCTTTCTCCAATGGCAAACTAACTCCCGCTTATGATTGGCCCGGAGGTTCCATTCGCGAGACGCCCGTTGCACCCGAACTTTCCGCATCTCCCGAAACGCTCGCCTTTTCCGTCGGCGATCCCACGCATACCACCAACGTGGCCGTCGTATCTGGCGCAGCCTTGAAAAAAATCACGTCGGACGGCGATAGCGAGCTTTCGAGCGTTGATCTTGGCGAGGTAAAGACCGTTCACTGGACATCGGCCGAGGGAATTGCTCTTGAGGGAATCGCGACCTTTCCCGCGGGCTATGAAGCAGGCAAGAAATATCCCTTTCTAGTGCTTCCTCACGGCGGGCCGGAGGCCAACGATAATCTCGATTTCGACTCCTTCTCTCGCCTGATTTCAGGTCTGGGCTACGTCGTCTTGCAGCCGGAATACCGCGGCTCGACGGGCTACGGCTCGGAATTTCTCGACGCCATCTACCAGCATTTCGGCGACCGCGCCTATCGCGACGTCGATAGCGCCACCGACTACGCCATCGCACAGGGATGGGCCGACCCCTCACGCCTTGCGATTTTTGGCTGGAGTGCGGGCGGCTTCATGACTTCCTGGACGGTCACGCAAACGCATCGCTACAAGGCCGCCGTCGAAGGCGCGGGCATCACCGACTGGCTCAGCTTCATCTGGACCAGCGACATCCAGCAGATCGATTACGATGCCCGCTGGCCCGAATCTGACCCCGATGCCTTCCTCCGATTCTCCGCCGTCATGCACGCCTCCAATGTCACCACGCCGCTCCTGATTCTTCACGGGGCGGACGACAAGCGCGTCCCCACCTTTCAGGGCCGCGAATATTTTCTCGCGCTCGCCGCCCACGGCAAGACCGTTCGCATGGTCACCTATCCCGGTTCCCCGCATTTTCCGAAGCTCTGGGAACAGCGCGCCGACGTCTTCCACGAAATCGCCGCATGGCTCGCGAAATACAATCCGTAACCGTCCGAGGAGGCTTTTTCATGTCGAGCGACTCTCCACGTTTCTTTGCCGCTGCGGCTCTTGCCGCCCTGCTGCTCGCGCCCTGCCTTGCCTCCGCTCAACAGGCGGAAAATCCGCCTGCCCCTTCGGCGCCTGCGCCCCTCAACCAATCCTCCGAGTGGAAGCCCGAAGACTTCATTTTTGCCGAAGGCACGGGCGAGATGCGGATTTCGCACGACGGCAAATCTCTCGCTTGGGTGAAGAGCGCGGGCGACAAAGACAAGGACGAGCGGATCAGCAATCTCATGCTGACCGTTCTTGCCGACAAGAGGGAAATTCCCCTCACGCGCGGCAGTGACAGAGTCTCCAATCCGCGCTGGTCGCCTTCCGACGACCGCATCGCGTTTCTCAGCACGCGCGAGCTTCCGAAGTCAGCCGAAAATTCGAACTCTAAGCCCGCGTCCACGCAGTTGTGGATGATCAACACCTCAGGCGGCGAGCCCTGGCCCATTACGCATTTTGCGCGCGGCATCAAGCAATTCGAATGGCTCGATCACGACACGGTTCTCTTCAGCGCCGAAGAGGACCCCTCGCTCTACGAGACCGAAATGAAGAAACGAAAGGACGATTCTGATGTTGTGGACGATTCGGCCCACACGCCGCCCGTTCGGTTGTTCAAGCTCACGCTTTCAACCAACAAGGTTGCGCGAGTCACTACAAATACAGATTGGATCGACTTTTTCGAGGTCTCGCGGGATTCCAAAAAGGCTGTCGCCGTTGCCACGCGCGAGCTGAGCTTCGAATGGGATCAGAAAATCCCGCCTGCCACATATCTTGTGGACTTGGCATCCGGTCAAATGACTCCGATTCTGACCGGCGGGAAAATCTGGCCTTACTCCGCTGCGTGGACTCGCGACAGTTCAGGCATCTACTTCGTCGCGCCCTATTCATCCGACACGCGCTTCCGCACAGCTACCGTCCAGCGCGTTTACTACTACGACCTCGCGAGTTCCGCCGTCACGGAAGTGAATCTCGATTGGGGCCGCGGCGTGGCCAGCGGCCGAATCGAGCCTCTTGAAGACGGTTTTCTCGCGCTGATGGCCGATGGCGTCCACGATCGCCCCATGCGTTACACGCGCCATGGCGATGCGTGGACCCGCAAGACAATCAACGGCGACAACACACCCAACATCTTCGCTCTTCAACTAGGGGAGGATGGGCGGACCGTCGTGTATGACTATTCAACCGCGAGCAAGCCTTGGCAGTTGTATCGCTCACGCCTCGACGGAACAAAACTAACGTCGCCCGCGCAAATCACCGACCTGAATCCCAAGTTCAAAGACAAGACCATCGCGAAGTCAGAAATCATTCACTGGCAGGGCGCGAACGATGAAGAGGTCGAAGGCATCCTGTTTTATCCGGACAACTACGATCCGTCGAAAAGCTACCCTCTCATCGTTTCGACCCACGGCGGCCCGGCGTCGCTCGATCTCGACGCTTGGGAAGAAAGCTGGGCCTATGCGACAAATCTTTACACGCAGCGCGATGCATTCGTCTTGAAAACGAACTACCATGGCAGCGCCGGCTACGGCTTGAAATGGGTGGAATCGATCTGCTGCGGCAAATACTACGATCTCGAAGTTCCCGACATTGAAAAAGGCGTGGACAGTCTCATCGCCAAGGGTCTGGTCGATCCGGAGAAAATCGGCGCGCTGGGCTGGTCAAACGGCTCGATCCTCTCGATTGCTCTCACCGTCGCCGATCCGGATCGCTATAAGGCTGCGGCCGTCGGCGCCGGCGACGTTGAATGGATCAGCGACTGGGCCAACGTCGATTTCGGCTTGGCATTTGACAACTACTATTTTGGAGCGTCACCGCTGCAAAATCCACAGCTCTACATCGAAAAATCGCCCTTCTTCAAGATGGACCGTGTGAAGACGCCTACGCTGATTTTTTTCGGTACTGTCGACCGAAACGTCCCGACCGATCAAGGCTGGTCGCACTATCGCGCGCTTTATTCCATCGGCAAAACGCCTGTGAAATTCATTCTTTTCCCCGGCGAGCCTCATGGGCCGCGCAAACTCTCTCACCAGCTCCGCAAGCTCGACGAAGAAACGGCGTGGTTCGATAAGTACTTGTTCCACACGAATCCGCCACCGAATGAAGCACTCAAGAAAGGTTCGCCTCTCGATTTCGCCCTACGCGGCCGCTCGATTCAAAAGCTCGGCGCGGATTATGGCGTGGCGTTTCATCCGCCCGCAATTCCCGAAAATCCTCCTCCGCCCACGCTGATTCCCGAAACCGTCAAGCGCGGCGACATCGAAATCGGCCGCTTTGAAATCACCCGCGCGCAATTTGCCGCCTTCGACAAAAGTTACGCTTTCGATCCCGGCACAGAGAATTTTCCGGCGAACGGAATTACGTTCGAGCAGGCGCAAGCGTATTGCAAATGGCTTTCGGATTTAACGGCCGAGACGTATCGCCTTCCCAGCGAAAAGGAAGGTGTAGGTTTCTACAAACCGCGCACGGGTGAAAACACTCTCGACTACTGGGCGGGCTACTCCGTCAATCCCGACGACGCTGCGAAGCTCGAATCCGAAGTGAAGGAACTCGGCGCCGGCGCGCCGCTGCTGCGCGAAGTCGGCAGTTTTCCGCCGGACGTGGATGATCCGTCAAGCGACACCGGACAACTCGTCTTCGATCTCGACGGCAACGTCGCCGAATGGGTGGTCGCTGCGGACGGCACGGGCAAGACAATGGGCGGCAGCGCCGACCGTCCCGCCGATCCCAAAGCTCGTCTCACGGAAGCGGACGCCGCCTACACCGGCTTCCGCGTCGTCCACATCCCCCCGCCGCCTCCACCCCCGCCCGCTCCGTCAAAATAAATTCACCGCCGCCCTCAGGGCGCTCTCTCGCCCCATCAAGCGCATCTTTTGTAGCCGCGGCCTTCAGGCCAAAGCAGTCCGCGGCGCTCCTGGTAACCTCACCACCGCAGCCCCGAAAATTAACCCGCCAGCGCTGCCTGCTTCTTCTGCAAAAATCTCCGCACCGCCGGATCGCGCTCTAATCCAATCGCCATCTCATACGCCCGCCGCGCCTCGTCCCGTGCGCCGGCTTTCGCCAGTAATTCCGCTTGCGCCGCCCAATACGGCTGATACTCCGTTAGCCGGCCGTCCTCCGCCGCGGCTCGCAACGCTTCCAGTCCTACTTCTGCGCCGTGCAGCTCCGCAATCGCCAAGGCGCGGTTAAGCGCAACCACTGGTGTCTCCACGAGCGCGAAGAGTGCGTCGTACAGCTCGACGACAGCCTCCCAATTTGCCTCGCCCGCGCGACAACGATGCACGTGCGCCGATTGCAGCGCGCCTTCCAATTGATATCGTCCGATGCGGCCCATTGCGCTCGCCCGGTGCAGAAGCCTCTCTGCCTCTTCAATCATTTGCGAGTCCCACAGCGCCGGATCCTGCTCCGCCAGAGGAACAAATTCCCCCGTGCTGTCGCGCCGCGCATGCCTCCGCGCCTCGGCGTGCAACATCAGCGCCAGCAGTCCGAGCACCTCGGGCTCTTCCGGCAGCAGTTCGGTCACAACCCGTGCGAGATACAACGCTTCTTCGGTCAAATCGCGCCGCTGTGGGTCGGCCCCGGCCGGGTCGCTCCACCCTTCCGCAAACGCCGCGTAGATGGCTTCCAGCACCGCATCCAGCCGCGCGGGCAATTCTTCCCGCTCTGGAATTCGAAACGGAATCCCCGCTTGGCGGATTTTCTCTTTTGCTCGTACCAGCCGCTTGCCCATCGCCGCCGGAGACATCAGGAAGGCCGAGGCAATCGCCTTCGCATCAAGGCCCAGCACAACCTGTAGAATCAGCGGCGAGCGAATTCCCACATCCACTGCGGGATGCGCGCAGGCAAACATTAACGCGAGTCGTTGGTCGGGAATTTGCGATTCGGCGGCAGCCGCCTCCAAGCCCTCGGCCATCACGCGCAGCTCTTCGGATACCGCTTCGCCGCGCTTGCGTCCGCGCATCGCGTCGATCATCTTTCGCCGTGCGACCGTCAGCAGCCACCCCTCCGGATTCGACGGGCATCCACTCCGCGGCCAATCCGCCAGCGCGGCTGCAAATGCTTCAGAGAGCGCATCCTCCGCCGCCGCCACGTCGCGCGTCCGCGCGGCGAGAAAGGCGACGAGTCGCCCGTAGCTGCGGCGCGCCACCGCTTCCGCTGTGCCGCGCGCTTCCTCGCCGCTATCTTGGGAGTTCATCTCTTCCCGCGAAGCTTTTCGACATGGGGTGATTGCTTGGCATGAATCGGATGGGCTTCTTCATCGGCCGGCAGCGGCACTGAATCCTGCATTGGCCCATGCCTGAATTCCAGCGTTACTCTGTTCGCCCTTCCGCGATCGCACAAAGTCCGTCCGATTCGATCTCGAGCGGTAAATTGATCAAATTGTAGTAATTCTCCAGCGCGTTCAGCCAGGTAATCTCCGCAATCTCCCAATCCTGAAAATGTCTGCGCAGCTCTTCGAACGTCGCGTCGCTCACCCGTTTGTTCCGGGTCGCTTCCTCCGCATACGCCAGCGCCGCCCGCTCCCGCTCGTTGAAGAGCGCGCTCGTCCGGTATTCCGATAGCGCGTTGAATTTCTCCATTCCCAGATGCTCACGTATGGCCACGGCCCGCGCGATGTCCACGCAAAACGCGCAGCCGTTGATCTGCGCCGCCAGCATCGTCACCATGAACTTCAGCTGCGGTTCCAGCCGGATTCCGTTCATTTCGAATTTCTGCAGTTCGTATCCGACCTTCAGAATTCCCGGCATCCGCGGATATACCACCTTCATCGGCGTGATCACTTTCCCCAGCTTCCTCCGCGTCATCCAGTAGGCGAAGCGCATCATCAGCCCCTTCGGCTTTTCGATCGGTTCCAGTCTCACCCGCCATCCTCCTTTCCTGGTTTCATGGAGCGGCGCGCAATCGCCTCGGCTGCATGTCGCGTCTGCGCGCCGTCCTTGTTTTCGTTCCTCGGTCCGCCTCTAAGCGTTCGCCTGCGCCGCGATGCTCCACACCGGACGCACTTCGATCACGCCATGGCTCGCCCCGGGGCATCGCGCCGCCCAGGAAAGCGCTGCATCCATGTCCGGCACATCGATCAGGAAATAGCCGCCGAGTTGCTCTTTCGAATCGGCGTACGGCCCGTCCTGCACCTGGGTTTTGCCGTCGACCACGCGCACGGTCGTCGCCGTTGAAATGGGCTTCAGCCGATTCGAGCCCACGTAGTGTCCTGCCTTTTTAAGCGCTTCGCCGTAAGCCTGGTATGCCGCTACTGCCTGTTCCTGGTCGGTCCGAGCCAGCTTTTCCCAGCCCGCTTCTTCTGCGTGAAGCAACAAAAGGAATTGCATCTCCATCCTCCTTCTCGAAAGTAGGCGTCTTTTCTGCGCCTTCACCCTATTGACGTTTGGCTTTGCTTCATTTGGACATTCCCGGAAGATATTCTTTCTCGCTCCTCTTGCTACTCCACGACCCATCCAGATTGGCTCTTGTCGCCCTGCCCCGCGCAAAGTACGCTTTTCGCATGAGCCCCATTGCACCCACCGAACGCACAACTGTGCGTCGCCTGCCCGACCGCGGCCGCTACGACGCCGAAACCATCTACAAAATTCTTGACGAAGCCTTTGTCTGCCACGTCGGCTTTGTCGTCGACGGCCAGCCCTACGTCATCCCCACCAACTACGTGCGCGTCGACGACAAGCTTTACCTCCATGGCTCTTCCGCCAGCCGCATGTTGCGTTCTTTGTCCGGAGGCATTTCCGTCTGCGTCACGGTTACACTCGTTGACGGCCTCGTCCTCGCCCGCTCCGCGTTTCATCATTCTGTGAATTACCGCTCGGTCGTCGCTCTCGGCCAGGCCACTCTCGTCGAAGATCCCGCCGAAAAAATGCGCGCGCTCGAGCTCTTCACCAATCACATCGTCCGCGGCCGTTGGGACGACGTTCGCCAGCCCACCGCTCAGGAATTGAAAGCCACCTCCGTGCTCGTGCTTCTTCTCACCGAAGTCTCCGCGAAGATCCGCACCGGTCCGCCGAAGGACGACGAAGAAGACTACGCTCTTCCCATTTGGGCAGGAGTCCTTCCGCTGCCCGTCGTTGCTGCCGCGCCGGTTCCCGACCCGCGCCTCAACGCCGGCATTGAGCCGCCGCCCGCCATTCGGAGTTACACCCGTGGATGATGCCGCTGCCATTCGCTCAATCGTTTTGGATTCCGGCTCCCGCCTCAATCCGGGCCTTGCGCCGCAAAAGAGCTTCGGGAATGATAGCCGATAGCCGATGCGCGCCTCGCAGCAGCCCGCCGCATTATTCCTTTGCACTCTTCTTCTGTTCGCCGCTCCCGGCCTTTTTTCAGCCTCGCCGCAAACGCAGAAGACCGTCGACGGTTTTATCGCCGGCAACTATCACAGTCCCGGCGGCGAATTCATGCAGTACCGCCTCTTCGTTCCCCCCGGCTACGACGCAGCGCAAAAATATCCCATCGTTCTCTGGCTGCACGACGCCGCCGCTCGCGGCTCCGATAATCTCGCGCAAATCTCCGGCTCGAATCGCGCCGGCAGCCACATCTGGACCACGCCCGAAAATCAGGCGAAGTATCACGCTTTCGTTCTCGCGCCGCAGGTTTCCGATACGAAAGGCTGGGCGCGCCCGCACGCGAATACGCCGCCGGTTTCCATCCGCCTCGCGCTGGAAATTCTCGACGCGGTCGAAAAAAAATACAGTATCGACCGCACGCGCGAATACATTGTCGGGCAATCGATGGGCGGCGAAGGCGCCTGGCGCGCCCTTTCCATCGATCCGCGCCGCTTCGCTGCAGCCGTTGTCCTATGCGGCTACGCGGATCAATGGGAAATTCCCCGAGTCGCGAAGGTTCCCGTCTGGATTTTTCAAGGGCAAGCCGATCCATCCGTCAATCCCGCTCGCGCTCGCCAGTGGGTCGCATGGCTGTACGCCGCCGGAGGCAAGCCGAAATACACCGAATATCCCGGCATCGGCCACGACGTTTGGGATGTCGCCTTCGCCGAGCCGTCCCTCGTCAGTTGGCTTTTTTCGCACAGTCTTGGCTCGCAGAATTAAGGCCTGCTACTGGTCGGAATGCCAGGCGAGTCCGTTTTTCTCAAGCAGGAATTGCACACCGATGTAGGCGAGAAAATTCGGCTGCTCGCTCTCCGGCCCGCTGAAGCTGCGCCCTGCCATGAAAAGCAGGATGAGCCCCTTGCGAAGGCCGTAGCGGCCGCCGGCGTCCCACGTGGTATCGTGCGGCAGCGCACCCATCGCGCGGTCGTTATACACCTCCCCGATCAGCTCGAATCTCTTCGTGAACTGATGGCCCGCCGCGAAGCCAAGAATGCGCTCGTCCACGCCATGAATGGGGAAATAGTAGCCGCCCTCGAAGTCGAGCTCGAGCGGTCCCAGGTTTCTCTGAATCTCAACGGGAAGCAAGAACCTGGTTCCTGGCGTGGCAATCCCCACCCGCGACGATTCGGAAGGCCCCGTCACTTCGATTTGCGGGAATGTGGAGACGTTCCAGCCATGCCAGTTATCGAGGAAGCGCCACTTCACACCCGGAAACGCGTTTCCCCATCCGGACTGCAAATTCTGTCCGTTTGAATTTTGCAGGACAAACGGCACCTGAACCGTCAGTTGGATGCGTTCACCGACACCGTAATTGAAGTCGAGTTGCGGAAGTTGATACGAATTCAAGTCGTGGCGAATCACCGGCATGAAGCCCAAATTAATTTCCCAGTTTTTGGGCCCCGGTGTTCCTGGGTCATTGGTGATCAAGGGCGGTCCTGCCTGGGCGTGAGCCGCCTTAGGCGCAGCTGTAAAAATTAGAGGAAGGAAAAACAGAAAGACGCTTCGTCGCCGCAGGCAAGACAAACACGTTGCGAGCTTCGCGCTGCCTCGAAAAACCATGCGGCGTTTAGTGGCAGCCGCACGCGCCGCCACAGCATCCGCCGCCCCCGCCGGTGATCGGCCCCGATGAAGAAGATCCGCCAGACGCCTTGCCATTTCCATGCGCCGCAAACACAGACAGCTGAATCGTCTTCTTCGCGCTCTCGCATTTCGGGCACGTCACCGCGGTCTTCTGGTTCATCACGATTCGCTCGTAGTGCTCCCCGCAATCATCGCAAACATATTCGTAAATCGGCATCGCCAACTCCCGTTGGAATGTGTCTATGCTAACGCATGGTACAGCGAACTATAGTAAGTAATTTTCTTATTAAAGATAAATGCGAAACTCTTTACTATAAAAACCGGGGTTAAAGTATACTTTCCTCGCGAGACTCCTCGTGAATCCCAATGAATTCACAAAGGATAGCCCGGGTCGGCTAGTCCTTACACCCGAGCGCGTGCATGCCTTCATTCCCAACCCCTTGCCTACTGAACTTGAACTGTCGCCACAAATTATCAAACTTTTGGGCGAGGCTGACAGAGCTCTAGGACATCTGAATGGGATCGCCCAGTCGCTCCCCAACCCCAATTTACTGGTGAGGCCCTTCATTCGTCGTGAGGCGGAACTTTCCAGCCGAATCGAGGGCACGTTCGCCACACAAGAGGAACTCGTGCTCTTTGAAATGGGGCGTCCGAATGAGCCAGCGCGTCCCGACATCCAAGAGGTCGCAAACTATGTAAGTGCGCTCGAACGGGGTTTGAAGAGGCTTCATGAACTCCCGACGTCTTTGCGTCTCATACGGGAACTTCACTCCGACCTGCTGCGCGGAGTGAGAGGAGGCTCGCAGCGCCCAGGAGAATTCCGAAAAATTCAAAACTTCATTGGACAGCGCAATCAGCCAATCGGCAGGGCCCGCTTCGTACCGCCGCCTCCGTCGGACGTATTAGCGTGCCTGGACTCGTTCGAGCGCGCGTTACATGCCGAAACGTCGATCCCGCCGCTTGTGCATATGGCCATGATTCATTATCAGTTTGAGGCCATTCATCCTTTTGAAGACGGCAACGGACGGATAGGGCGACTGCTGCTTCCCTTGATTTTGTGCGAGAGAAAGCTATTGTCGCAACCGCTTCTGCATCTGAGCGCATTTTTCGAAATTTACCGGGAAGAATATTACGACCACCTGTTGCAGGTGAGCCAAAGAGGAGCATGGGCGGAATGGATTCAATTTTTTCTGAGAGGCGCTAGCGAGCAAGCCCGGGAAGCAACAGAGAAATCGCGCCAACTGCTCGATTTGAGGCAAAGGTTCCAAGAAAAAATTCGAACGAAGCGGGCTTCAGCGCTGGCAGCCCGGTTAGTGGACCAATTGTTCAAATCACCGGCGATCACCATCTCTTATGCAAGGGATCTCCTGAAAGTCACCTTTCCAAGCGCAAATTTGACCGTGCAGAAACTCGTTGAAGCAGGGATACTTTCGGAGGCGTCCGGCCAGAAACGAAATCGTGTTTGGCTTGCCGGGGAAATTCTCGCAATCCTCTCTTCCCAACGAGCAAGGCCCGTCAGTTCAATGGAGGAAGAAGCCTGAAAAGGGCGACAGTCACGGCTCGGGGCAGTGGACGAAGCGGCACACTCATGGAGTGTTCGGGTCGTAATGAAGGCCGTCGCCGCTGGTGGCGTGCGCTGTGCTCATCTGCACTTCTCTAGTCAGCGAATAGAACACGATGGCGATGACGACCGCGCCTGCCAGGAGAAACCCGATTCTCCGCCATTTGTCCCAAGGACTT
>DATKPM010000100.1:0-8389 GCA_035524135.1 Candidatus Acidiferrum sp. | reverse complement strand
CCGCGCGCAAGTGTTTGTTTTGAGCGACACCAAGTCCTTCGGGTCCACCGCGGTCAACGAATTCCGTTTCAGCTACTTGCGTTCCGCCAATCATCTCTTTTCGCCGCAAGGAGGTCTCGGGCCTTCGCTCACTTCCCTGGGTTTCACGGCTCCTTCCGGATCGGGTGCCAGCTTCAACGGCGGCGTCGCTCCGATTGCTCCGGACCTCCAGGGCGTTCCCTCGGTCTCCTTCGCCCAGCTGGGTTTGAATATCGGCGTGCCTTCGGACACCACCCGCCAGTTCAATAACACCTTCCAATGGCAAGACGGCTTCACGAAAATCATCGGCACGCACAGCATCAAATTCGGCGGCGGGTTTCACTACGATCAGATCAACGACCGCAACTTCTTCGGCGAAAATGGCGACTACACTTTCGACGGCAGCGAATCCGGCTCCGACGTCGTCGATTTTCTTCTCGGCGCACCTGTGAATTTCATTCAGGCCAGCGAGCAGATTCTCGATTCACGGTCGAAGTATCTTGGCCTCTACGCGCAAGACAGTTGGCGCGTCACCTCCAACCTCACCTTCAATTACGGCCTGCGCTGGGAATTCAGCCAGCCTTGGTACGACACCGAGAACAAAATCGAAACCGTCATCCCCGGCGTTCAGTCCGTGGTGTTTCCGGGCGCGCCCACCGGTTATCTGGTGCCTGGCGATCCGGGCGTGACGCGCACACTGGCTCCCACGCGGTATAACAATTTCTCTCCGCGACTCGGGCTCGCTTATTCTCCCGGAGCCGACTCCGGATGGGTTTCGAAGATCACCGGCGGTCCCGGAAAGATGAGTATTCGCGCCGGCTTCGGCATTTTCTACACGTCGGTGGAGGACCTGACGCAATTCCAGGAAATCGGTGATCCGCCTTACGGGCTCTTCTACGTCAGCCCTGGCACGATCCCGTTTGAGACTCCGTTCGTGGATCGTGCCTCCGGCACTCCGGGTCCACAACGGTTTCCCTTCACCTTCCCTCCCAGGAGCGTGAGCGCCAAGAATCCAGACACTACGTTTGACTGGCCGAGCGTCGAGCCGCTTTCCGGCACGCTCGCCTACAACGTCAACAACGTTCTTCCACGCACTGAGAATTACGAGTTGTCCATCGAGCGGCAGTTCGGCTCTGACACGGTCTTAAGCGTCAGCTACGTTGGCAATCAGGGTCACAAACTGATCAGCTTGATTGAATCGAACCCGGGGAATCCCGGTCTTTGCTTGCAGTTAATCGCGCTGAATGCTCAGACGAGTTCTGGTTCTCAGTGCGGCGGCTTCGGCGAAGGCCAGCAGTACATCCTCCCTACTGGTGTCAATTACCCGGCGAGCGCGACGCCGAATGTACAGCTGATTCCTGCCTCCAACTGCGGCACGGCGAACCCGGCCAACAACTGCATCGTGAATACCACCTACACGGTCCTCGGCCCCAATTTCGCGGATATTCCTTACGAATCCACGATTGCGCAGTCGTCCTACAATTCGCTTCAGGTGAACGTGAAACACACCAGCGGCCTCTCCACCTTCCTCTTCGGGTACACCTACAGCAAGTGCATGGACAATGCCTCCGGGTTTCAGGAAGGTCTCAATCCGTTTGATCCCCGTCTTAGCCTGGGCTTGTGCGCCTTCGACGTGACCCACAACTTCGTTGCCAGCTACGAAACCAAAATCCCCTTCGATCAGCTCTTCCATGCCACTTCCGGGATTGCGAATAAAATCGCCGCTGGATGGGCCGTTTCCGGCATCACGACGTTTGCCACGGGCCTTCCCGTCACTCTTTCCGAGCCCGACGACAACTCGTTGACCGGCACCCAGGGCGGCGAGGCTCAAATCGACCTGCCGGACTTCGCTGGTGGCAGCGTCCTGCAAACCACGAATCCGCGCAACGGCGGTACGTACTTCAACACCTCGCTCTTCAGCCCGGAGCAGCTAGGCACGATCGGCAACTCCCGCCGGCGCTTCTTCCACGGCCCTGGCCTGAACAACTGGGACATGGCGTTGATTAAGGACACCAGCCTGACCGAAACAAAGACGCTGGAATTCCGGTTTGAAGCGTTCAATGTGTTCAACCACGCCCAATTCTCCGCCAACGGCTCTTCGAACTTCGGCGTGGTCACAGGCAGCGGTTTTGGCGTCATCAGCGCTACCTACGGCCAGCCGCGTATTTTGCAGGCCGCTCTGAAATTCCTCTTCTGAGGCGGAGCGGGAAGGTGCGGTCCGGCCTAGTCGTGAAGAAGCGTTTCTCATTTCCAGCGGCGTCCCATCCAAGATTCTTGGGTGGGATGCCGCCCACTTTCTCTCGCCTCTTCGCTGGCGTGATATTTGCAGGGGTACTCTTCGCTTTGTTTGTCCTTCCCCCCACCCATTCAGCGCTTGCGAACGCGCCTGCGCCGCAGGCGCGCTCCTCCGCTCCCAATGTCGCCACTGGCCGCCGTATTTTCTCCACCACTTGCGCGGCGTGTCATGGCATCGATGGCCGCGGCGGCGAGCACGCTCCGAATATCGCCACGCGTCCGGAGATCCAGCGCCTCAGCGACCAGCAACTTTTTCACATTGTCCATGATGGCTCGGGCCCCATGCCCGCGTTTGGGACGATGTTCAGCACCGCGCAGATCCGCGGCGTCGTTCAATATTTGCGCTTTCTTCAAGGTTCGCGCGGTCCCGCCGCAATGCCGGGAGATCCGAAGGCCGGAAAAGTGTTGTTCTTCGGCAAAGCCGGATGCAGCGGTTGCCATATGGTCCAAGGACAAGGAGGGTTCATCGCCGCAGATTTGACGGATTTCGCCTCTACAAAATCCGCCGACGAAATCCGCGAGGCGATTGTTTCTCCCGCACCGGACGTTTATGGGCGCGGCCGCCTTGCTACCGTTACCCTGAAATCCGGCGAGGCGATTCAAGGCATCGTCCGCAACGAAGACAATTTCTCGCTGCAGTTGCAATCGCTCGACGGTTCGTTTCACTTGCTCGACAAATCCGATATTCGTGGCGTTGCCTACAGCACCGATTCCCTGATGCCTTCCGATTACGCCGCGAAACTCACTTCGCAGGAGATCAATGCGATTGTCAGCTATCTTATGTCCGCAGCTCCGCCGGCGTCGGCATTGCCGCCGAAGCACAATGATTGAGCCTCACGGAATCCGCAATTCCACTTTTTTCAAAGAGGACTTATGAACATGCGCGCTCGACTCTTTCTTGTCCCGATCGTTCTTCTGCTCGCGGCTTTCTGGCTCGTGCGCACCAACGCCGCGGGGGCGGCGCGCACGTTTTCTTTGCAGGCGAATTCATCCAAGTTTTGGCGGCTCGTGCCAAGAGACGCGAAGCTCGTCACGCTCGCTTCCGGCTTCGGCTTCACCGAAGGGCCCGTCTGGGATCCCTCCGGATTTGTCTACGTGAGCGATGAAACCCTGAACAAAATCTTTCGCGTCTATCCCGATGGCCATCGCGAGACGCTCATTGAATTGGGCGATCCCGACGGCAACACGTTTGACGCCCAGCATCGCCTGATCGATTGCGCCAGTGTGCTTCGCGCGATCATCGCGATTTCCCCGCACGGGAAATATACGGTCCTCGCAGACCGCTTCGAAGGCAAGAAATTCAACACGCCGAATGACGTGGTGATCGGTCCGGACCGCGCGATGTATTTCACCGACCCGACGCTCGATTTCACTCCGGGAGAAAAGCAGGAAACTCCGTTTCAAGGCGTCTACCGCCTCGATAAAAAGGGGAATGTCACGTTGCTCACAAAAGATCTCTCACAGCCCAACGGCCTCGCATTTTCACCGGACGGGAAGCGCTTCTACGTCGACGATAGCGAGCAGCGAAACATTCGTGTCTACGATTTCAGCGCCGCGAAGCTATCGAACGGACGGATTTTCGGTGAAGAACCCGGCGGCAAGGACGACGGCGTGCCCGACGGAATGAAAATCGATCGCCACGGAAATATATTTGTCACAGGTCCGGGAGGAATCTGGGTGTGGGACGCGGCGGGCCATCATCTGGGCACGATCGAAATGCCGGAGCAGCCGGCCAATTTGAATTGGGGAGATGCCGGATACTCAACGCTCTACATCACTGCAACAACTTCGGTCTACAAACTAAAAACCAACGTGAAGGGATTTGTTCCTTATCTCGCTGCGCGCCGTTGACGCGCCACAGGCTCATCCTTCGCCGTCGAGATATTTCACGAACACCACTTCGTTCCGCGCTTCGTTGTAGAGCAGTTCGTCCACGTTCGCCTGCGCCAGCAGCAGCCCGAATCCTCCCGGCCGCAATCCCTTTTCGCGCCGCACCTCGTCGTGGCTGGTCGGATCATCCGGCGAGTAGGAAATTGCCGCGTGATCGAGTTCGTTCACTTTGAATCCCGGCCCCGGATCCGCAATCCGGTAAAGCAGCATCCGCTTCGCGCGTAAATACGAAATGCGCACTTTTCGGTTCGGGTCGAGCTTCCCCCCCCATTCCACCGCGTTCAGCAGCAGTTCGTGAAACGCCTGCCCCACCGACCGCCTTACTTCTTCCGAAAGCCCCGACTTCAGTTGCGACATGAAATTTTCGATGCGTTCCGCGGCTTCGAGCGTGCACGGCACCACCAGTTCCACCCACTCCGGGCGTGCCGACAGCACCTCGATCGCCATTGCGTCCGTGCCCTTGCCGAGGGTTTCCTTCAGCAGCGCGACCAGCACTTTCGGGTCGAATGGCTTGGCGATGTATTGGTAGGCCTGCTCGCGGATGGCGTTCAGCACGGTTTCCGGCGCGTCATCCGACGTCATCACGATGATCTTCGGCCGGTCCTTTTGGTCCTTGAGCGCAGCAAGCACTTCGATGCCGGTCTTTTTCGGCATCCACACATCGAGCAGCACCAAGTCGAATTTTCCGTTGCGGATTTTGTCGAGAGTTTCCTCTCCGTCGGAGGCTGCGACAACCGTAAATTTTTCTCCGCGAAGCGTCTCGGTCAGCAAGAGCCGGGTGGTACGGTCGTCGTCAGCCACAAGGATGCGGGGCACGGAAACCTCCATGGGCAGGCCATGCTACGTCCGCTGCCCGGGCAAGTCAACGACAGCGAAGTGCTTCACAATGACACAGTTTCCGAACCCATCCACCTACGACGCGGCGCTCTTCTGCTGGCCTTCGTGCAGATATTCCGCCATGCGAGCCAACGCCTTCTCCAGTGTCGCCGAATCGCCACCAAATCCAAACCGCACAAAACTCTCCATTCCCATCAGCTCGCCAGACACCATCAGAACGCCTTTTTTCACGCGCAAATCTTCGACGAACTTGGCCGAATTCCGCCCATTGCGAAATCCTGCCCAGGCGATCGCTCCGGCGCGCGGGGCGATATGCGAAAACACATCGCGATGCGTCGCCAGCCAGTTGCGAAGTACCGGATAATTTTTCTGCAAATAAGAGCGCGTCCGCGCCAGAATCCACTCGCGCCGCGCGGGCTCGAGCGCGACGGATGCAAGCCGGTCGGAAAGCAACGTCGGCCCGATGCTCGTGTAGTCGTGATAGCTCCAAAGCTTTTCAATCGTCTTCGGTGGACCGATTACCCAGCCTGTTCGCAGTCCCGGCAAGCTGTACGCCTTCGAGAGGCTCGCGGTGCAAAGAACCTTATCGTAGCTGCCCCAGAACGATGGCGTCATCGGCCCGTCCATTTCTGCGCCGCGATACACTTCATCCGCCAGAATCCAGGCTCCCACGCGCGCAGCGGCCGCCACAATAGCTTCCCGCATTTCCCGGCTCAGGACGCTTCCGGTGGGATTGTTTGGGTTGCAAACGATGATCGCTTTCGTCTTGGATGTGACGAGCCCCTTGAGTTCGTCAATGTCGATTCCCCAATCCAGTTTCTCGCGCAGCCGTAGAGGCTTCACGGTTGCGCCGAAAGATTCTGCCAGCGCGTTGATTTGCATGTAATTCGGCAGCATGTACACGATCTCGTCGCCGTGCTCGATCAGCCACCATGTGCAGATGAAATTCGCTTCGGCTCCGCCGCAGGTGACCAGCACGTTTTCCGTCTCCGCTCCGGGATACAGCGCAGCGATTCGCGAACGCAGCTCTTCACTCCCGTTCGTTTGCGGGTAGACCTGCGGAAGCTCCAGAATTTTCGCCAGGGCGCCCGCGTCGCCCACAAGCTCTGCGGTGGTCAGCGGATGCACGCCGCTTTCCGAGATGTTGAGTTCCACCTGGTTCTCCCAGATGGATTGCCACCTCTCGAGTTCGAACGGCTTGATTTGCATTTCACAGCTCCGAGGAAATGCTTCTGCCTCTCTTGATCCTTGGTTCGCAGAATGTACGCGATTCCCTTCTTTTTCCCAAATGAATTTCCACAGACAACCGGTTGTCACATCTTCGTGGCGGCGAGAGAATGCTGCATTCTGTGGCGCGGCTTTTTGCCTGCCGCCTGCTTTTGAAAAAAACCTTTACGAAGGAAACTGCCAAAATGACGGAACAGCAGCGGCCGCCAACACCCGAACTCATCTTCGAGACACTGAACGCCTACCAGCGCACGGCCGCCCTTCGGACAGCGATCGAACTCGACCTCTTCACCGCCATTGGAGAGGGCGCAACAACTGCGGCGGCGATCGCGGCACGCTGCAGCGCCGCCGAGCGCGGCATACGCATTCTTTGTGACACTCTTGTCGCGATCGGGTTGCTCGCCAAGCAAGACAACTTCTACAAGCTCACGCCCGATTCCGCCGTGTTTCTTGACCGCCGATCGCCCAAGTACGTAGGCAGTTCGATTGGCTTCCGGCTTCTCCCTGAAATGGTGCAACCGTTCGACAATCTCATCGAAGCCGTGCGCCACGGCGGAACGGTGATCTCGAAAGAGGGCATTGCCAAGCCCGACGATCCCGTTTGGGTGGAGTTTGCGCGCTCGATGGGACCGATGCAATCGATGCCGTCGGAAGGCCTCGCGCGCCACTGGCGCGGCGTGAAGGAGGAAAAGGGGAAAGTGCTCGACGTCGCAGCCAGCCACGGAAAATTCGGCATCGCTTTCGCGCGGCACAATCCCGAAGCGCAAATCTACCTGCTGGATTGGCCGACGGTTCTGGAGGTAGCTCGCGAGAACGCGCGCCAAGCAGGTGTAGAAAGCCGGATGCATTTTCTCGGCGGCGATGCGATGGAGATGGATCTCGGCGAAGGATACGACCTGATCCTGCTGGCGAACTTCCTGCAGATTCTCGCTCCGGAGCGCATCCATGCCCTTCTGCCGCGTTTGCATCGCGCATTGGCCGCGAACGGCAGAGTCATCACACTGGGATTCATTCCGGACGAAAATCGCGTCACTCCGCCGAACGTCGCGACGTTTGCCATCATCATGCTGGCGACGACTCCCGGAGGAGACGCGTACACATTCGCGGACTACGAGCGGATGTTTCGCGCGGCGGGATTTTCGTCGAGCGAATTCATTGCGATACCGAATTCGCCGCAACGAATCGTCGTCTCGCACAAGTGACGATCGTTCTCGCCCGAATGTTACAAGCCGCGCAAAGGTTGCACGAGCGAGCGCCATTTTTTCGCCGCACCCTATTCGCTTCCCGGATGCGTGAACGCCAGCGAGAGCAAAGTGTGCTGCTCCATTTCGTGCGCTTTGTGCGAGCCGGTGGCGGGGCTGGCACTGGCCGAACGCTTCACGGAAAGCACGGGACGCCCATGGGCCAGGCGCTCGAGGCGCGGCAGCAAGAACGCGAGCGCGCCCATGTTTGCCGGCTCTTCCTGCACCCAGATAAATTCGCGGGCGTGCGCATGACGGTCCATTTCCGCGGAAAGCTCCGGCTCCGGGAATGGATAGAGCTGGTCGAGAAAGACGATCGCCGTCGAGGAGTCCTTGCGCTTTTTTCTTTCGGCCAACAGCTCGTGCCCGATTTTCCCCGTGCAAAGCAGGACGTGCGCGGAGGAGCCGTCGCCGCTATCGGGAATCACAGGGCGGAATCGCGGCGCGGACAAGTCGGCAAGCGATGAAGAAGCCGCAGGATTTCGCAACATGCTTTTCGGCGTGAAGACGACGAGCGGCTTGCGCCAATTGCGCAGCGCCTGACGGCGAAGCAAGTGGAAATATTGCGCGGCGGTGGAAGGCTGGCAAATTTGGATATTGTCGCGAGCGGCGAGCTGCAAAAACCGCTCGATGCGCGCGCTTGAATGCTCGGGCCCCTGCCCTTCGTATCCGTGCGGCAGCAGCAGCACAACGCCCGAGAGCAAGTTCCACTTGTCCTCGCCGGCGGCGACGAATTGGTCGATGATGATTTGCGCGCCGTTCGCAAAATCTCCGAACTGCGCTTCCCACAAAACGAGCGCTTCGGGATAGTCGCGACTGAACCCATACTCGAAGCCGAGTACGGAGGCTTCCGACAAAGGCGAATTGTGCGCTTCAAACCA
>DATKPM010000099.1:0-10353 GCA_035524135.1 Candidatus Acidiferrum sp. | reverse complement strand
CGCGTCTTCCAGACGCCGTCCTTTGAAAACATTCTCCTCTCCAGCTCCACCGCTGCCACCTCTCTCAATCCGATTTCGCTCCAGTTGCCTGTTGAACCCTCCGAGGGGAACTATTACGAAGTCGGTATCACCACGGCCTTCCTTCGGCAAATCCGCCTCGACGTCAATTATTTCCGCCGCCTCGTCAACAACTACGCCGACGACGATCAGATCGACAACACCACTATCAGTTTCCCCATCGCTTTCCGCAAATCCACAATCTACGGCGCGGAAGCGAAGTTCGACGTTCCCAACTGGCGCGGATTTTCCGGCTTTCTGAGCTATTCCTACACGGTCGGCAATGCTTGGTTTCCCGTCACCGGCGGCCTCTTCCTTGGCGACGACGCCGTGATCCCCGCCTCCGGCCATTTTCCCGACTCTCAGGATCAGCGCAACACGATTCGCGGCCGCCTTCGCTACCAGCTTGCTCCACGCCTCTGGATCGCTGGCGGCGTTCAATACGACACCGGCCTCCCGTTCGACTTCGTTGGCACCTACGACGAGGCTCTCGCCGAATACGGCGAGAAGGTCGTCGATCGCATCAATTTCAATCGCGGCCGCATCTATCCATCTTTTCAGGTAAGCGCTTCGCTGGGTGGCGACATTTACAAATCCGAGCGCGTGAACGTTCGCCTTCAGCTCGACGGGGAAAATCTCACCAACGTTCTCGACGTGATCGACTTCGGCGGCCTTTTTTCCGGCAACGCCATCGGCCCCTCGCGCAACTTCGCTCTTCGACTCACCACCAGCTTCTAGCGAATCTTCGCATAAAAAACTTCCTTGCATGATTTTTTGCTAGGATGTGGCGTCGATTTCCCGCGCTTGCCGCCAGTCGGCTAGCCAGCCCCGGAAATTGCGCATCTGCAATTCTCGCCGCCAGTTCAGAAGGGAGGTTGGTCTCATGGCAGCACAATCTCAAACCTTCGGCTCGACCGAGCAACCAGTGCTGATTCGAAGGGCCACTCCGGCCGACGCCGAAATTTGCGGCAGAATCTGTTTCGAGGCCTTCCGGTCCATCTCCGGCCGCCACAATTTTCCCAACGACTTTCCCACCCCCGACGCTTCCGTCGGCTTGCTCTCGATGGTGTTCTCGAATCCCGGTTTCTTCTGTGTGGTGGCCGAACAGGATGGAAAACTCATCGGAAGCAACTGCTTGCATGAAAAGGATCCGATCGCCGGTGTCGGCCCGATCACCGTGGACCCTGCCGTGCAAAACCGCACTGCCGGCCGCCGCTTGATGGAGGCGGTTATGGCCCGCGCTGCGGAACGACAATTCGCTGGAATCCGTCTCGTCCAGGCGGCCTACCACAATCGTTCGCTCTCCTTGTATGCGAAGCTGGGTTTCGTCGTGCGCGAGCCGCTCGCCTGCATGCAGGGACCTCCGATTCAGACCACTCCGTTCGGCTATCGCGTTCGCGCCGCGGAAGCGGCGGACCTTGCCATCTGCAATGACCTCTGCATCCAAGTCCACGGCCACGCGCGGAGCGGGGAATTGAGCGATGCAATTCATCGCGGCGCAGCATTGGTTGCCGAGTCACGGGGCCGCATCACGGCGTATGCGACTTCGGTTGGGTTCTTCGGCCACGCAGTCGGCGAGACGAACGAAGATTTGCAGGCGTTGATTGCCGCGGTACCTTCGATTCAGGGCACAGGCATACTCGTCCCCTCTCGTAACGCGGGACTCTTTCGCTGGTGCCTTGAGAGCGGGCTCCGCGTCGTCCAGCCGATGACCCTGATGACGATGGGCCTTTACAACGAGCCAGCCGGCGCCTATCTGCCTTCAATTCTCTTTTGAGCTTTCGGAGGCGTCGCAGCAATTCGAAAAACTGGAAGGGATTTGGCTCCCCGGGCTAGATTCGAACTAGCAACCCTTCGGTTAACAGCCGCTAAAATAATTTAACCAAATTTTGCCGGACGACAGGCTAATCGAAGAGAATCAGCAAGTTCGAGTGAAATGCAGCGAGCCAACTTCTCCACCATTTTTCGGCGCTTCTTCGCTTTTTGCCGCGTTTTCCCACGCTTCGCGTTACATTGACGTGACATACCGCAGCCACGCTAGGATGCGGTATCCTCCACCTGACGAAACTCACAGCGCCCACTGCGCCGCAACAGGAGCGCCTATGGACGAGCTATCGAAATACCTTGCTGACCAGATCGCTTTTTTCGATGAAGAATTGACAGCGGAAGAGCTTGCTGAATCGGCTGCCGATAGGGAGTCCCTGTTGGAGTCCATCGAGAAGTTCTACCACGGGACAAATCAGACGATGTTCACGATTTACGGCGTCCTGCGAGAACATGCGCATAAGCTACCTCATGATGCAATGAAGGCGGTCGCTGAGTCAGTGGCGTGGCAGTTGGACGACTGCTTGTCGCGATTCATGGTATTGGAGGTCCCCAAAATGGTTTCCCGCGCGTTGCGACTGGAGCCTTTGTTGGTCGATCAGAGTGCGCGGGTTGACCAGAATCCTTATTTGCGCGAGGCCACCCGCTGCTACATGTTCGGGCTTTTCAACGCTTCTGTTGCGCTGTCCAGAAGCGCTCTGGAGCTTGCCCTTTCCCAGAAGATACCAACGGTGCTCCAGGGGAAGTCCAGGGAGGATAGGTTGCAGACCCTGATTAGGACTGCTCGAACGTCCATACTTAAGCGAGCACCACAAATCTGCGACCTTGCAGACCAGACACGCAAAACGGCCAATCCGATAATCCACGGAAAGGCCTGCCAAGAGTCTGAGGCCCTAGCGATTCTGCAAGACACCAGGAGAGTTCTCCGCGTCCTCTATAGCCCTCCTCAAAGCTAGCGAGCTCAAATCCCTCAACCACAGGAGCTCGCTCTTGCCAGTTGTTCCGCTCTGTGTCGCATTCGAGCAACCCGAACCGGTCCCCGATGAGCGGTTCAATCTTGGCAGAAATGGACGAACGAACCTTGACAAAGCATCCTCTGTTAATGTACATTTATCCGTGTCTAACGTACGTTATCGGGAGTCTGAATATGGCAAGGCCGTCTATCGCGGTTAAAAAGGTCACAGCGACCGACCTCCGAGACAAGCTCAAAACATACTTGAAAGAGGCGACTGCAAACCGGGTCGTTTTGGTCGAGAACCGTCGCCAACCGCCGAAGTACTTGGTGGACAAAGAGTTTTTGGACTCCCTCGTGAATGAGCGTGAATCAATTCTTGCCACCCTGGAGATTCTCGCCGACCGCGAACTCACCGATCGCTTGCTCACGTTGTCGAAGACCATTGACGATGACGTTGACGCTGGCCGGCTGCTTACAACGACAGATGTTTTTGGCAAATGAGCAAAGGGCGAAAACAGCCGCCCTCATCTGCGCCATCGCCAGAAGAGCCGCGCTCCACACCTTCCTTTGAGCTTAGATACACATCAGACGCCGCAGCGGACATCAAAGCTCTCGACGGCAGTGTGCGCAATCAACTCCGAAAAGTCTTAGAGAAGAAGCTCGCCATTGACCCCGAAGGATACGGTCTACCGCTGCGCGGCTCGCTGACCGGGTATTGGAAGCATCAATTTAGCAACCACCGCGTCGTCTATCGAATTTATTCGCAACACAACGTGGTCGTCGTATGCAGCGTTGGCGTTCGGAAGCAGGGCGATGCCGAGGATATCTACAGGCAACTCGAATCCGTCGCCAAAACGGGCCGTCTCGCCGAACAACTGGCGGCAGTCCTCAGGAATCTCTTGCCTCCAAAAAAATGACACCGCACCGCAGAAATGAACAGAAATGGCTCCCCGGGCTAGATTCGAACCTGCAATTCGCCGTGGTGAATTAACAGCGGGGTATCAGCTCGCGCCGAATCCACTCGCGCCCTTTCCCGGACTTGAGTTCTTTTTCGCGGCGCATGGCAGCGGAGCGGGAGGGGAACTCTTCGAAGTGGAGTAGGCGCCAGAGTCCCGCGCGGCGCTTCGTGTGCAGAGTCAAACGGCAGACAGGATCATTATGTTGAGCGAGGCGTCGTTCGAGATCCGAGGTTTGGCCGACGTAGGTGTTGCCTGCGGGATTGATGAGAATGTAGACGTAGAATTTCATGGAAGAATGGCTCCCCGGGCTAGATTCGAACTAGCAACCCTTCGGTTAACAGCCGAATGCTCTACCGTTGAGCTACCGGGGATCCGTCGCAGGCAGGAGTAAAATTCTACAACAAACCAGTCGCGAAGTGCCAACTTCGCTGGCTCTTGCCATTATGGCCTAGGCTCCGCATTCAACCGGGTCGTCACGCTCTCCACTCTTCGCACCAAAGAACGGAATGTCTCGACGTGAGGCGCGAGCATTTCTTCCTGCTGTCCTGCTTGCAGGGCTTCCACCGTTTGATTCAGGCGTTCAAACGACTCATCCAATTCCGCTTCTGGCCCTTCCGTTTTGCCTTCCAGCCGGTCTGCGATGTCTTCCAGCGCTTTTGCCGCCTGCTCCTCAAACTCCCGGTCCGCCGTGCGCAAAGTCTCCGGCAATTCGAAGCCCCGGAGTTGCGCGCGGTATTTCCACAAAGTCACTTGCGCGAGAAAAATGGTGCGCAATTGTGGCTGCCATTGAAGGACGCGGCTCCGCCATGCGAGATCTTGCTGGCGTGTATCTCTGAATTCCAATAGAACTCCGTCGGCGAACGAACGCGTCCTGTCGAAAGTCGCGCTGAGCGTCTCTCGAAGGGAGAAATACCGGTCCATTGAAACTTTCAGGTTCGTTGAGACCGGTTCTCTTGCAAGCTGTGCTATCAGTCGCATGCCGGACGTGAATGCCTTTTTCATTTCGACAATGGCGGGGGCGCTCCAAAGTTGGTCGAACACACACCACATCATCAGGAGGCCGAAGAGCACCCCCACGACGCGGTCCCGCGCGATCGAAAGCGACGTCTGGAACGCGAATTCCTGCAAATGGACAAGGTAATAGGCCAGGGCGACCTGCAAGCCAAAATACGACAACCGCGCGCTGGCCGTAAGGAACCAACACGATAACGCCGTGACCAGGACGAAAATAATTGTGAATCCGACGATCGAGTCGACATGCGGCAAAATAAACATCTGCGCCCCCATCGCCAGCACAAACCCTCCGAAGACGGCTCCCGCAAAGCGCAGAACTTGTTTTTGTCGCGACGAACCGATCGTCGAAAGCGCTGTCAGCAGGCAGGTGGTCACCGCCGTGCTGATTCCGGGCCAGTGGATTGCGTTATAGATGATGTAGCAAAGGCCGGCCGTCAAGCATCCCTTGAGTGCGAATTGCAGATGCTTCGCGTTTGACAGGGCATCTCGGACAAAAAGCCGTTGCGGTGGATCATCGTCCGCGGGAGTCGTGAAGTTTTCTCCGTTTGGATGAGACCCGGAGAGGACTTCGGCAATCAAGGAGACAAATCTCTCCATTTCCGCCAGGAACGGGGCTGCGGAGACGGGTGCTCCCTGACGAAGGGATTCGCTCAAATCGGCAGCCTGCCCCGATAGCAAGCTTGCGCGAATTTTCGCGATGTTCTCGCTCAGCAATCCGGCCCGCCTCCGTTCTTCCTCTGAGAACCGCACATCTGAATTGGACAGGTTGGCCGCCACGTCCACAATTCCTCCCGTCAGCGCCACCACAGCTCCCATTCGTTCCATGTATATCGGCGAATAGTTCGAGCGTCGCAAGAGGCGTCTCACTCGTGAGCTTCCCACCAGTCCCAACCGGGTGATTTCCGCTTTGGTCCCTTCATCTGGAGGACGGCCTTCCGCATAGCTGGCCAGCAGCTTTTCCACCTCCTGCAACCTTTCCGCGACAGGATGCACGACGTTGTCTCCCGGCTTTCTATTTGCGAACAACAGTTCAACGCCTACCGTGATGGCAAGTCCGATAGCTGCCACCAGCAAAATACGCAGCGTGTCTTCGACGTTCGTTTCTGCCGATACGTGCCGGTCCCATAGCGGCACTCCCACGGAGATGATGACCGCGAAGGCTACTGCCGCACCGTAATTCGTCATCACGCTGAGCAGGTAAAACGTCAGAAAGAAAGTAAAAATAACCCAAAGCAGATGCACCGTCGGCAGGCTGATCACAAACCATGCCGACACCAGAATGTAGGCCGTGCCGATGCAGCAGAAAAGAAAGAAGGTCCCCGAGGAATCCACCGTGGCGCGCGGGTTTTCCCGTGAGATCAGCAGCACCAGAATTGCCCCTTGAAACGCATAGGAAAGTTGAAAGGTCATGCAGACGATCATTACGATCGTCGCGGCAAGCACCATCCGCCCCACCACCGCTGTCCGGCCCGGGTATGGCTTCAGCTCTTCTTTGAGAAATTGTTTGATCCAGGAAAATGACGAGGCGGGGCTTGTCAGGCTTTGCGCTGCCGTGGCCATGCTTAATTTCCGCGAATCGTGATCACGGCCGACGCACCAATTCGAAACAATTCCTCAGGCGGATTTTCCACTCGCACACGGACGGGAAACCGTGAAGCCAAATGAACCCAGTTCAGGGTTCGCTGCAAGTCCGGAAGGCCGCCGGGCTGCGAAGTCCAGCTCCCGATGATGTCCGGGTCAGGCGTCACTCCGAATCCGACGCTGTCCACTACGCCGGAAAAACGCACGCCCGGATTCGACAGGACGTAAACATCCGCGTGCATGCCCGGAGCGATGTGTTGCAGTTGCCCTTCTCGGAAATTACCGATCGCCCACCACGTCCGTGTGTCAATCAGGGCGAAAATCTGCTGCCCGACGTGCGCGTAAGCGCCTTCGGAAATCGTCAAGCTTGTCACCCGGGCGTCGAACGGCGCGTAGACCCGGCAATTATTCAGATTGTACCGGGCATCCCTCACCGCAGCATCTCTCTCTCCTCGTTGATTGATCAGTGGCTCCAATGTCGTCACGGCGTGGCTCGCCTGCTCGTGCGCGGCCAATGTCGATTTCAGTCGTGATTGCGAAAGCTGCAGTTGCGATTCCGCCTGCTTGAGTGCCTGCGCGTCGGCCACTTCCTGCGATCTCGCTTTATCCACTTGATCGGCCGTGACGAACTGTTTCGCCAGCAGCGGCTCCAGGCGGTGAAGATTGTCGCTGGAATACTGCCATTCTGCCCTGGCACGGCTCACGCCCTGCTCCGAATTTGTCACTTCCGCTTGTGCGCTGTGGATGTTGGCTTGCGCCACGGAGACGGCGCTCACCAGGGCCGCAATCCTCCTCCGCTCGTCTTCGATTTGCCCTTCGAGCGCCGCCTGATCCGAGATCGCCCTCTCGAGTGCGTATTGATAAGGCCTTTCGTCGATTTCAAACAGTAGCTCGCCCTTCTTCACGTATTGGTTGTCGTGCACGTTCAGGTGAATGATCGGGCCTTCCACCTGCGGCGCAATCCCGATGAAGTTTGCGAATATCTCTGCGTCATCGGTCCGCGGGTAGAGGTTGCTGTGGTAGAGAACCATCAGCCCCAGCACGATTGTCACGAGCACGATTCCATAGCTCAGCCAGCGCGGAAGCTGGTCGATCGTCTTTGCGTTGGTATTCGGATCCGCCACGCCCGTTCTCCGTCAGCGAAAGAGCAATAGCCACAGCACAAAGGTAAAAAGCACCGTAAGACTTGTATAGGCTAGGACAGGCAGTGCTAGGTTCGCGTGAAACCACGACAGCATCCATCTCACCAGCGCCGCCAGCAAAATCCCGATACACAGACACAGCAGCCACGCGGGAAAAAACGATCCCAGGATGTCCACCGACGGCGCTCGCGAGCATCCCGCAAGCACGCACGGAATCAGCAAAAGGAGAAACTGCCGTTTCATATCCCGCCCCTTCTTGTGCTTCTCATGGCGCCGTCTTCGTCGCGCCAGCCTGGATCGAATCTCCCGTCCGGAACGCTAGATTTGCCAGCGCCGTCAGCACCTGCGTCCGCGCCAGCACGTCCTCTGACCGCGCCCGCGCCAGCGCCTGCTGCGCCGCCGTCACATCCAGCAGGTTTCGCAGCCCGTAATTGTAGGACTGCAGTGCCGCATCGTAGGACTCGCCCGCGGATTTCAGCAGCGCGGTCGCAGCCTGTCGCTGTCGAAACGCGGTGTTCAGATCCGAGTACGCCGCCCACACTTCGTCCGCAATTTGATCCCGCAAAACGTCGGCCTGCGCTTCCGCCGCGTGAACACTTGCTTCTGCCTGCGCGACTCTGTTTTTTCGCGCGCCGCCGTCAAAAATCGTCCACGTTAAGCTCAGTCCGATTCCCCCGGTCAGGTCCGCCGTGTATCCCCACGGCAGCGCCTGCTGCATCCCGAACAGCGCGTCCGCGCTCGGCGCCACGTGAAGGTCCAGCACCGGATAGTAAGCTGCCCGCGCTGTTTTCAGTTGCGCGTTGGCCGAGCGGATTTCTGCCACTTGCTGCATCAGATCGGGTCTCTGCCCCAGCGCCCGGTCGATCGCGTCGTTCACGCTGTCCGCAATCGAATCCGGCGTCGGCACCTGATCGAGCGGTTGCACGTGAATCACGCTTGTCGGCGCCGCTCCCAAAGCGGTTGCCAGATCTCCCCGCGCAACCTCTTCGTTTCCCAGCACCGTTTGCAAATCATATTCTGCCTGCGCCGTCGCGCTCCGCGCTTCCAGCACGTCCGGCAGCGTCGCCAACCCGTGCGCCAATCGGTCCTCCGAAGATTGCTGCACCGTCTGCGCGTTTTTCAAGCTTGCTCGCGCGGCCTCTTCCTGTCCAATCGTGTTCAGCAGCCGGTAGTACGCTTCTTCCACGCTATAAATCACGTTGCGGTGCGTGTCGTTGAACGCGAAATTCGCCGCTAGCACCTCCGCCCTCGCCGCGTTGATTCTTCCCGAACGCGCGCCGAAGTCGAAAATCGTGTAGTTCAAATCGAGCGCCGCCTGAAAATCCTGCGTCGTCACGCGGTAGAACCGCGTCCCGAAATAAACCTCGTCGCGCGAAGTCTGCGAGAGCGCGGCCGCCGCCAGCGTCGGGTAAAGCTCGCTGCTCGCAATGCCCAGCGCCGCTGCTTGTGCGCGCGCCCGCTCCCACGCCACGCGTGTCTCCGGGTTGTGCGATTCGGCCAGGTCGATCAGTTCCGCCAGCGTGTACGTCTTCTCCGCATCGACGCTGAACCGGAAATCGTGAAATTGTTTCGCATCCTGTTCGATTCCCCGCTCGATTGGCGCATGCCACGGCTGGTTCGCTGCGGCTGGAGCGCTTTGCGCTGGCGCTCGTCCCGCAGCCGCCAAACCCAGAAAAAAAATCGCAGCCCAGTTCAGAACTTTCACAGCTGCCTTTCGAGCGCGCAACTTCCCACTGTCCTACTCCTTCGGCGCGCGCAAAATCGCTCCGTCCGCCGCCGACCCCACCAGCGCCGCATATTTCGCAAACACGCCCGCCGCATATCGCGGGGCCGGCGCTTGCCAGCTCTTCATCCGCTCGCGAATCGCCTCATCGCCCATCTCCGCTTGCAGCAATTGCTTTTCGACGTCGATCACCACGATATCGCCCTCGCGCAGCGCCGCCAGCGGACCTCCCCGCGCCGCTTCCGGCGCCACATGCCCGATCATCAATCCCCTCGTCGCCCCGCTGAACCGCCCATCCGTAACGAGCGCCACTGTTTCTCCCAGCCCTTCGCCGATAATCGCTCCCGTCACGCTCAGCATTTCCGGCATTCCCGGCGCGCCTTTCGGCCCTTCGTAGCGAATCACCACCACGTCGCCGGGTTTGATCTTGCGGTCCAGCACGGCGCGCAGCGCGTCCTCTTCACAATTGAACACTCTCGCCGGCCCGCGATGCACCTTCGGCGCGCCCGACGTGAATTTCAGCACCGATCCCTCCGGCGCCAGGTTGCCTTTCAAAATCACCAGCCCGCCGTTCGGCTTCAGCGGCTTGCCGAGCGGCAGCACCACCACTTGCCCCGGCGTTTCTTTCGCCGCCGCCGCTTCTTCTCCCAGCGTTTTCCCCGTCACGGTCAGCGCCTCTGCCTTGATCAACTTCGCGTCCAGCATCCGCTTTGCCAGCACCGCCGTTCCGCCCGCGTGATACAAATCCATCGCGTTGTAGCGCCCGCCCGGCTTCAGGTCCGCATACAGCGGCGTGCGATGGCTGATCGTCTGGAATTCGTCGATCGAGAGCGGCACATTCATCTCCCTCGCCAGCGCCAGCAAGTGCAGCACGGCGTTGGTCGACCCGCCCGTGCTCGCCACCGCCGCAATCGCGTTGTGGAAAGCGTCGCGCGTGAAAATATCGCGCGCGCGCACGCCGCGCTTCAGCACATCCATCACCAGCCGCCCGCACGCCGTCGCCACCTCATCTTTTTTCGGATCCATCGCCGGCACGCTGTTGAATCCCAGCGGCGAAATTCCCAGCATCTCGAGCGACATCGACATCGTGTTCGCCGT
>DATKPM010000098.1:0-12293 GCA_035524135.1 Candidatus Acidiferrum sp. | reverse complement strand
TTGCCGATGCAGATCCAGTTGATGGTGTCGGTGCCGCTGGACTGCGACAGGACAAGTTGTGTTGACGACGGCTGGACGCGTACGGTGGCGATCGCCGATTGGTCGTTTGCGACGCAGACGGGCGTGGAATTGAACGGAGTTGGGAATGTGACCGTCGCGGTCCCGCTCGACAGCGCCACCGTTCCCGCAAATGTTCCCGCCGCGCCCTGATTCAAATGTTGCGAGACGGCGAGCGAGCCGTAAACGTTCGACCCGCCGGAATCTTTCACGGGAGCAGCCCGCGTCAGATCGGGGCTTGCCGCTCCTTGCGAAAGCACCACATCGTCGAAGTAAACGTAGTTCCCCGCCGCGGCCGTGTTTTCAAGCAAGAACACGCGCATCGAATGCGAAATCGTCGAAGAGCTGCCGTAGGCGTTGGGAATCCGGAACGTAATCGCGTAATTGCGCGTCGGCGTCCACAGGCTCGCCGTCGCTACCTGCCAATCCGCGCCGGTGACGTCGCAATTGCAGGTGATGCCGTTGTTGTAGGTCAGCGACGCGTTGGCCGATTGCCAGTTTGCGCCGGTGCCGACGAGCGAAGATTGGCCCGCATAGTTTGCCGGCGTCAGGACACGCGCGTTTGAGGAAGCCGTGGTGATGCGATCGGCTTCGGTGCAGTTCGCGTCGGAATAGAAGCGGAAGCCGGGGCGAAAATTATTCGACGTGGAAGCGGAGGCGACGCGAAACATCAGCGTGTACTCCATCGTCGCATCCACCTGAATACATCCGGAATTCACGCCTAGCCCGGCCGTGGCGCCGTCGCCGACGCGAACGTTGTACGCGCCCTGCGTGTAGGAATCGGCCACGGGATTTGCGCCCGAGCTCGCCTCCTGTGCGTAAATGCCGCTTCCCGCCTGATTGATGTTCGTTCCGCTAACGCCGCCCCAGTAATAAAGCGTCGTCGAGTTCTGCCAGCCCTCAAAGCCCGAGTTGCCGAGCAAATTGGGGCCCGATAAATCGTTCTGGCCAAAGTGCATCGAGGGGAGCCAATTGTGTCCGTTGTTGTCGATGGCGGTCATCGCCGCGGCGGGCTCGTTGGGCTTCACCACGCTGTTTGACGAAATCGAAATGTAGGGATCGAGAAGGTGCAGGCCAACGGCGCTGCCGTCGGCGGGAAACTGGAAGCAGTTGTAGACGTTTTCGCAGCGATTGTTCGGGCCGATGACGATGCTCTGCGCGCCGGTGATATTGAAACAAATCTGGTTGAACGAGGGTGACGCGCCCCCGCCTTCGCAATCGTTTCCATAAAATTCGTCGTTGTCCGGATAATTGCCGTTCGAGTCCTTCGCCAGCGCGAATCCCACGGTGCCTGTGTTTTCCGCCGGTAGATAGCAGGAGTTCTGTTCCATCACGATGGAATTGAAAACGCCGGCAAGAGATAGGCAGGTGTCGTTCGAGCTTTCCGGATCGAATTCGTTGTGCTTGATGAGCGAATTGGTCGAGTCGAGATCGCCGGTCGACGTGTTGCCGTAAATGCCGTACGAGCCCCCGCCCGTGCCGAGCACGAAGCGATTGTTTTCGAGATCGGCGTGGCCAACGCTGGTGAGATTCAGCACCGTCGAGTTTGCGCCGTTGGCCTGGAGATACATTCCCTGAATGTGAATCCAGTCGATATTGCGCGTCGCGTAGTTGGGATTTTTTGCCACGGTGCATCCCGCGATGCCGCAGGCGATATAGCCGGAAGCGTCGGGGCGCGGAACGGTGCCGAGGCCGCTTTCCTGGTAGCCAACGAGCGCAGAGCCATCGCCCGTGAATTCGACGGCATCGTTGGTGCTCGAATCGTTGACGGTGAGCTGTGCAAGGCCCCAGAGAAGCGTCGTATTCGCGGGGATCGTAATGTGATGCGTGGCGGTGAGCGAGCCCGTGAGCCCGCGCGCGTCGCACACGCCGGAGGAAATCGCCGCGGCCGTGAGGCAAGCGTTGAGTTGCAAGCCGGCGTCCGCGCCCGCGAAGCGCTCCGCTTTCTGCACCTGGTTGAGCGAATTGACGGCGGCGCTGCCGTTGACATCGAGATTGAATTGCGGCGCGAGCGTGTCGATGCCGAGCGAAGTGGGTGTGAAGCGGTGAACCGATTGCATCTGGTTCACCGGAGGCCAATTGTAGTTGCCGCCGGTGAAGCCGGTGTCCGTGGCGGATGTGGTCGATGCTCCCGAGACAAACTCGCTTTGGAAAGCGTATCCCGCGGGGACCGTATTCGTGGTCGCGCGGATGACGCAATAGCCTGCAACGGCCGTGGTCCCTGCGGCAGGCAGCGTCCAAGAAACCGTCGCGGCGTTGTTCGAACCGCTGATCGTGACCGCGCTCGAGGGCTTCGAGAAGCCTGACGTGCTCGTTGAAGTGCAGCTCGACGAATTGCTCGAGCTGACGAAGTAGTAGTAGGTTCCCGCGGCGAGGGTTCCGCCCGTCGTAGGAGTCGCGGTGACGCCGGTCGGAGGCAGCGTTTTCGCGAAGCCGACGTCGATCGATTCGCCCGCCGTCTGCGACAAATTGGCATTGAAGCCGTAGCTTTGGCCATCGCCGAAGAGCAGGCCGCTGGCAGGGTCGAGCCCGAGCGAGGCGAAGGAATTTCCGGAAGCGGTGGCGCGGAGCGGCGGCCCGTTGATGTCGTTGTAGGGAAAAATGTCGGTGCGGAGACGGTCGCCGCCATCGGCCGTATTGACCACATAATCGAAGCCATTGTTCGTCTGGACGGTAGCGCCGCCGATAGGCACGTTGTTGCCGTCCACGACGCCGTTGGTGCAGACCGCCGTGTAATCGCCGCAGCCGGTGACAAAGACGTTGTTGACCGCGCCGGCAAGCACATGGACCGCATAGCCGTACATCGCTTCCCCGGCATAGGAATGATTGATCCAAACGCCGCTGGCCGTCGTGCCGGAAGAGTTGACGTCGAGAAGAGCGAGATTGGCCACGGCCTGGTCGGAGCCGCTCACATGGTCGAACGTGAAGCTGGAAATGCGCGGCAGCGCAACCGTTCCAGCTAGGCCGGAAGTGTTGGTGATGGTCAACGTATCCGTGGAAGAATCTTCGAGAACGATATTGCGAAAAACGAAGTTGCCGACCGTGCCGGAAGCGCCGACGCGCTGGATATATTGCGCGCCGCCGCCGGCCGCAAGAACATTCGAGAAGTAAACCAGGCCGACGAGAGAGGGATCTCCGGAGAGAGGCGTCTCGCCGGTCATTTCGAGAATCGGCGTGGTGGAGGAGCCGTTGGCGAGCAGGCATCCCCCGGTGAAATAGTCTTCGAAGGTGTTTGTCAGCTTCAGCGGAGTATTGTCCGCCATGCCAGTTGCGCCGTTGACGCCGAGGCAGGTGTTCTGGAAGCGAATCGATGTGGCTGCGTAGACGACGACGGATTCGTTGTAGCCGTTGATCGAGAGATTCTCGAACGTCGTGTTGATGCCCCCCTGCGTTGCAGTTCCCTGCCCCCCTTCCAGCAAAAATACGGGCGCGGGATTGGGGCTTGCTCCCGCGACCACGTTGATCACCGACATCGGCGCCCTGCCGAGCTGCTGCCACAGGAAGCGATTCGAAACATTGCCGCCGTAGAAATAAAGGCCGCCGCACGTGGTGGGAATATTGAAGACGGGCGCCGTGGATGGCGTCTGCGGCTGGGAGACACGATACGAACCGGGCGGAAAGTAAATGCCCCCGCCGCCGGCGGGCCAAGCCTGGCAAGCGGCGTTGATGGCGGCCTGAATCGCAGCGGTGTCATCGGTGGTGTTGTCGCCCTTCGCGCCGTAGGCGGTCACGTCGACGCGCGGGCGCGGACCCATCACGGATTCATTTCCCGTCACGGAAAGCGAAGAAGGGGCGAGCGTGCCGGGATTGAAGCTTGAGCTGCTGAGCGTGCCGTTGATCGTCGCGTTGCCCGCGACGGTGAGATTGCCACCGAGAGTGAGGCCGAAGGCGGAAATGTTGTTGCCGGAACCGGTCGAAGAGACGTCCGGAGGAAGGATGACATCGGGATAAGTTTGCGTGCCGTTGATTTGCGGCGCGGAGACTTGGACCAGATAGCGGCCGGCGGGAGCGTAGAAGTGGTAGTTGCCGAGACCATCGGTCTTAAAGGGATTGAGGGCGGGAACAGTCAGGGTCGCGTCGGTATAGATCGTTGCGAGAGGGGAGCACGGAGTGCCTGTGGCGGCGGCCTGGCAGACAGTGACCGATGCGCCAGGAACCGGGTGTCCCTCGGGACCGAAGACGATATCGTCGTGGCGGGAACCCTGCGCCAGCGCGAGTGTTGGGGAGAAGGCAGTAACCAGAAATGTAATGGCAACCAGCCAGCCCAAACGGCTCCGGCGACTTAAGTCCGGAGATCTTGTCGTGCCGTATGAAATTGATTTCATTGCCATTACCTTTCCATGGCGGGATGGGGAAAGCTGGGTTAGGACGAGGTGGTGCCGAATATGCACGTTAATTCCTAGTGAATGAGCAAAAGAGAAGTAAGTTTCCCGTTTTCAGTGGTTCCAGTACCAACTACCATTGATAATAAAGGTGTTAGACGTTGGCACACCTCGTGCACAGTAATACAACGGGGCAGGCCGAATTGGCCCGTCAGGAACCCGGGCAAACGGCAATGGCACGGGGGGAGGATTCATGGCACTGTTTTTAGGCAAGCGAGGGGTATGCAAAGCCCGCGCTGGCTGGGCTCTTATCTTCGGACTTCTGGCGGGTGTGACGCTACTGGCTCCCTCTGCCGCGAAAGCCGATACCACGCAGACGTACGACTTCACTGGGACATTTACGGATGGCGTTACCATTAATTCCGGGAGCAGCTTTGCGCTCGTGTGGAGTGACGGCCTCCTAAATGTAGATGGCGCGACCGTTCTTACCTCCGTGGGAGACTTTTCCTGCGAGCCGAACGCGCCTCTGACGAACCTCTGCACGATGAATGAGTGGAACGGAAACTACCTGTTCAATCTTACTGACGGCACATACTACCTCTCTATTGAATTTCCCGATGTCGACGTTCCCACAGGAGCGTTTCCCCAGTCGATCCCGCTTGCGGGACATACATACATCGAACTGCTGTCGAACCAGACGTACTCGTTCCTGGATGTGGCGGACGTGAGTACTCCGATGGCGATCTCAACGCCCGAACCGGCGACTTTGCTGCTGATGCTGTCCGGGCTTGGCACACTCTTTTTCCTCGCACACAAGCGCGCGCAGGCGTAAATAACCTCGCACAAATTCTGCGGTGGGCGGATATCCATAGGTGCTTGCAAGAGCAAGCACCTATTTCGTTTCCGGACGCCTGTTTGCCGCACCAGCCTTAGTTCGAAGAGTTGCGCGTCTTTTCTTGGGGCGAACTGCGCGCTGGAGCAGACGGCGGCGCGGCGGGCGCAGGAGTTGCGACTTGCCCTTCCGCTATCTTGACTGGGGCCGCCGCCAGGCCGTGCCTGGCGGCCTTCTCCGCATCGAGGATCGCACGGCAATGCCTGCAGACGGCAACGTTGGGTTTCACCTTTTCCCCGCAAGCCGGGCATTCCACCATGCGAGCCGGGACGTATGCCCACTCCCGCTCGATGCCTAGGGCGATGGCCGCGCGGCGATGCAAATCCGAGATTTCGCGGAACGAATGCCCGCGCGCCCACATCGTGTCGCCATCGGCCACGAGCTGGTGATAAAAGGCGTCACGCCGCGCGCGCGCTGTGGCGAGTTCCGCTTCCGATGGCCGCGCGCCCGCACATACAAAAATCCCGTGATCGCGCAGTTCTTGCAGGAGATCCTCGGCAATCTCGCGCGCGGTGATGACAAACGGAAAGCGCCGATTGTCGCCGAGATCGATGGCGTCGCTGCGCGCCGAAATCAGCAGCAACGCATAGGGTTCGCCCTTCGGGCAGGCGGGAATGTGGTAGACGCCGTGCGTCCGCGAAACATACCAATCCTGATCGGATATGGAGGCTACGGTGACGCTCGAAGCGGTATCGTGCTCACAAGCGCTGGCCGGCAAAATATCGCGCCGGCTGGAGCTTGCGGGCGATGAGCGCAACGCCGCCTGCGGGCCATCCTTGGGAGAAACCGCGTGAAGGGCAACCGTCGTATCCAAGAGAGCACTTCCTTTCTCTATTTTATGAGTGCCGTCTAGACGGCATTTATATAGAATTGCATTTATAACGGCATTTCATCTATAATGCTCTTTGGAGTGCATGTGATGCAATCTCGGTATGCAGTCTTGCTCGCCGACGTGATCGCCTCAGGGCGGCAAAGGCGGCTACAAAACATCCTTGGCGAAAAGCTGAGGGCGGCCAGTCAAGTGCATATGAAAAACGGCTGGATTCGTGCGCCGTATGCAGTGACGGCCGGCGATGAATTTCAAACCGTCGCGACCCGCCCGGCTATGGCGCCAGAAATCCTTCTGGACTTGCGCCACCGCATGCGCCCGCTGCAATTGCGCATGGCCATCGGCGTGGGAGCGATCGACGGCGCCGTGCGCGCTCCCGTAAATCGCATGCAGGGCGAAGCGTTTGTCAGGGCGCGCAGAGCCATGGATGCGCTTAAAAGCGGGATGCTGCACAAATATCCGGCGCTGACAGCTTTTCATACCGGACAGACGTCGCTCGACGAAATTGCCAACCTCATTTATGGATTGAGTGATACACTCCTGCGCGCCGTGACGGCAAAGCAGTGGCGGGCGATGGAAGCGTATTTCGCGAAAGGCCAGGTTCGCCTGGCGGCCCGGGCGTTGCGCCTGGATCCGTCTACAGTATCCCGGCGGCTGAGCCGTGGCCACTACTGGCAACTGGCGGAAACGGCGGAGGCGATGAAACGCCTGCTGCAATCCGAATTTCATTAGTTGCCGTCATAACGGCAATTTAGAAAAATTGCTGCCGAGAGTGCATATGGCCGATTGCTTTTTGATTTTCCTGCTGGGCCATCTAGCTGGCGACTTTCTGCTGCAAACGCATGAGCTCGTCCAACGGAAGAAAGAAGGCTCGCTGGCAGCCTACCTGCGGCATGGCGTGATTCACGCGCTCGCCACGGCGGCCTTTGCCGGATTATTCGCATCCGCATATCTTCGGGCGCCGAAATTCTATGCGGTCTTGATGGCTCTGCTTGCCGTGCATCTTGCGATCGACTGGGGGAAAATTCACTTCACAGCCAACGGCGCGCTGCGCGACAACCTGTCGACGTTTCTGGGCGATCAGGCACTGCACGTTCTCACCATTGCTGTGGCAGCATTCTTCTATGCAGGCGAAAGCTTCAGCGAAATCGCGCGGACATTGTTCGCGCTGCAATCCCACCGCACGGACGTTCTGTCGGTGCTTGGCGTCTACATCGCCGTGGTGTTTGCCGGCGGATATGCCATCCGCTATCTTACGCGGCCAATGCTCGCCAGCCTGCCGCAACTGGTGGAAGAAACGCGCGAAGAATTGCGCAATGCGGGAATGTACATCGGCTGGCTGGAGCGGCTTCTCGTGCTTACGGCCGTCATTCTCCGCTCGCCCGCAACCGTCGGACTTGTGCTGACAGCAAAATCGATCGTGCGCTACCCGGAAATCAAGAGCGGCCGCTTTGCCGAATATTTCCTGATCGGCACGCTGCTGAGCATTCTGCTCGCGCTGATGGGCGGCGTGCTGCTGCTAAAAATTCTCTACGGCCAAGTCCACTTCGCTCCCTGATTCCGCGACGACTCACACAGAAACGAATGCCTGCGAGTGAAAGGCGGGGACGGTATCGTCCAGGATATTGTCAGCCGTGTTTTCCCATGCCCTCTCACGCCGCGCTTCCCTGCTGAGCAATGCGGCATGCGTTTCCTGGCGCGATAGCCGTCGCATCCACTCAACCGCGCGAACGATCCATTCGCATGCCGCGATACTCAGTGGCAGAAACTCTCCGCTAGGGCCGGAGAGCGTGAAACAGTGCTCGTATTCGCCGCGGCGCGGGAAGGGCCCGAGCGCCGGGACGCGGATGCCGTCTTCGCATTCGACCGTTTGCGCGTACCACGATTCCGGCGAGCCGTAGACTTCCGGCGGCATCCAGCGCTCGACGTGCCAGCGGTCGTGCGGAAGATATTTCGGCACACGCCGCAGCTCGATGGCTTCTCGAATCACGTTGCCGCTCGCGTCGCGATCGGTCCAGCGCCCGCCGATCCAGCCGAGCCGCGAGCCACCCCACACGACGCGGAAATTCGGCTCGCCGAAGAGATTTTGTCCTCCTGCGCGAGCGATGCGCTCCTGAATTTCAGCCGGCGCATCGTGCGTTTCGCGGACGACATGAATCAAGACGGGCGTCCCTCGGGGCGGAGAGGTGTGGAAAAATTCGCCCGGCGCAGAACCTAGTTTGCGGCGGGAATGTCGTCGAGGCTCGCGTAGATGTCCAAGCCCAGGCTCCGGCCGACGCGGACCATTTCGTCCGCGCCCGCCGAAGGACCGCCTACGCGAAGCACCGCATCGCATTTTTCCAGCAGGCGAACCGCAATCGGATGAAAAATTTCGTTGAACGCCGTGTCGCCGATCTGAACCGATCCAGCCAGAGAGACCAGCGGAAGCGCGAGCCATTCGCCGAGAATCGGGATATGTCCCGCGCGGAAAATGGGAAGCGCATAGGACTCCATCCTGGCGACGTTTTCCCGGATTAAATCGGGGTCATCGTTCGTGCCGGACCGGTAGGGCCCGGCGATCAGTATCATTTGTGACTTGACGCGATTTGCGCTCACGGAGTCCTCTGCCGGAGGCGCAGGAAAGTTGATCGGCGCCCCCGAAAGCGGCTCCCATGGTAGCGCGGATTCTGCCAAACCGAACGATGGAGGAACAACACCTTCGTTCCTGGCTCGATGCGACCGTGACGATTGCTCCCTTGTTTTCAGAAGCTGGCCGTGAGAAATGGTGCGCGCCGAGCCGCGTTTCGGAGAGTGCTGCCAGGGAGGTTACGCGAGGCATAATGGAAAGGACGGCCCACGATCGAGGGGCCGCCCTTTTTTCTGCCACTTGGCTTTCCTTCGCGGCCTGCCGTGTGCCGGCGAGTGAAAGCCCGGCGGCGAGTTAGTACCCGGACGGAATGGCGAGGTTATTGATGTAAGCGCCACTGCGCGGCGAATCGTTCCAGACCTGGAAGCCTGTCACGAAATAGAAAATGTACGCCGCGGCGATGCCGCCGCTGGTGCCATAAATCGGAAACAGAGTCTGGCCGCCGACGTCGTAAAAATCAATGTCCTGCATCACGGCGCGTCCCCAGTGCGTGAGGTCGAGAAAATCCACGCGCGTCTGGTTGGCGTTGATGCTGGACTTGATCGGCACGCCGGCCATCGATTTCTCGCCGGTGAAGAGCAGGTCGAGATCGCTCGCGCGTCCGCCCGCACCTTCCTTGATGATTTGTGAGATGGTGACGCCGAGCTGTTCCCACTGATGCTCCTGCTCGAGCGATGTGTAAGCGATGAGCTTCGACACCTGATTCGAGCCCAGCGATTTCCGCACCTTGTTGATGGCCAGCCGCACCGCGCCGGGCGTGATGGCGGAGTTGTTGCCGTTCACCGCCGGTGTCGCGAGCTCCACCGGATACGTTGCGCGGTTCAGGTTGAGCCACGTGCCCGTCGTTGCGTTCGTCTGGTGATACAAGATGCCAAAGAGCGACGTGGGCTGCGCTCCGGTCAATCCGTCGTGCACGATCACGTCGTTGACGCTCGTGCCGCTCGGCAGCGAGTCCACCTGGATGAGCGAATTGAACGGATCGACCAGCAGGACGTTGGCTGAGCCGCGGTTCGTGGTCAGCGTCGGATCGTAGACCTGCACGGTTTGGTTGTAATAGAAGAGCTGTGCACCGGGCGGCTTGGCCATGCCGAACTGCGCGGCCACGCCGCTGGGCAAGCCGGACGTGGTGATGGAGCCGATCGTGCCCAGCACGCCGTTGCCGTTGGTCTGCATCATCTTGTCGAGAAACGCGCGGAACTGCGCCATCGCGTTTTTCACTTCGCGCTTAGCGGCATTTTCGATCGCCTTCTCGGGAGAGTTCGATGCGTACTCAACGAGTTTCGTGATTTCCACGGCGTGACGGAAGAAAACGGGAGTGACTTGCGCGACGTCATAAATCGTACCCGACCCGCGCCCCAGGTCGCCGCCGTCCATGTTGGCGAGCCCGGCTTTGCCTCCCGGACGAATCTGCAGCGGAAGCCGCATGTTTCGCGAGCTGACGCGTTCCACGTCGCCGCGCTGCTGGATCATGGTCAGTAGGATGTCGTCCCGCTCGTAGAGCAGCGGAAGTTTGTCCCTGACCTTTTCCAGTTGCAGCGCAACGGATTGGGCGTTCTGCATCTGTGCCATAGTTTGAAAATCCCCTTTGGAATGGAATTGGAAGAGCCTGCCGGATGGCAGGCGTGTCTTTTACTGCTGGCGGTGAATGGTGTCCTTCACGGACGGGTGAGAGAAATTCTTAACAGACAGGCGCACTACCGAGACGGAAGCGGAGGTCGTCCGTGCCATCAAGCAAGGCGGGGGACTCCCTGGCGGAAGTCAGGCCGTGCTCCTCCGGTCACAATCAAGGAATTCAGCGCGCGCTAGAGCGACGTGCGGGCGGTAGCGGTCTTGTATGTGGCGATTGCCTTTGCGGTGGCTTCGAGGAACGACGTCACTTCCGAGGAAGTCACACCGCTGGGGATTTTGATCAGCCCGGAATTGATGAAACTCGTCACCGCATTTGCGATGCTGCTGTCGGCCTGCGTCCAATTCACTGAGCCGCCGCTCGTGGCAGTCACGATGTAGGAATCGAGGATGCGCAGCGCGACGCCCGGGGTCATCAGCGACATGTAACCGTCGTTGTCACTCATGGCGGTGGCCATGTCGAGCGAAAACCATTGCATCTGCTGCTCGGTGACGCCTGTGGGCGCGGTCGCCAAGCCATTCGTCACGGCAGCGGCGACGATCTGCATCACCGCGGAATTTTGAGCGCTCTGGTTCGCCGACCCATTCGCGTTGGTCGGCGGCATCGCGTCGGCAATCGCGCTGGCGATTCCCGTGAGCGTGAGATATGTATGACTGGTTTGCAGGATCTCCGTGACGGCCACGCCGTAGGCTTCGTACTGCGCGAGAGTCATGCCGTGGCGCGGCGATGTGATTTTTGTCGTAACGGCGTTGGCCACGAAGCATTCCACCGCTGCCGACTGGCTGGCCGTGCAAGAAGCGCTGGCCGGCGCTGGATGCGGTACAGCGGCTGCCGCGGTTCCCACCAGAAAACACATCCCAAGTGCAAGAGTTTTACCCAAGCCCATTTTTGATTACCCCCAGGAATAAGTTCTGCGGCGCGCTTCCCGTGGCAGGGCCGGGTGGATTCGGGGAGAGCCCACTGCAATTCTGAAAACTGCGCGGGCATAATTACGCCAGCAAGGGGGTAGCCGCTACTGTCTGCGAGGACAGTTTGCGAACGGCGAAAATCACCTGTCCCGGATTTGCAACGAAGTCCAGTCCAACGATTCCTTGGGTGATTACAAATTCAAAATGTCGGCGTCGGAGAGGCGCGAGTAATCGATTTCACGCGGCGAGAGTGTGCGGCGACTGTCGGCGCCGGAGCGGCCCGAACCACCGATATCAACGCGCGATTCCGCCGCGCGCTGGCGTGAGCGCCGCTCTTCTCCGGCGCTCACGAGAGCGGAGGTCCATTCGTTCATCACTCGCTTTGCGACTCCGGGCAATGCCTGGCGCGCGCGGCTGGTGATCAGCGAGACGATGGCGCGCTGATGCGCGGCATCGAGAGAGCCCGATTTGAACGCTTGCTGCAGTTGCGCGCCGAGCTGGCGATTGGAACGGAGCGAAACATCCAGCTCGCGGTAGATTTCTCCGACCACCCGATTGCGCGCCGCTTGCGACGTTCCGTCGGGCAGCAGGCGATCCACCTGCGCATGGATCGCGTCGAGGACGCCTTCGACAGCGGCGGCGTTCGCGGCGTGGAAGAACTCGGTTTGCGCGGGAGTGACGGAAGGCTGTGACTCGTGATCCGCGAGCCGTGCCCCGTGGTGCGGCTCGTTGCCTTCTCTTTTTCTCTGCGCCTCTGTGGCCAATTGTGCGAGCTCGCGGGCAAGCGACGCGGCGGCAGAGGGATCGAGCTGCGCGACGACTTTTGCGAGTTCGGCATGATCCTCGGGACGCGAAGAGAAAAATAGCGCGTCGAGGCGGTTCAGGTCTCCCACCAGTCGGGTCGCTTCGCGCGCCTGTTCAGGAGAGGTAAACGATTCACGATACGCCGCAGCGTCTTCCCATGCCGCACGCAATTCCGGGTGATCGTCCAGAGCAACGCGCAATTCTTCGGCGACGGGTGCGCGTGTTGCG
>DATKPM010000097.1:0-16899 GCA_035524135.1 Candidatus Acidiferrum sp. | reverse complement strand
TGCACAAGAAGAACGGGCGAGCGCCAAGAGGAGATATAGGCAATCGGAGAGGAGTCGTGAGCGATGCGGGCGAAATCGGGATGCGCCGCGGGATTGTAGGACGGCACCCAGTTGGGAATTTCGAGATTCCAATCGTGGACGCCGTGCATATCGACACCGGCAGCGTAGAGATCGGAAGAGCGGGCGAGAGCGAGAGCGGTGAGATAGCCGCCGTAGCTGCCGCCCCAGGCGCCAATACGATGAGGATCAACGTCGGAGCGGGTGCGGAGGTAAAGAGCGGCGCCCTGAACGTCGTTGTATTCGCTTGCGCCGGTGGAACCGAAGTTGAGGGCTTCGCGGAAGTCGAGGCCGTAGCCGATGCCGCTGCGATAGTTGACAGCGAGGACGATGAATCCGCGGCTGGCGAGATATTGGTTCATGGCGTAGGCGTTGCTGTAGTAGTCCATGTAATGCCAGCCGAGAAGCATCTGACGGCGCGAGCCGCCGTGAAAGAAGACGACCACTGGATAGCGCGTGCCGGGAGACGCATTGGGTGGAAGGAAAATCTGGCCGTGGAGCATGAGTCCGTCGGCAGCAGGGAAGAGGACCGGCTGCGGAACAACGAGTTGAGCGGCAGGAAACGAAGAGGGAATTTGACCGGAGGCGAGATCGCGGATTTCACCGGACGATGTGACAAGGGCGGGGCGCAAGGGGAGGCGCGCGTCGGAGCGAAGAATGGCGACGGTCGAGCTGCCACCGGCCATCACGGGATAGGTCTCGATGCCCGCGCCGGAAGTGATTTCTGCAGGAGCGGTGCTGGAGGGAGAGACACGCCAGATGTGGCGGCGGTCGATATCGCTTTGATTGGAGGAAAAGAGAATTTCGCGGCGGTCGAAAGAGAGAGAAACGTCTTCGACCTCAAAAGCTCCTGGAGTGAGAAGAACGGTGGAGCCACCGGAGGCGGAAACGGAGTAGAGGTGCGTCCAGCCATCGGCTTCCCAGGGGAAAACGATGCGATCGCCGGAGGCCCAGAGCAATTGATTGGACGCTTCGACTTGGCGGAAAACGCTGCCCTGTCCGTCGCGAGCTTTCCAGATTTCCGAGCATTTCAACGAGGGAACTTCACAGACATGAATGGACCAGGGAGGGCCGGTGCGGTGCGCGCCGAACGGCAGAGTACCTGCTTGGGAAGGGAGGCGGAGAAAAGCGATTTGCTTGCCGTCGGGAGACCAGACGGCGTCGCTGTCTTCGTCCGTGCTGGGCGATAGGTAGGCGAGCGAGGCAGGCGCCAAAGTATAAAGGCCGATGAAGCTGTGGTCGACGCGGTCGCTGGTGAAGGCGAGCGAGTCTCCCGAAGGGGACCAGCGGAGTTGGCTGGCCTTGCCAAGAGCGTGGACGAGCTGCTCGGGTTTGCGGCTGCCGTCGAGAGCGGCGAGCCAGATTTGGCCTTTGAAAATATAAGCGACCTGCTTTCCATCCGGCGAGACCGCGGCAGAATGGCCCTCGCCGATTTTTTGCGGCTCAGCGCCGGAGAGAGAAACGACCCAGACGTCCTGCTCGACGCCCTGCGTTTCCTGCGAAGGATTGGGATAGGGCCTGTCGAGAAATTCGAGATCGCCGCCGCGCGTATAGACGATCGATTGCGCGTCGGGAGTCCAAGCGAGTTCGCCGATGTCCTGGCCGTCGTCTTCGGAATAGTTCGTGACGGCGCGAACGGAATATTCTCCCGTGGATGGATCGGGCTCGGCGACCCAGATATTGCGCTTGCCTTCGGCATTGAAGACCCAGGCAACGCGGCCTTTTGATGGAGCAGGCGTGAGCGCAGTGGGAAAAGGAGCGCTGAGGATCTGCTGGAGCGTAAACGTTGATGGGGCGGGGGACTGCGCAGCGGCGAGCGCCCCGAAGAAGGCAAGAGAGGCGATGAGAGCGATCGCAGAAGAAATGCGGAAGCGCGGCGATGATCTGTGCATGAGTTGATTGTCCCCCTGTAAATGAGGCGGAGGAATGTTACGTCGAGAGCGCCGGGGTGACAATGCGTTGAGAAGGCGATGGTGCGGAAGAACGACCTGGGGCTTTGGTGGGCGTGGAGAAAGCTTTCGCGGCCGTGAGGCGGGCGTGATAGGTTGTCGGAAAGGCGGGGCGTCATGGCACGGAGACGAAAGAAGAAACTGGTGAAGCAGAAGGAAGCCAGGAGACGGGCGCGGGCGGAGATTGGCCAGCCGCCGCAAGAGCGGATTATCCCCGACAAGCGAAAGAAGGCACCGAGGCACAAAGAAACGCTCAAAGAATTGCGAGAGCTGTGACCCCCGGAAAGAGTCGCGATTAGAAATGAGGCCGGCTGAGTGTTTTGAAGGAGATACGGCGATTTCTAATCGCCCTGAGTCGCGATTAGAAACGGGCGGGGGCACGCGTGAGGACGAGGGGGCGTGCGCATTGAAACCACTTGGCCTTTCGCCCGCTGAGGTGTCCGCCGTTCCGGCACCGAGATTTCTCGTCGTCGCAAAAGCGCCCGATTTTCGCGCTGACCTAGGAGGCAGGCGCGAAAATCGGGCCGCTCCTCCTCGAAATGACAGGATCGGGGGATATGCGGCAATCAGAAAGTAGGCTGAGCCGGAATTTTCCATATTCTGCCAACCCTCGCGAGGTAGCCTACCAGGGCCGGATCCAGAAAGAAGCTGAACGAGAGCAGAGAAACAGGACGGGTCTAGTATTCGACTAGCGGAACTTGTGATTGGTACAGGTTCCCGCGGAGGAGGACCTGTACGAATGGCCAGAGACATGGAAGAAGGCGAGACATCGCTGCGTTGAAAACCAAGCAGGAATGAACTGTTCGCGACCCGGAAACCGCGCGATGAGAGATTGCCCAGCCAACAGAAGCCGATAAGCAAGATTCACACCCAGGTAACCAAGTCCGGCCGACAATTGAGATTTCCAGAAGGAGGTTCGCGGAAACGCGCGCCTGAAAGGAGACGCTTATGCCGAAAAAGGTGACGGTGCTCAAGGCTCCGGTTTTTCCACCTGCCATCGGAAGGAACGGACAGAGATTTCACGCCAGCCGGACGCCGAGGGCGTTCACGGATGATCCACCGGGATTTCAGACCGAAAAAGATCCCCGCAAGCAGCCGAGCAACAAATGGTTCGATCTTCCGCCGGCGACGGGGAATCCGCCGTACCACATGGATTTGGCCACGATATTGAGCGACGACGCGATGGCGCAGATCAAGGCGAAGAAGAGGCTGGTGTTTCACAGCCTGGGGGATTCGGGCGGAGTGAATACAGTGACCTACCAGCAGAATGTGGCTTCGTATATGGAACTGGACTTCGAGACGCCGGACCCGAGCGGAGGGAATCCATCGTTTTTCTATCACCTGGGAGATGTGGTGTATTACGACGGCGAGATCCAGAATTACAAATGGGAGTTTTACGAGCCGTACACGACGTATCCACGGCCGATTTTTGCGATTCCCGGGAACCACGATGGAGATATCGATCCAATCGATCCGAACAACAAGCCTTCGGATTCGCTGAAAGGATTCGTGAGGAATTTCTGCTCGCAGGCCGCCGTTCACCTGCCGGAAGCGGACGATGCGCCGCGCCTGGCGATGACACAACCGAACGTCTACTGGACACTGCTGACCCCGATGGCGACGATTATCGGGCTTTACAGCAACGTGCCGGAAGGAGGCGATCTGGCGCCGGCACAAATCAGTTGGTTCGAACAGGAACTGGGAAGCGCGCCGAAAAATCTGCCTGTGATTGTGGCGGTCCACCATCCGTTGTATTCCGCCTACGGGAACAAGCCGGGGAGCCAGAAGCTGAAGACGGTGTTCGAGCAGGTGACAAAGACGGCGAACCGGATCCCAAACTTGATTTTGACGGCGCACGTGCACGACTACCAGAGGTTTACCGGATACCTGAACGACAAGCCGGCGGTGTGCGTGGTGGCGGGAGCGGGCGGCTACAACCAGAAGCTACACCGGCTGGATTCGAAAATGTTCAATCCGAAGGGGTGCCCATACAAGTTCGCGGACCAGCCGGACACGCTCGACGCGTTCAACGATTCACAGCACGGATATTTGATTATCGACGTGGGCGCGAAAGAGATCGATTGCAGCTACGTGGCCGTGGACGATCCGACGGCGGCAGAACCGGCGCCGACGGAGAAAGCGGAGCCCTACGACACGTTTCAGATCAAGTCGGGCGGGGATTGGAATTGGACGCCGTAAGAGCGGAAATAGAGAAAAAAGAAAAACAGGATAGAGGGGCGATTGAGACGATAGCCTCAAGGCTCGCGTGGGCGGCTCTTGCAAGGCTCAGGCGACACAAGCACAAAATGCAGTGTCGTTAGGCGGGGACGCTGGGAGCGGGCGCGGGTGGAGGAGGCACGGCAGGTGCGGGGGGCGGCGTCCATGCGGGAGCTGCGGAAGGCTGAGAGCCGCGATACTCCCAATACCACTTGGCCTCGCTGGCGCGCTGCCAGAGACGCGTAGCGATCCACCAGAGAATCAAAAGCTGGCCGAGAACGAAAGCCTTGTGGATGGATTCGGGGCGGAGAACCATCATCCAGATGTAGAGGCCGAGCGCGAAGCCGGCGACGGCGACGATGCTAGTCCGCAGATAAAGCCAGAAAAGCGAGAAAAAGTTGCGGGCGAAGAGGACGGCGGCCTGGCGAAGGGCGCGGTGCATGGCGCGCTCTTCTTCGGCGACGGCGATGACTTGTGCCATGTCGAACCAAAGGCGGAGAGCCATGGAAATGAGAAGCAGAATTGTGCCCGCGACAAGGGCAAAGCGGACGGCGGTGAGCGGGGAGACGGAAACTTCGTCAATATGGTGATACGCGGCGGAAGTGACGCCGATGAGGATAAGGACAGGAATCATGACGATGGCGAAATAAATGAGGAGGCGAAGGAAGCGCCAGAAATGGTCTCCACAAGCGTCGAAGAAGGGGCCAAAGGGAAGAGTTTCGTCGCGATAGTAGACGGTGAGGATTCCGCCGGTGATGAAGAGAAGAAAGAGAAGCGTGATCACGGGAGCGACACCGAAAATGTCGTTGGAGCCGGTGAGAGGAGATTGCGGAATCTGCTGAAGCTCGATGATGGCGCTGATGTCGAAGCCGTGGACGAGGCGCTGAGCGGATTCGGCGCTGTGGTCGAGGACGTCGGCAGCGCGGTGGACGAGGCCGCGCGTGGAGAGGAAGGCTAGGAGGAGCGTGAAGAAGTAAATGAGCCAGAGGACGCGCTGGCGGCGCCAGACCAAGCCCGCGCCTGCCAGGAACGCTTTCGGTTTCGCCGGTGTCATCATGATGTTCGAATCCCTCTCCGTAAAATAAGAAAGCGCGCGCTGCCGCGGACTCTAAGTAAGCCAGTTCGTTACCTGGGACAGCCACTCGACGGCAAACATCCACAGATTTTCAAGTTTGTGAGTGGCACGCGCGTCCGGCTTAACAACGTAGCTGTTGTTGAAAAAATCGCGGTCGAGCCAGATCGTGTGCTCCGGATCGACGACGGCCGAGGCGAGTTTGGATTTGCCGATATAGCTGTAGCGAATCCAGCGGTCCTTGGCGTCCCAGTGTTCGGTGACGGTCTTGCCGTTTTCGAAGCTGACGAGAACATCGACGGGAGCGACGAAATCGCCTTTGCGCATGACGGTGACGTAGGTGCGATAGGTCTGGTCTTTCGTTCCCGGCTTTTCCTCCTCCCACCAGTTTATGCGGTCGGAGTGCGCGTCCTCGATTTCGAAGTCGGCAATCTGAGTGCCGTAGAAAGCCTGGTCGAAATACCAGCGGAGATTCTGGCCGGAAACGTCTTCGATGGTCTTGAAAAAATCTTCTCCGGTGGGATGGGTGAAGCGGTAGCGGAGAAAATATTCGTGCATGACGTGGCGCATGGTCTCTTCACCGAGGATCTTTTCCAGAGTGAGAAGTGCGGTGGCCGTCTTGCCATAGGTGATGCCGCCGTAGGATTGCGTGTCGAGGAACTTCCAGCCGAGGCGGGTAATGGGATCAGCGTCGGGGAGGCTCAAGTAGCTGACGCGCTGCTCCTGGTCTTCGCTTAGCTGGGCGAAGGGAAAATTGATGAAGGAGTTTTTCCCATAGAGGGCGTCCATGACCTTCACTTCCATGTAGCTGTTGATGCCCTCGTCCATCCAGGCTTCTTCAAATTCATTGGTTGCGACCATGCCGTACCAATACTGATGGCCAAACTCATGCTCGACGACGACTTCTGGCACGAGCATGCCATTCGGCATGTCCCAACTGGTACCGGCAGTAATCAGCGTGGGGTATTCCATGCCGCCGGCGTCGAGTGCGCCGTGGGGAGGATCGACGACGGTGATGCGGTCATAGGGATAAGGACCGACCCATTCGTCATACTTTTCGAGTGTACCCTTCACCGCGGCCAAATAGCGCGGTGCCGTGCGCATGTTGCCGGGAGACATGAGGAGATGAATCTTCACCGTGCCGGCGCTGCCGGTCCAGGAGTCTTCGACATCCGTGAAATGGGGGCTGGCGGTCCAGGAGAAGTCGTGAACGTCTTCGGATTTATATTCGAGCGTCTTGGTGCCGTCGGAATTTGTGGCGGAGGCGACAAGATCTCCCCCAGCACCGACGATTTCGTCTTGTGGGACGGTGAGTTTCACGTCGTAGGTGCCGAAATCGGAAAAGAACTCCGTTGTTGCATGAAATTGATGACAGTTCCAGGCGCCCTTCCACCAGACGCCGACCTTCGGGAACCATTGGCCGACCATGTAGAAATCGCGCTTGTAGCCGGTGCGTTCGACGACTTCGGGCATGACGTCGTTGAAGGCGAGGTGAAAGACTACAGAGTCGCCGGGGGCGACAGGCTTCGGGAGCGCGACCTGGAAAACGGTTCTGTCGAGGGTGTTGTTGTCGTCCGGGTGGGTGAATTCCATTTTGTTCGTCAGGTCGCCCATACCCTCGACTTCAAATTTGGTGACGGTAATTGAGCCAAAGTGCTTGGGATCCCAGGCGGTGCCGGCTTGGGTGCCACGGGTGCCGTAGAGGCGGACCTCGGTCATCCAGGTGGACTGCGGTTGAAAGGCGTTCAGGTAGAGATGGAAAGGAAAAGTCTGCAAAGGCTGGCCGGTAAGGTTGTGATAGGTGAGCGTTTCAGTGGCGGCGATGGCGTGCTTGGAAGGATCGAGGCGAGCTTCGATCTGGTAGGCAACGACGCGCGTGGAGAGAGGCGTTCCTCCCTCAGAGGATTTCATTGAGTAGGTGGAGGGCGGGTTGGGAATAGCGGCGGGAGGGGTGGCCTGCGCAGAAGCCGGCGTGGGGGAGGGCTTTTGAGCCGGTGACTTAGGGGACTGTCCGGCGAGACTGCGTGGGCGGGCGCGAGCGGTCCAGCCGGCGAAGCCGAGAATGGCGAGTCCTATAGCGAACAATAGCGGTCGCGAGATCCCGCGTTGCATTTGTCCCCCTGTTGATAAAGATTTCGGCTTCTTGCCCTGCGACACGACGAAAGCCAGCGCACCTGCCCCGTGGAGCGCCGAATGAAGCGGGCCAAGGATAATCCACGAGGCAATTCGATGCAAGGACTGAAGGACGAGGGAAGGTGGGAGCGAGGTTTGGACTCTGTTGAGTACTGGTCCGATGAAGATGCAAGAAGCAAATTGGGAGCGGGGAATTCTTATTGTGCGCAAAGTCTTGCAGAGTCTTGTAAAGGTGGCTCAACGATCTGGTTCAGCGAGTGAAACTGGTAGGGGATAACGGGGTGAGTTTCTTTCACTTAGTTGCGGAGGTTTCCAAGGCGAAATGACTTGAGAGAACGGCAGTAAGCTTGCAGAACAATTCTCAAACTCCCGGAACGTCTACAACTGAAGATTGGGGGAACTATGCGAATCCTGTCACTCGGCCTCGTTGCTCTGGCCCTCGTTGTGTGCTATCCCCTCGGGACAAGGGCAAACGGCATCCCAGCACAGTCACGATCCAGCTATGGAAGTGGTCCGGGGGCAGGATTCACGGAGATTCTTAACACAGAGACCATTGACGACAGTTCCGGCAACGCCTTCGCCATAAACGTTGTCTGCACGTTCAGCAATGGGTGTCCCTCTGACGGTGGCTCCTACGTTGTTGAAGTGATCGTTCCGAACCTGCCGAACGGAACCACAATCGACATTACGGGGCTGGGAGAGACGGTGGGAGTCTATTGCAAGGACAGCTTTTTCGGAGATTGCACATCAACCGATTCCTCGGGAGATCTGATCACCTTGCTGTCGGCCGACCAGCAGACCTGCGTAAATGACCTATCGGAGACATTCAACAGTGGGACGGACGCAATCCAGGACGGCACGAGCACTCCGTGCAGCCTCGCGGTGATGGCCGGAAACAACAGCGTTGCGCTGATTTTCGACCTTAACGATTACAGCTCCTCCTCGCCGTTCCCCGCCATATCGATTTCTACCGTGTCTTCAACATCGTCAATGCCAGAACCTGCCTCACTTGCTCTATTGGGGGCGGGGCTCTTCGGCTTGTTGCTCCGAGGAATGAAAAGAGCGTAACGAGGCTGCGGCAAGTTTTTTTGCCGCTATCGCAATCTTAAGCGGGTGTTCTCGCGTGTAGCTCACCTGAGCAATTTCTTTTGCTTGTCGGTGGCTTCTTCGCTGATGAGCGTCAAACCCTTGTTGCGAGCTTGGTCGGCAACGATTTGAAAGTTCTTTTGCGCTTCCGATGGATTGGATGCTGCTTCGATTTCGGCCTTGGCAAGGATGGCTTTTAGCCGCGTAACTTCCTGCCCTTCTTTCTCAGCATCCATAACAACTGCATCGATCTGTTTGAGCGATGCAGCTTGGTCTCCCTCGCGAGCCTTAAGCTGGGCTCCAGTGATGGAGAGCAACATGCGAATAGAGTAGTCGTGCGAGGGCAAAGCTGCGGCACGATCGAATTCGGCTCGTGCTTCCGGGACCTTCCCTTGCATAAGCAGCGCGTCTGCAAGAGTGTTTCGCGCTTCGGCCTCGGCATCCGCCTGTTTTTCGGAGGAGAATTCATCGGCCGCTTGGCGCGCAAGAGTTTCCGCCTGCTGATAATCCCGCGTTTCAATATACAAGCCTGCAAGGCCCAAGCGACTGGAGGCTATCGCCGCGGGGACGTTTTGCTTGGTGGCGATATTTAGAGCCTCTTGATAGTTCTTTCGCGCTCCCGGCAAATCCCCCTTCGCAAGGAGAATGTCACCGAGCAAGTTGAGAGCGTAAGTGCTATCGACCTCTAACCCAGCTTCCTTTTGAAGGGACAATGCCTGCTGAGTGTTTTCGAGCGCTTGTGCGACATCTCCCCGTTCCAACTGGAGCAGGCCCAGGTTCTCAAGCGCCATGGCAATGCCGCCCTTATCACCAATCATCCGTGCCGTCTGGAGGGAGCGCTGAAACAGGGCTTCGGCGCCAGCGTAATCTCCATTCCCAGCCAATTGGCCCGCGAAATCGTTTTGGACCTGAACGAGGCCAAAACTGTCTCCGATAGACTCGGCCGTTTGCATAGCCTTGGTGTAATAGGACCTTGCCTCCTGCGAATTGCCCTGCAGCTCGAGCATGTCCGCTAGATTCTGCTCGGCACCAACAATGTCTTTTTGCGATCCGATTTTTTCAGCGGTCTCAAGAGCCTGGCGGCGCATGCTGACGGCTTCCGGAATTTGTCCTTCGGCTTCGAGGATGTTGGCCCAGACGGTCTGGCTGCGTGCGCGAATTTCGTCGTCGAAAGGCGCGGCGTTATTCGAGGCCTGGCAGGCCTTCTCGCCATTCTTGAAATCGCCCATCGCATAAAGTGCGCTGCACAATTGCCAATCGGCGTGAGCCTCGATCAGCCGGGAGCCTTCCTGCTTGGCTTTTTCAGCCGCAGAGGTGGCGGAGGCGCGCTGGAGTTTCACGTCGGAAAGAGACTCGGCGGCAAGTGCTTCCGTGAGGTCAACGCGAGGATCGTCGTTCATACCCGGACGCTTTCGAAGGTTCGCAAGCGTGCTAAGAGCGTCCTGTCCCTTACCGGCATCGATTTGAACGCGAGCGAGCTCAAGAGCATAGTTGGGCTCATCGTCGAAAATGTCCCACAGGCTTTGGTAGATGTGAATGGCATCGTCCCACTGTCCATTCAACTGGCGGTAGCGGCCCTCGATGGATTTTCTGTCTTCGTCGGGAAGCGCGCCGGAAAGATCGAGGGCAGTTTTGGCCTCGGCTTTTGCTTTGTCGTCATATCCGAGAATCTGCCAGGCGCCTGCAAGAGCTTCATGCGCCACAGCCAATTGCGGGGCGCGTTGAATGGCGCTCTCCAGGGAGTCTTTGGCGCCTAAAGCATCCATTGTGTGCAACTTTGTCACGCCGTCGGAGTAAAGGCGCATCGCCTCCGGATCGGCGGGAAGAGTGGCGGAGGTCTGCTGTGCATCTTTTTCGCTTGGCTCCTGAACGCTGAGTTTCTGTCGAAGGGTCGCACCAGCCTTGCGGATAAGTTCAGAGACGGCCCCGACAGTTCCAGAGCCTTGAAATGTGGAGACGGTCTCGCCGGAAGAGGCATTTTGCAGCCATACATCCATTTCGATGGGGTCGGAAGGTGTGCTGCCGGCGGCGCTATAAGAGCCGGCCACCACGTAGTCCGTCCCCAGGATTTTTTTGACCCTTTCGAGCGTGGCCTTTCCGTAAGCGGAAGCAGGGGCCAGGGAAAGGTCAGTCTTGGCCGCGGAGACATCCTCGCTGGGGATGGTTCGCAGAGCGCTGCCGGAGGCAAGTTCGGTGGTCAGGTATTCCGTGAGTGCTTCCGAGAGCCAGGAGACATCCGCGGCGGTCAAATTCTTGAATCCAAGGACCGCGACGGAGGGACGGTGCCTGGCGGGGAAGACGGTCTGCTCGATCCCGCCCTTTGAACGGATCAATTCAGAGTGAATTAGGTATGCGACAGCGGCGACGGATATGAGGAGCAGGACAAGGAATGCGGCTCCTGCACCGATAATTTTATGGCGCTCCTTCGATGGAAGAGGCGGAACGGCGGTCGGGCGTGGGCCGTTGCCATCCCAATCCGCTTCCCACAATGCAATTCGCTCGACACCTTTTAGGGCGAATTCTCCGCGACTGTGAAACTTCACGTCGGCCATGTGGCGGACGAGTTCGTAGGTTGTGGAGGAGAGAAGAATCTGGCGGGCGGTGGCGGCTGCTTCCACGCGAGCAGCGGTATCGACATCCGTACCGTGCCAACTGCCTTCGTAAAACTCGGGGAGGCCTGTGTGGATGCCTACGCGGAGCCTGAGCGGCCCGAGAGGGGTCTCGATGGGCTGTTCCGCGAGTTTTCTCTGAATCTGGACCGTGCAGCGGACGGCTTGAATGGGATCATCGAATGCCAGATAGAACGCATCCCCCATGGTGCTGACTTCCTTGCCGCTATGGTCCGCGCAGCACTGGCGAATAAGATTGAAATGGCGGTTCTGAACCTTCTCGAGGTAGGCATGGTCGCGTTCACGGCTGTCGCGGCCAAGAGAGATGTCCCGCTTGGTTGCGCTGGACTCCACGACGTCTGTGAACACGATGGTGAGAAGCGACATCCCAATTCCACTCCGGCCGCAAGTTTGGGCCGAGACCACAGGCTCAGGCACAAACGGCTCGCCCTTGATTGGTTCCCATTTTCAGGTTGGCAGGCGCGCTTTCTGGCCGAGATTGTACTCAAATCGACACCTCCTCGTGCGCTCATTTTCATGCAAGAAGTGTGAGCGTCGCTCCCACGTAACCGCGTAGAATGAGGGCGAGTTGACGCGTCGGGCGGCAGTGCATAGAATTAAAAAGGGATTGTATAGGTGGGCGGCTTTGGCGCGCCCGTCAGGCCACGGGGAGAGGCGACAGACCCCAAGATGAGCCCATCCGTGCTTCAGCAGCGAAGACATCAGCAGATCCTTTCCGACGTGGTGCGCACCTACATCGAAACGGGCGAACCGGTGTCGTCGCGGAGTATCGCGCGGAGGCAATTTGAGCCGCTGAGTCCGGCGACGGTGCGGAACGTGATGGCGGATTTGGAAGAGGAAGGGTATCTCTACCAGCCGCATACTTCCGCAGGGCGCGTGCCGACGGCTTCCGCCTACCGCTTTTTTGTGGAGCAGGTGACGTCGCAGGCGACAGCGAGCCCGGAAGATCGGTTGTGGATTCGCAGAGAATTGGAAGCAGCGCAAACGCCGGAGGCAGTGATGGAGCGGGCGAGCCATGTGTTGTCGGCCGTGTCGCGCGGGCTGGGAATTTTCATTGCGCCGCCGCTGGCGCGGAGCGTGCTGGAGCACATTCGTTTCCTGCTGCTGCCGGACAAAAGAATTTTGGTGGTGCTGGTGTCGCCGGGAGGCGCGACCAGAGACAAGTTGCTGCGGCTGGATAGGACGTTCCGGCAGGACGATCTCGACGCAGTTGCCGGCTACCTGAACCGGCAGTACGCAGGGTGGACGCTCGAAGCGATGCGGGCGGACCTGCGGGCGCAACTGGAAAACGAGCGTGAGAGGTATGGGCGGCTGGCGGGAGACGCTCTGCTGCTTTGCGATCCGGTGGTGACCGAGGACGGAAGCGCAAGGAAGATTTATGTGGAAGGAACGGCGCAGATCGCGGCTTCGGCGGAGTTTTCTTCGCAGGAGCATTTGCATGACCTGCTGCAAGCGATCGAAGAGAAGGACCGGCTGATCGCGCTGCTGAGCAGTTGCATCGAGGCGCCTGAACCAGTGCACGTCGAGCTGGGGCTGGACCAGATATCGGAGGCGGGAAAGCATCTGGCGCTTGTGTCGGCGTCTTATTCGACGAAGGACCAGGTGCAAGGAACGCTCGGCATCGTGGCGCCGATGCGCATGCACTACGAACGAGTGATCACGGCCGTGGCGTTCATGGCCCAATTTTTTTCGGATACGCAGGAGGAGTCGAAACTCTCGTGAGCAACAAGGAAAAGCAAGCGACGATGAAAGCGGAAGCCGCCGCGGAAGCGCCGGAGACAGCCGTGGCGGAATCGTCCGGCGCAGCGGACGCGCAGGCAGGGGATCAGATTCAGAAGTTGCTGGCGGAGAAACAGGAGCTGATGAATACGCTTATCCGGCGGCAGGCGGATTATGAGAATTACCGGAAGCGCGTGGAGAAGGAAAAGCACCAGGAGCGGCGCCGCGGAGTGGAACAACTGCTCGAGGGCCTGCTGCCGGTGCTGGATGCGTTCGATCTGGCGATGTCGGCAAAGGGGGCGGGCATATCTCCGGAAATGCTGAAGGGATTTGAGCTGACGCGGCGGCAATTGTGGGATGTGCTGGCAAAGCAGGGCGTGGAGCGAATCGAAGCGGTCGGGAAGGAGTTCAATCCGCATCTGCACCATGCTCTGGAAAGGGTCGAGACGACCGAACATGCGGACGGGATCGTGGTGGCGGAATTGCAGCCCGGCTATTTATTTCACGAGCGAGTGCTGCGGCCGGCCATGGTGCGCGTGGCAGCGACGCCGACGGTGGTGAACTAAGCGAGAGCAGGTTCGGGGCGTCTAAAGCGGCAGAGAGGCAAATAGGAATTTATGTCGACAAAGCGTGATTATTACGAAGTGCTCGGTGTTGCGCGAGAGGCGACGCAGGACCAGATCAAGTCCGCCTATCGCAAGGCAGCCATGAAGTGGCATCCGGACCGAAATCCGGACAACAAGCACGAAGCGGAAGAGAATTTTCGAGCGGCGAGCGAGGCCTATTCGGTGCTTTCCGACACGCAAAAGCGCGCTGTCTACGATCGCTACGGCCATGCGGGGTTGAACAGCCGCGGATTCGAGAGTGCGGGATTCGATTCGTCGATCTTCGAGGAATTTAATTTTGGCGACATTCTCGGAGACATGCTGGGAATCGATCCCGCGAGTTTCGGCGGCAGCCGCCGGCGCGGCGGCCGAGGGCAACGCGGGCAGCGGGGAGCAGACCTTCGCTACGACATGTCACTGACGTTCGAAGAAGCAGCCAGCGGCGTGACGACCAAGATTCGCGTGACACGTAACGAACTCTGCGAGGCGTGCAACGGTTCGGGCGCAAAGGCGGGCACGGGAATGTCCGTCTGCCAGACTTGCAACGGACGCGGGCAACTGGCCTATCAACAGGGATTTTTCGCCATCACGCGCACATGCCCGGCCTGTCAGGGAACGGGGCAGGTGATTCGGGATGCTTGCACCGGTTGCCGCGGGCAGGGACGGATCCAGCGCGAGCGGACGCTGGAAGTAGGGATTCCGGCGGGAGTGGACTCCGGGACGCGGCTGCGGATGGCCGGGCAAGGCGAGCCGGGAACGAACGGCGCGCCGGCCGGAGACCTCTACATTTTTCTTGAAGTGAAGGAGCACGCATTTTTCGAGCGGCGAGGGGCGGATTTGACATGCACGATTCCGATCAGCATTTCGCAGGCGGCGCTGGGAGCGAAGATCCGCGTGCCGACGCTCAAGGGCGATGAAGAACTCGAAATTCCCGAAGGGACGCAATCCGGGCAGATTTTCCGCAAGAAGGGAAAGGGGCTGCCGAATCCGCACGGAGGTCGCGGCGATTTGTACATCAGCGTGGTTGTGGTGACCCCGCAGAAGGTGTCGCGCGAACAACGGCGGATGCTGGAACAGCTTGGGCAGACGCTGCGCGTGGACAACAAGCCGGCGGAAAGATCGTCGTCGTTCTTCGACAAAGTGAAGGACATTTTCGGATAGGCGGAGTTGAAGCGTTGGATGGGCGACGGGCGAAACGCCTGCCTTCATGAATGCGCTGTCGATTTATGACTAGGCCTTCCACTGATTTACAATCCTGACCACGATGCGGCGACGATTTTTTGTCGAACGATTTGAAGATGCCACGGCTGTGATGCGTGGAGACGCTGCGGAGCATTTGGGGCGAGTGCTGCGCGCGCAGGCAGGGCAACTTTACGAACTTTCCGACGGGCAGAGCGTGTTTCTTGCGAAGATCGAATACGTGGCTACCAAACGCGGCGAGCCGCGAATTGAGTTTTCGCTGGTCGAGCCGGTGGAAGCGCATGAGGAAAGTCTTCGGACAACCCTGCTGCTTTCGATCGTGAAATTCGAACGGTTCGAGTGGGCGCTCGAAAAGGCGACGGAACTGGGTGCGACGGAATTTGTTCCTCTGGCGGCGGCGCGGACCGACAAGGCATTGATTGCCGCCGCACAGAAACGGCGCGACCGTTGGCAAAAAATACTTGTGGAGTCGGCGCAACAGTCGCGGCGTCTTCGTCCGCCGCTGCTTTCCGAAATTGCGACGCCAGCGAAAGCGTTTGCAAATTCTGACGCTGAGTGCCGGGTGGTTTTATCCGAGCGAACGGACGCACCATCTTTGAAAAAGATTTTTGCGAGCCAGAGCTCGTCGTCCGCGAACGCAAGTGCGTCTGCGGCGCTGGCAATTGGTCCTGAGGGAGGCTGGACGGACGAAGAGATCTCGGCGGCGAGGGCTGCCAAATTTGTTGAAGCGTCGCTTGGCGCAACCATCCTCAGGACAGAGACGGCGGTGATCGCATCGCTTGCGGTGGTCCGCTTTGCATTGGGTGAATGAATCGGCGCTTCTGCATGGAGGAAACCTGCTGTAAAATGAATTTGGAATGTCCGAGGCGCCGAATTCCGGTTCGAGCACGGGACCGTTGACTCCGCCCGCGCGCGGAACGGAACACACCTTTCGCAGGGAGCTTCGTAGTTGGACGAGGGACCTGGCCGTGGCGCTGGGTCTGGCTCTCGTCATCATCATTTTTCTCTACCAACCGGTGAAAGTGGAAGGCACGAGCATGGCGCCGCTGCTTTCCGACCAGGAACGGATCTTCATCAACAAATTTGTGTACCGGTTCGAGCCGATCGATCGCGGCGACGTGGTGGTGTTCTGGTACCCTCGCGATCTCTCGAAGTCGTTCATTAAACGCGTCGTGGGACTCCCGGGCGAAACGATCGAAATCCGCTCCGGGCACGTCTACATCAACGGCCATGCGGACAGCGAACCCTACGTGCCGGGGAATTATCTAGACGGACAGAGCTATCCGCCGGTGACGATTCCTCCGGACTGCTATTACGTGATGGGCGACCATCGCGACAGCTCGAACGATTCTCGAATGTTCGGCCCGGTTCCGAGGCAGTACATTTACGGCAAGGCGGTGTTCGCGTACTGGCCCGCGGATCATTTCGGCTCTCTGGCGCTACCTTCGACAGTGAACGCAGCTTCGAAATGAATTCTTCAGGAGGACACGCTGAGCGACGCAGGGGAAGCTCGCGCGATACTCGCGCTCGAAGACGGGCGCGTATTTAACGGCCGCGCGGCCGGCGCACGCACGCGCCGCGGCGGCGAAGTTGTTTTCAACACCAGCCTGACGGGCTACCAGGAAGTTTTCACCGATCCAAGCTATGCGGGGCAGATTGTCTGCCTGACGTATCCACACATCGGCAACGTGGGCGCAAATCCGGGCGACGAGGAATCCGCGAAGCCCTATATCGAAGGGCTCGTGGTGCGTGAATTCGCGCAGCTTTCCTCGAATTGGCGAGCCCTGGAGACGGCGCAGAAGTATCTGGAGCGCCACGGCGTCCCCGTGATTTACGAGCTCGATACGCGTGCGCTGGTGCGGCACCTGCGGCAGGTTGGCGCGTTGCGCGGAATGTTGGCGACGGACGGGACGTCCGCGGAGAAATTGATTGCAGAGGCGCGAGCGCTACCCACCATGACAGGGCAAGAACTGGCGAGCCGCGTGACAACCGGGCGGAGATACGAGTGGGCGCGTGGGTCGATTGATCTTGCGGAGCCACTAGCGGTCGCGGCGGCGGCAGGAGTCGGCTCGGCGAAGAGCCAGATGGGTGGTCAGGCGAGCGGCGATTCTGCTGCGAAAGGGGCGGCGAAGGAGCGAGCGGCTGAAGCCGAGGAAAAGACGCGCCACGTGATCGCCTACGATTTCGGCATCAAGCAAAACATCCTCCGGCTGCTCGTGGATCATGGCTGC
>DATKPM010000096.1:0-6451 GCA_035524135.1 Candidatus Acidiferrum sp. | reverse complement strand
GCTGGTGGGCGTCATCAACCTGCAGCACCGGCAACCGCACAATTATTCACAGCGAGTGATCCGGCTGATCTCGACGGTGGGGTTCCTGGTAGGTGCAGAAGTGGAGCTGGCGCGGCTGGAGACGGAAAATTCGAAACTTTCCGAAAAACTCGAAACGCGGAAAATCGTGGAGCGAGCCAAAGGAATCCTGCAACGGGAGATGGGATTCACGGAAGAACAAGCATATCTGACGATCCAGCAGCAAAGCCGCCAGAAGAGAAAGTCGATGAAGGAAATTGCGGAAGCAATCCTACTGAGCGAAGAACTGAAGCGAACGCCGCGTCACAGCTAAGCGAAAACTCCGCTCGAAGGAATTTCTCCCCGAATTCTTGCAATCAGCAACAGCTGCTCGAGCCGAACCCATGTGTCCAATGACAGGGGGAAGGGCAGGCCGGGTGGGACCTGCCCTCTCCTTGTGGACCCTGCAAAGCAACTCGTTTACTTCGCGGCGGCGAAGGTGGTGGCCGGCTGCGAAGCGGGTGCGCCCTTGAACGCAAACTCCGTCTTGGAACTCGGTTGAGTGAACGAGAATTCCAAGCCGAGATCGCCTACCTTCATGGAGCTGACATAAGTTTTCCCAGCGACGGAATCAAGCTGAATGCTTGTGGCTTCCAACGAAGGGACCGATGCGGTCGTGTGCGGCACGACATAGCCAAGCGCGCGACCGGAGAGATCGGAAACGAGAATCATCGTGTAGGACCCGTGATAATCGACGCTATAGGAGTAGGTTCCTGCGGCCATGTAGAGCCCTCCCCACTGCGCCGGGGATTTCAGAGTGAATTCGCCGCGGGCGGAAGGATCGGCACGAGCAAACTGCGGAGCCAGAGCCGCCGCGATTACGACAAACGCCAAGGAACGAAACACACGTGTAACGAAATTCAGTTTCATAAAATCCTCCTAAAGTTTTGTCCCTTTGTTTGAGAAAGGGCCGTCCAGATGCGCACCGCCAACTGGAGAAAATGCAGACGACGTGGTCAGCGGTTGATCTTCGAGATGCAGCTGCTTCGGGCGGAAACTTCGGGGTTCACGTCAAATATTGCGTCTAGGCAAGTAATCGACAGAATTAGTGTGAAGAATGTGGATTTCAATGTCCAATCGGAAGAACGGATACGGCGGATTTGAATTGGCTTGGGAGGCAAAGAGGGCGAGCGGAATGAAGGAATGCGGAGAATTGGAGGAGCGAAATTTCATCCAATATGCAGAGGCTAATCGAGAGGAGGACGGCGAAAGCCGCCGCAAGAAGACTCGATTAACGCCGCGACGGCAAGGACGGCTTCATCCTCCCAAGGGCGGCCGACGATTTGCACGCCGATGGGCAGTCCTTCCGGAGACTGGCCCGCAGGAACAACGGCTGCCGGATTTCCAAGAAGATTGAACCACTGGGAATAGCTCATGGCCTTGAGATATTCAACGCGTTTTCCCTGGATGGTCCATTCGCGTTCACCGTGGCGGAATGCGGGAATGGCGCAGGCGGGACAAAGAAGAAATGGGAATTTTTCCATTCTTGCCAGGAAAGCGCTGCGAACGGCGTCGCGCTGAAGAAGCATGTCCATCAAAGAGCGAGACGAAAGAGGCGCATCGAGTTCGACTGTCTTGCGAAAGGCGCGATAGAGCGGGCTGAGCTCGTGTTCGCGGCCCGCGACGGCGTCCTCCATCGCCAACTGAATTCCCCGCCCGAAGAGCATCCACCACAATTTCCAGATGCGCTCGAAGGAGGCGGCGTCCCACGGCTCGACATGGAAGCCTCGATCGCGAAGCGCAGCGGCTGCGTTGCGGACAGCGGCGGCGGTTTCGGGAGTGACGGGAGTGACGCCGTCGTCTTCGAGGTAAGCAATCGGAAAGCGGCGAAGTTCATCGACTGTCCACGCGCGGAACGAAACGGGCGCGGAGGCGGGATCGCTGGGGTCGTATCCGGCGATGATGCGGAACAGGAGATCAACGTCGCCGACCGTGCGAGCCATCGGACCGACGACCCCCATTTGCGTGAAAGGTCCCGCAGAGCCGGGAAAATGGCCCGCCGTAGGGACGCGGCCGGGAGTCGGCTTGAGGCCGCAGATTCCGGTGTAATGGGCAGGAATGCGAATGGAGCCGCCACCGTCGCTGCCGACGCCCGCTGCGGCACAGCCGGAAGCAATTGCGGCGGATTCTCCGCCGCTCGAGCCGCCTGGCGTGCGAGACAAATCCCAGGGATTGTTGGTGCGGCCGTAGAGAAGATTATCGGTCTCATAGGCCATGAGAAATTCGGGGACGTTGGTGTTGCCGAGAATGACGGCGCCAGCGGCACGGAGACGAGAAACGAGCAGAGCGTCTGCGTGGGGCGTGTGGCCTTTGCGGAGTTGTGTGCCGCATTCGCAGGGAAAGCCCGCGACATCGACCGAGCTTTTCAGCGAAATAGGGACGCCGTGCAAAGGGCCAAGGGCGTCAACGGACGAAGGATGGGACAGTTCGCTTTCAGCGGCACGGGCGCGAGCAAGCGCCCCTTCCGCATCCACGTGGATGAAGGCGTTGAGACGAGGATTGAGCCGCCCGATGCGCGCGAGATGCGCTTGGGCAAGTTCGATGGGAGAAATGTGCCGGGCGCGGACAGCCTCCGCCAATTGCAGAGCCGAAGAAAAATTAGGGTCAATGATGACGATCTGCCTCGAAGTGCGAGTTGCGAGCGCTGCAGAAATTCAAGAATGCTGGGACAGTCTATCACTGGCGGTACGGAGGGCGACTGCGGATCGCGACCGCCGATATCATTCGACTGAAATTTTCTGTTGAAAATGCGCATGTAATGCAAAACCACTATTGAAGATTGCCTCCGATTGTAGAAACTCGACGCCAGTCCGGGGTGGTCGTCTATATCCTTTGAGCAAAGCGGGGAAAAATTGCGAAATTTTTTGCAGGGGCAAAGTGTGCCTGAAGCAAGAGAACATCGGCGGACGGGCGGGGGAATCCGTGAGATTTTGAGGCTCAGCAGGTGGTTGGCACCGCCTCTGATTGTTTGCCTGCTGGGGGGAGTAGTGCGGGCGCAGGATGGGAGTGCGGCGGGAAGCACCACCAAGGCCGTGAGCACCACTGCAACCCCCAAGAAGGAAACGGGACCGACGAAGCACAAATTGGGACCACTCGACGTGACGGTCGATTGGCGCGTGCGAGTGGAGGGCTGGGACTGGTTCCAAGGCCCCGCGGGCAATAACAACTACGCATTCGGCCACTCGCTGCTGCGACTAGGCATCGGCCAGCAGAGCGAACGATTTGATTGGAAGGTCGAGCTCTCGCAAGTGACCATCTTCGGGCTGCCGAGCGACGCAGTGGTGGCTGCTCCGCAAGGACAATTGGGACTCGGAGGAACGTATTACGCAGCGAACGGAAATCACAACAACAACGCGTACGTGTTCCTGAAACAGGGCTTTCTGGTTCTGAAGGCGGACGACGAAAAAGCGCGATTCAAGCTGGGACGATTCGAGTTCTTTGATGGCCTGGAGACGAAGCCGAAAGATCCTCTGCTTGCGACAGTGATTCAAACGCGTGTGGCGCACCGGCTGTTGTCGAATTTTGGATTTTCGGCCGTGCAACGGTCGTTCGACGGCACGCAGTTCGGATGGGACGACGGATCCAACAACGTGACTCTGTTTGCGGCCAGGCCGACGCGCGGCGTCTTTCAAGTGGACGGGATGGGCGAATTGGACATCGATACGTACTACGGCGCCTATTCGCGAGCCATCAATACGACCCACAACGCGGGGGAATTGCGTGTGTTCGGAGTCGGATACATCGATCATCGCACGACGGTGCTGAAAACCGACAACCGGCCGCAAGCGGCGCGAGCAGCGGATACGGGAGAGATCCAGATTGCGACATTCGGCGCGGACTACGCGCACGTGTTGCACGCGGATGCAACGGGCACTTTTGACTTCATGGGATGGGGAGTATTGCAGCGCGGGTCGTGGGGATTGCTGAGCCAGCACGCCAGCGCGGCCGTGGGCGAATTCGGATGGGAGCCGCCAGTGAACCATTGGAGGCCGTGGCTGAGCGCGGGCTATTCGTTTGGCAGCGGCGACGGAAACCCGAATGATTCGCGGCACGGGACGTTTTTCCAATTGCTGACAACGCCGCGGCTCTATGCCCGGTTTCCCTTCTATAACATGATGAATAACGAAGACTTCTACGGAACGCTCAATCTGCATCCGGTGTCGAAGCTTTCGCTACGCAGCGAATTGCACGCGTTGCGGCTGGCGAACGCCCATGACCTCTGGTATCAGGGTGGCGGCGCGTTTCAAAGGAAAACATTCGGATATACGGGGCGGCCGAGCGACGGTTTTCGGAGCTTCGCGAACGTATGGGATCTCAGCGCCGATTACCAGATCACAAAGTACTTCGGGACAACGCTCTACTACGGACATGCTTGGGGGAAGAGCGTCATCGAAGCCATCTATCCGAAGAATCCGAACGCGCAGCTCGCGTATATCGAAACGAACTTCAGGTTCTGACAATTCACCCAACCGGAAGAATCGCTGGGATGGCGAGAGGGCGGGACCCGCGAATTCGACGGCTAGTATGAAACTACTATTGATAGGTCCGCATGGATTGTGAATAACACCACCTAACCAAACCGAAGCGCCTGAGTTGCGTTCAGACGCATGTGGGGGAAACATTGAAGCGACGCTTGCTGCCTTACCTCGTTATTGCGCTGGCACTTACCGCGATTTTGCTCTACGCCTGGCCGACGCCGACGATCCCTTATGAAATTGTTGTGGGGCTACACCTAGCGCTGGGAGTGTGCCTGCTGGTGCTGGCCCTGCTTCGGCTGCCGAGCCTGCTCCGCGAAGGCTCGATGACGGAGCGCGTGGGCTGGATTGTCGTGCTGGCGGGAGGGCTGGTGGGCGCGGCGATTGTTTATACGGGAGCGCGGCACCAGGAGTGGCGCGTGATGTACTCGCATATCTTCGTAAGCATCCTCGGATGCGCGCTGCTGTTTTCGGCGGTGATGGGGCGGCGCGGATGGCTGGTGAGCGGGGCGGCAAAAACGGCGCTGCGGACGGCGATCATCGTAGCGATCTTTGCCGGCGTTTCGGCAGCCTCATGGTGGGTGCGGACGGTGCCGTGGGAACGTGCGTACGTGATCAAGAATCCAGATATCGCACCGGCGAGCATGGATGACGAAGGCGCGGGACCGAAGAGCCAATTCTTCCCCAGCTCAGGAGAGACGGCGACAGGAAAAACGGTGACGCAGGATTTCTTCATGGATTCGCAGTCGTGCGAACGCTGCCATTCGGACATTTACAATCAATGGCACAGCTCGATGCACCATTTTTCGTCGTTCAACAATCAGTGGTACCGGCAGGCAATCGTCTACATGCAGGGCACGATCGGAGTACGCCCGTCGAAGTGGTGCGCAGGCTGCCACGACGCCGCCTTGTTCTTCCCTGGAAATTTCAACACGCCGATTGCATCGCGCGTAAACACGCCTCCCGCGCAAGCGGGCATCGGATGCATGGTGTGCCACTCGCTCGTGCGCATCAAGAGCACGATGGGGAACGGGGATTACACGCTGAAATATCCGGCGCTGAGCAAGCTGGTGGCGACGCAGAATCCTTTGCTGCGGCGCGTGATCGATTTCATGATCGAAGAAGATCCGGAGCCGCACCGGCGGACATTCCTGAAGCCATTCATGCGCACGCAGACGGCGCAATACTGTTCGGTGTGCCACAAAGTGCACCTCGATGTGCCGGTGAACGACTATCGCTGGACGCGGGGCTTCGACGATTACGACAACTGGCAGGCAAGCGGCGTTTCGGGATTTGGCGCGCGGTCGTTCTACTATCCGCCGAAACCGCAAAACTGCGCGAACTGCCACATGCCGGAGGTCCGGTCGGACGACGCGGGAAACATCAATGGCTTCGTGCATTCGCACAGGTTCGTGGCGGCGAATACGGCGGTGCCATTTGCCAACCACGACGAGGTGCAGTTGGCGGACGAGGAGAAATTCCTCGAAGACAAGAAAGTGCGCGTGGACATCTTCGCGATTTCGCCGGACCGGCCGGAGGGTGAGAACAAGATCGGGGTGAACCCGACGGAGCCGACGATTGAAACGACGTTTGCGGTCGGCGAAGAGGCGGAAACGCCGACCCCGTCGAGCCCCGTGGCGACGATCGCACCGACGCCCGTGACGGCGCCGCTGAATCGCGTCAACGCGGAGGTGCGGGCAGGAGACACGGTGCGCGTCGATACGGTAGTGCGAACTCTTGGCGTGGGCCACTTCTTCCCCGGCGGAACAGTGGACGCATTTGACTGCTGGCTGGAACTGAAGGCGACGGACGATCAGGGTCGGATTATTTTCTGGAGCGGAGGCGTGGAGGACGATGGACAGGGGCCGGTGGATCCCAGCGCACATTTCTACCGCGCCCTGCTGATTGATTCGCATGGC
>DATKPM010000095.1:0-8338 GCA_035524135.1 Candidatus Acidiferrum sp. | reverse complement strand
GAAACTCTCACCATCACTGCCGAGACTGACGACGGCACCATCATGGGCTTGCGCCACAAATCTCTTCCCGTCGAGGGCGTGCAATTTCATCCTGAGTCAGTCCTCACCTCGGCCGGTTTCCATCTCCTCGAAAATTTCCTTCGCCTGTGAAACCACTTCAGCCTTCCTCTCTGGTTGCGACGCGCAACTTGCCGCAATTTGGCGTACGCTCACGTGGAGTGCGGCGGCTCGACGCCGCTTTTCGCAGGCGAGGCTCGACTCGCCTGCCATACGCCGCCAGCGAAGCCGCGCATCAGATTCGCCATGACACCATCACTTATTCGTCGCGCATCTCTTCTTCTCTGCCTGCTATGCACATCGCCCGCTGGCCCGCGCGCCCAATCCTCGCCCAAGACCTTCCTCGGTTTCGACGCCAACACCTATCCCGGTGACTCCTCGCTTTCCGCGCTCCGCCAATCCTTCACGTTCTCCGGATACTGGCTCAATGCTCCTCCGGGAGCTTCCGAAAACGATTGGCTCGGCAAGCGCGCCGCGCTTCGCGACGCTGGCTTCGGCTTTCTGATTCTCTTCAACGGACGACTGGCGCGCGAACTGGGATCTCCCGCGAACGCCTCCACTCTCGGCGCATCGGACGGCCGTGCGGCCGCCGCGACCGCACAACACGAAGGTTTTCCGCCGCGCGCTGTGATCTTCCTCGACCAGGAGGAAGGCGGCCGGATGACGCCCGCGCAACTCGCCTACATCCTGGCGTGGGTCGACGCTGTCCGTTCAGCGAATTTTCGCGCGGGAATTTACTGCTCGGGAATGCCCGCCAAGGAAGGAAAGAACCAAACCATCATCACGGCCAACGACATTCGCGATCACGCAGGCAGTCGCGACATCACGTATTTCGTTTATAACGACGCTTGCCCGCCGTCATCTGGCTGCGTTTATCCAAAGAATCCGCCGCAACCGTCAGCCAGCGGCGTCGCGTTCGCCACCATCTGGCAATTCGCGCAATCGCCGCGCCGCAAAAAATTCACGCGCTCTTGCGCCCCCACTTACAATCGTGACGGCAATTGCTACCCGCCGCTCGCCTTGCCCGCTCCGGTTCTTCTCGACCTCGATTCCGCCGCGTCGCCAGACCCGTCTGCCGGCCGTTAAGATATAGCTGGCTCCGTTTGCATCCTAAATTGCTTTACATCCCTAAAAGGGTCATTCCGAGAAGGAGCGGCCTGATTTTCGCGCTTTCTTCCTCGATCCGCGCGAAAATCAGGCGCCTTTGAGACGACGAGGAATCTCGGCGCAGGAACGGCAGAAACTCCGAACGGACTAGATCGAGAGGATATCGACAAACTCAATGTAGCTCAGGTCTTCAGCCCCGAAATCGATTCCGTGTGCGGACCAATCACGAAGCCGACTGCCCACGCTCCTGCGCCAGGAGCGTGAATTTCACCAGCGCATCCAGTTTTTCCCGCGCTGCGCCCGAATCGATCGATTGCGCTGCCATGTGAACGCCTTCGAGAAAATCGCTCGCTCGCCCTGCGGCAACGAGCGCAGCCGACGCGTTCGCCAGCACCACATCGCGCCGCGGTCCATGCTCCTTCATCAGCATTGACCGGCCGAAGATCTTGTGGATGATCTGGGCGTTTTCTTTGGCGTCGCCGCCGGCGATGCGTTCCACCGGCGCGCGCGCCAATCCAAAATCTTCCGGCGTCACGGCATAGCTTCTCACTGTGCCATCGCGCAACTCTGCCACCTGCGTTTCGCCGGAAATTGAGATTTCGTCCAGCCCGTCCGCGCCATGCACTACAAACGCGCGCTTCACTCCCAGTTCTCCCAGCGCGTGCGCCACCAGCTCCGTCAGCTCGGAGTCGTAAACGCCTACGACTTGCGCCGAAGCGTCCGCCGGGTTTGTCAGCGGCCCGAGCAGATTGAACACGGTGCGAATTCTCAGCGCTCGACGCACCGGCAGCGCATGGCGCATCGCGGTATGCATTGCCGGTGCGTACAGGAATCCGATTCCCACCTCCTCGATGCAGCGCGCCACCTGTTCGGCCGCCAAATCCATGCGTACGCCAAGCTGCTCGAGTACGTCCGCCGAGCCGCATTTCGACGTGTACGAACGGTTGCCGTGCTTCGCCACGCGCGCGCCCGCCCCGGCGGCCACGATCGCTGCCGCCGTCGAGACGTTAAAGGTCCCGCGCTCATCGCCGCCCGTCCCGCAGGTGTCCACCAGAGGTTCGTGCGCGCGCGGCCAGCCGTCCGCAAAAATCGTTGCGGCGTGGCGCCGCATCGCCAGCGCGAAGCCGACCACTTCTTCGGATGTCTCGCCCTTCATGTGCAGCGCTGTCAGAAAACCGGCGATTTGCGCCTCATTCGCCCTTCCGGCGAGGATATCCTCCATCGCCGCTTCGGCTTCGCTGCGGGTCAGGTCCCCGTCCCGAACCACTTTCTCCAGTGCTTCCTGGATCATTTGTTTCTTTCCGCCACGCTGACTTTCATCCGTTTTTGCGCCCCGCCTTGCCCGCCATCGGCCTTCCAAGTAAACTAAGTTGCTTTTGCGCACCGAAATCTTAGCACTATTCCAGGTCCTCTTCCGGAAACCGGAGCACTCATGAAGATCCACGAATATCAGGCCAAGGCGATCCTTGCGAAGTTTGGAGTTCCCGTTCCTCGCGGAGAGGTCATATTCAAAGCGGAAGAAGCTCGCGTCGCTGCGCATCGCCTTGGCACACCCGTGGTCGTAGTTAAAGCGCAGATCCACGCAGGCGGGCGCGGCAAGGCAGGTGGCGTGAAGCTGGCGCGCTCGGCGGACGAGGCTGCGGCGCACGCCGAGCATCTGCTTGGCATGAATCTGGTCACCATTCAGACCGGACCGGAAGGCCGCGTCGTTCGCCGGCTGCTCATTGAGGAAGGTCTCGACATCAAGCGCGAACTGTATCTCGGCATCCTTGTCGATCGTGCTTCCGGCCTGCCGGTTTTCATGGCCAGCGCCGCGGGCGGAATGGAAATCGAAGAGGTCGCAAAGACGAATCCCAAGGCGATTCTCCGCGAGCTGATTCATCCCGCCACGGGACTGCAACCGTATCAGGCGCGCAAGCTGGCCTTCGGTCTTGGTCTTGCGCCCGAGCTAGTGAACGCTGCCGTTCCATTCCTCCAATCCTTGTATCGCGCGTTCCTCGAGACCGATTCGTCGCTGGTCGAAATCAATCCTTGTGTCGTCACGGGCGACGGACGGCTCGTCGCGCTCGACGCGAAAGTCACGTTTGACGACAACGCGCTCTATCGCCATCCCGATTTCAAAGAATTGCGCGACCTCGACGAAGAAACACCGCTCGAAGTCGAAGCCTCGAAATTCAAACTCAACTACATCAAACTCGACGGCAACATCGCCTGCATGGTCAACGGTGCCGGGCTGGCCATGGCTACGATGGACATCATCAAGCTGAGCGGTGGCAATCCCGCGAACTTTCTCGACGTCGGCGGCGGCGCGTCGGAAGAACAAGTGAAAAACGCATTTCGCATTTTGCTGAGCGACCCGAACGTGAAAGCCGTATTCGTGAATATCTTCGGCGGCATTTTGCGTTGCGATGTCCTCGCCACAGGTGTGGTCAACGCGGCGCGCGAATTGAAATTCACCACCCCCGTCGTCGTTCGCATGGAAGGCACGAACGTGGATAGGGGACAAGAAATCCTCCGCAATTCGGGCCTGAATTTCACCGTCGCTGAGGGCATGAAAGACGGCGCGAAAAAGGCCGTTGCGCTGGCGGGAGGCGCCCAGTGAGCGTCCTGGTTAACAAGTCCACAAAGGTTCTCGTCCAGGGACTCACCGGGCGCGAAGGCAGTTTTCACGCGCAGCAGATGCTCGATTACGGCACGAAAGTTGTTGCAGGCGTCACACCCGGCAAAGGCGGGACGAAGCATCTTGGCGTGCCGGTTTTCAACACGGTTGCGGAAGCCGTCGAAAAGACGGGCGCGAACGCGTCCGTGATTTTCGTTCCGCCGCCGTTCGCCGCGGACGCAATTCTCGAAGCGGCGGACGCCGGACTGCCGCTGGTCATCTGCATCACGGAGGGAATTCCGACGCTCGACATGGTGCGCGTCGCCGCCGCTTTGAAAAGCAGCCCGCAAACGCGCCTGATCGGGCCAAATTGTCCTGGAATCATTTCTCCCGGCCAATGCAAGATCGGCATCATGCCCGGCTCGATTCACAAGCAGGGAAATGTCGGCTTGGTGAGCCGCAGCGGGACGCTCACTTATGAAGCGGTTGATCAGCTCACCCGCCTCGGGATTGGGCAATCCACCTGCATTGGCATCGGCGGCGATCCGATCATCGGCACATCGTTTCTTGATGCGATTCAGCTGTTCAACGAGGATTCCGGCACGCACGCGATCGTGATGATCGGCGAGATCGGCGGGAATGCGGAAGAGGTTGCGGCGGAATACATCAAGAAGCACGTAAAGAAGCCGGTCGTCGGCTATGTCGCCGGGCAGACCGCGCCGCCAGGCCGCCGCATGGGCCATGCGGGAGCGATCATCAGCGGCGGGCAGGGAACCGCTGCGGACAAATACAAAGCGATGCGCGCCGCCGGCATTCACACGGTGCAGAGCCCCGCGGACATCGGGCAGACTCTCGCGTCGGTTTATCGCGCGAAGGGCGCGAAGCGCTCGCCGAAAAAGGTCGGAAAGCCGAAGTCCGCAAAGAAAAAGAAGAAGTAACGCAGAAGAATTTTGCCTAATGTAGCTCGGGTCTTTAGACCCGAGGACTTTCAAGACCGAAGAGGAGAGACCTTCGTGCCAGTGGAACGCACACTTGCCATCATTAAGCCCGACGCTGTAAAACGCGGCCTTGCCTGTGAAATATTGGGCCGAATTCATGCCGCCAATTTTCAAATTATCGCGATCAGGTCCATGCGGCTGACGAAGGCACAAGCGGAAGGATTCTACGCGGTCCATCGCGAGCGGCCCTTTTTCCCCGAGCTCACGGAATTCATGAGCACGGGCAAAGTGGTCGCGATGGTTCTCGAAGCCGAAGGCGCGATCGCCAAGTGGCGCGAAACGATGGGCGCGACCGATCCAGCGAAGGCTGCGGCGGGAACGATCCGCCACGATCTCGGCACCAGCATTCAATACAATTGCACGCACGGTTCCGACGCGCCCGATACGGCGGCCTTTGAAATCGGCTATTTTTTCTCCGGTTCCGAACTCGCGTAGTTTTGTTCTCGGAGGGGGAATCAAAGAAGCGGGAGTTTTCCCCTTCCATTCTTCCCTCTGTGGCTCCGTGACTCTGTGGCAATGAGAACCGCTTCGCGTACAATGAGGCCGAAAGACGTCATGGACCCGGCGCGCGAACTCGGCAAGCTGCTGCTCGTGCTTGGCGTGCTTTTGGTTGCGGTCGGCGCGCTGCTGGTTTTCTCCGGGAGGCTCCCGTTTCGCCTGGGGCATCTTCCCGGCGACATCGCCGTCAAAGGCCGGCACGGCTCGTTTTATTTCCCCATCGTTACGTGTATCGTTCTCAGCCTGGCGCTCACGCTGCTGATGTGGGTGGTGAATCTCTTCCGCCGCTGACGCGCGTGCAAACACATGGAACAACCGTCGCTCTTCAATCTGCAGCCGGAAAAGAAAGTCTGGAAGGTGAGCGAGCTGACCTCGCGCATCGCGGGCATGCTCGAACGCGAGTTTCCCGACGTATGGATTGAAGGCGAAGTCTCGAATTACCGACCCGCGCAGTCCGGACATCTCTACTTCACGCTGAAGGATTCGAGCGCGCAGATTCGCTGCGTCTGTTTTCGCGATCAGGCGCGCGGCCTGAAGTTCCGCCCCGAGGACGGGCTGCAGGTGATTCTTCGCGGCGCGATCGGGGTCTATGAGCCGCGCGGCGAGTATCAGGTGTACGTCAGTTATATCGAGCCGGCGGGTCTCGGCGCGCTGCAGCTTGCGTTCGAGCAACTGAAGAAAAAACTGGCGGCGGAGGGATTGTTCGACGAAACGCGCAAGAAGCCGTTGCCCGTGCTGCCGCGGCGAATCGGCGTGGTGACGTCGCCGACGGGCGCGGCGATTCGCGACATTTTGCGCGTGCTGAAGCGGCGCTTTCCAAACGTTCATTTGCTTTTGTTTCCGGTGAAGGTGCAGGGCGAAGGAGCGGCGGGGGAAATCGCGGAAGCGGTGCGGTATTTCAATCGAGCGAAGGCGGCGGACGTTTTGATTGTGGCGCGGGGCGGCGGATCGCTCGAAGATCTTTGGGCGTTCAACGAGGAGGTGGTCGCGCGGGCGATTGCCGGATCGGAAATTCCCGTGATCACGGGCGTAGGCCACGAGACCGATTTCACGATTTCCGATTTTGTGGCCGACCTTCGCGCGCCGACTCCTTCGGCCGCGGCGGAAATCGTGGTGCGCTCGCGGCAGGAGTTCGAGCGGCACCTGGCGGAATCCGAGCGGCGGCTGATCGACCGCATGAGGTATCGCATTCTGCGTTCGCGGCAGCGGGTGCAGGAGCTGGCGGCGCATCGCGGCTTCCGGCAGCTCGAAGTGCTCGTGCGGCGGCGGCGACAGCAGGTGGACGAAATGTCCTCGTCGCTCGCCATCGGATTGCGGCTGCGCCTGGCGACGATTCGGCAAAGGGTGACGCGCGCGGACGCGGCGATTGTCGGGTTCGACCTGCGGCGGCGCGCTGAAGTAATTCGCCGGAGGATCGCGCAACAGCAGGGCGCGCTGCTTGCCGCGCTCGAACGAGTTCTTGCACGCAAGCGGCGCCAGCAGAATCTGGCACAGCTTCGCTTCGCGGGGATTGATTTGAGCGCGCGGATTGCGCGGCTGCGAAGCGCCGTGGAGCAGAAGACGGCGCAGCTGAGCGCGGCTGTGGATCGCGCGCTGGTCGCCAAGCGAAGATTCCTGCAAGCCGCCGCGCTGCAGCTTGACGAGCGAAGCCCCCTGAAGATTCTCGAACGGGGCTACGCCATCGCTTACGACGCGGCGGGCAACGTACTGCGCTCGCCCGAGCAGGTCAACGTGGGCGACGACATCGGGGTGCGCCTCGCCCGCGGCACGCTCGATGCGACGGTGCGCCGAAAAAATAAGACGTGAGTCCAATCGGCCGTTTATGGATGGGCAGAGAATTGCTTTTTTCTCCTTCTTATAAGATTGCGAGATGCGAAGTACGAGTTCATTTTGGTCTTGTCACTAAAAATTTCGACCCATTGCCGATCGGACAATATCTTCCTCAGGCAGCCCCGAAGAGTAGCGGACGCGGCCTCGGAAAGCTGCTCTGCATAGTAAATGTCCCTGCCCGGATCGAGGCTGAGGCTGCGCCGGCATACTCTGCCCGCCCATTGTTTATCAGGCCATGCACCATGTGCGAAATCGTTACGTAGTTTGTAAATGTGTTCCGCGGCATCCTTCAAGAGAACACTACCAAGCGTCGGCAAGTCGAGCCCCGCGAAAGGCTGCTCGGGATAAATTTGGAAGTCTAGCCCCAGAAAGTCCTTTATTCGCTCTACAGCCACATCTCTGCCTCGGTTTTTCCACTCAGTGGAAGTAAATAGAGCATCCAGCCCCACTACCCAAAGTAAGTGACGGACATTCAGAAAGTCCGCCCTGTACCCGATTTCAAGACTTTGGGCAGCTTGCGAGATCGGGTTCTTCGCCGAATTCAGCGTTCTTGAAATACATGGCCCGAGTTGCGCTAATTCCATCAGGTCTTTTATTCGGACGCGATTTAGAATTTCACAGTCGCAGAGTATGGTCGCGTAGTCGTTTCGCTCCCCGGCTGGTAGTCTGGGTTTTGGCTTGCCCATGTCGTAGTGAAGTACTTGGAATCGTCCAGTGGTGGGCCTGACAGCTTTTAGTCCGATATAAAACTGGTAGAGCATTCTCACGGACTCGGCTCTCGCATTCGGCTCTTCCCCGTTTTCACATTCAATGCGACGGACGAATGCATATTTCGCCCTCGTCAGACGACCAACTTCTTCTTTACTGTAATACTGAGGGACCAATGGATCGAAAGCTGTGTCGCGCAGAATTTCCGACACATCTTCGACGAAGAGGGAGTCCGAAATCTTCAGGGGCAGCAGGTTGGAGGAGTCATCCTCAAGATGCTCAACTGAAATCGGGCAGAGAGAAATCTGCTCTGATCCCATGTGACCTTCATTCCTCTTCCGCGCTGCCGGCGACTTTGAGGACGGCGAGGAAGGCTTCCTGCGGGATGTCGACGCGGCCTACGCGCTTCATGCGCTTTTTGCCTTCTTTTTGCTTTTCGAGGAGCTTGCGTTTGCGAGTGATGTCGCCGCCGTAGCATTTGGCGAGGACGTTTTTGCGGATGGCGGAGATGGTTTCGCGGGCGATGACGCGGCTGCCGATG
>DATKPM010000094.1:0-6554 GCA_035524135.1 Candidatus Acidiferrum sp. | reverse complement strand
CCCAACAAGACGGGGGCAAGCAATCGCTCCGCTCACCGCGTCTTTGTTCTGACGAAGCTCTCAAGGCAGTTGTGCGCCCGGCCAGGAGAGGTGTCTTTATGCATCATCTGACTCACGAACCGTCATTGAAAGATTTTGAAGTTTTCCAGGGCCGCAAAATTCAGGACCAGGCCGCCTACGAAGAAAAAATCGAAGCCCGTTTTCGCCGCTTGACCGAGGGGATCGAGCAGTTCGCTTCCAGCCTGCAGGCCGCCTGCCTCGCCGACCATTCCGCCGCGCGCGAAATTCTGGAAGAGCTGGCCATCAAGCATTGCGCGCTTGCCTGGATCATTCGCACCGCGCGCCATTCGCAGGGCGCGGCGCGCCGCCGCCTCTGGCCCGATATCGAGCGCTCCGTCGGCGACCTGGAAACCACCCTGCGCCTGGTGTCGCGCCTGGAGTTCGTCGGCGGACACTGGCGCGTCCCCGCGAATTCTCCGCCGCCGCCTTACGACGACGTCTGCTGAGGCGGTGCGGCATGTTCCTGGCGCAAAAAATCCGCGCGCTGCTGGGTGTGCTCGCCTGCGCCGCGTCGGTTCTAGAACTGTACTTTTTCTGTACTACGCCACAACTGACGCCGCGCCCGAATCGTGCTAGCGTCGATCGAGTGATTTATGCGACGCATTCGATGGACGCAGCCGAAAAGTAATCTCCGCGCCCTGCCTCCTTGCGTCCCTGCATCCCTGCCTCTGTCTCCTGCCGTCGCGTCCAACACCCCTTCGCTCCCGCTTGACCTGATGCGCCTCCGGCATCCCGAATCTAATCGCGGGTGGGGGCGATTAGAATTCGCCGTAACTTGCTCAAAACAAAGCCTTGGTCACGTTTCTAATCGCAAGTCAATCCGGGGGTTCGAGGAGCGCGTTTTTCCCTTCTCCATAGCCCTCCGTCTCCGCACCTCCCTGCTTCCCGGCCTCGGTACTTCCTCGGCAAGTGCCTCGCGCCGAAGTGGGAAGTGTCAGTCCGGGCGTTCCCTGGCCCGCCGGTGCAGCGGCATTGTCAGTTGCGAACAAGAGGAGAACGCGGGCTGTGGCCTGTGCGGAATGGCTATGCTATATCTAAAAAGCGACGCAGCTCTGAGGAACTCGTGCCTTTTATTAACTTTCCCGCTCGCGAGATCAACTGCAAGCTTGTCTATTACGGTCCGGGTCTTGGCGGCAAGACGGCGAACCTGCAGTGGGTCTACGAGCACACGGGAACCACACAAAAAGGGAAAATGGTGTCGCTGGCGACCGAGACGGATCGCACGCTGTTCTTCGATTTTCTTCCGCTCGATCTCGGCACGGTGCGCGGGTTTCGCACGCGGTTCCACCTCTACACCGTTCCCGGGCAGGTGTTCTACGAGGCCAGCCGCCGGCTGATTTTGAAAGGCGCGGACGGAGTGGTGTTCGTTGCCGATTCGCAGGAAGAGCGGCTGGACGCGAATCTCGAAACGCTCGACAACCTGCGCGAGCATTTGAAAGAGCATAGCCTGGATTTCGCCACGATTCCCTACGTGCTGCAGCTCAACAAGCGCGACCTGCCGAATATTTTGCCCGTCGACGCGCTGAAAAAAGAATTGAACGTGAAGGGCGAGCCGGCGCTCGAAGCCGTCGCCGTGCAGGGCCAGGGCGTGTTTGAAACGCTGAAGGAAGTGGCGAAGCAGGTGCTGGCGGAATTGAAAAAGAATTCGTAGATTTTTTTGCGCAGTTTCCCGCAGGTTTTTCCCGGCAGAAAATTACAACACAAATTATTTCGATTAGCGCGCGATCAGGCGCCGCGGCCGAAGCCGCCGCGAAAACTATCCACGGCTTTCTTCTCGTCCGTGTAGGTGGGAATGGAATTGATGAGGCGCGTGAGTTCGAGCACGTCGCGCACGTGGCCGTTGGGATTGAGCAGCCGCAATCCTCCGCCGAGCCGCTCGAGCGTGACGTAGCTGCGCACCAGCGTGCTGATGCCCGAGCTATCGACCTGCGCGACGCCCGCGAGGTTGACGACGACGTCGCACGGCGCCGATTCGGCCAGCTTGCGCAACGCGGCGCCGAGCTCGTCGTTGCTGCTGCCGATGGTGATGCGGCCCTGAAGATCGACGATCGTCACATTGCCGGACTTGCGCGTTGAGATCTGCAGCCCCATCTCTCTCCTTCGACGCGTGCGCGCGATGGGAAAATCCCCGAGGATCGCGGGCCGCGAATCAGGTGCGCGCATTATAACGCTGCACGGGGAAAATGAAGCGGTGTTTGCGAGAGGCGGGAGCAGAGGTAATAAGGAGGTGAAAGCCTAACGGCAATCACCTCCCGGGGTGGGTGGGTCGCCGAAGGCAGGCAGAGCACACGGGTTAGCGCGCTCGATGCCCCCAGCATACCGGCCTGACGGCCGGCTCCACGAGTAGACTCCCGTGTATCACCGAAAACGGCACGTGTCAACATTGAAAGAGGGCACAGGCAAAATGTGAATAGAAGAAAAGGCGCGAGTGAAGGGGAAGTGAAGCAATGAGGCAAGAAATGGCGGTAACGTCCTGCGGCTCAGGGAGTTACTTGCGGGAAAGAAGGCGGACATGCTGGTCGAGGACATCGCGGACTTTGCGGGCGAGAGCACGGGGAGAATAGGGCTTCTGGAGGACGGAGAGTCCGTCGCGGCGCAACTGGTCCGGAAGAGCGAGATCAGCGCTATAGCCCGTGGCGAAGATAACGGGGATACGAGGCGCGAAGCGGGAAACGTGAGCATACACCTCGGGACCGCTCATTTTGGGGAGGACAACGTCGACGAGCAGGAGATCGATTTCGGAAGCGTGCGATTCGAATTCAAGGACGGCCTGTTCGCCGTCGGAAGCGAGGAGAACGTGGTAGCCGAGATTGGCGAGAGTCTCGCGAGCAAGATCGCGAAGACCTTCGTGATCTTCGGCGACGAGGATGAACTCGCACCCACCACGAATCGGGCCGGAATCTTCTGAGATTTCGGGGGTGTCGGCAGGCTGTGAATTGGCGGGCCAGTAGACACGAAAGGTGCTGCCATGGCCGGGTTCGCTATAAACGTGGATGAAACCACCATGCTGGCGGACGATGCCGTAAACAGTGGCAAGGCCGAGGCCTGTGCCCTTGCCGACTTCTTTGGTGGTAAAGAAAGGCTCAAAAATGCGATCGAGAGTGGCGGCATCCATGCCTGTACCGGTATCGGACACCGCGAGAAGCGAATAGAAGCCAGGGCGGGCATAAGGCTGCATCGCGCAGTATTCATCGTCGAATTGAACGTTAGCGGTCTCGATGTGGATGGACCCGCCGTTGGGCATGGCGTCGCGTGCATTGATGCAGAGATTCATGAGCACTTGTTCGACCTGTGTGGGATCAGCGCGGACGACGGACAGGTTGCGGGCGAGGCGGGTGTGCATTTCGATGTTGCTGCCGATGACTTTTTCCAACAGCGAAAACGTCTCGGTGACGGATTGGTTGAGGTCGATATTGCGCGGCTCGAGAATCTGGCGGCGCGCGAAAGCAAGAAGCTGGCGCGTCAAGGCGGCGGTGCGTTCCGCCTGATGGCGAATTTTCTCGAAATGGCGGTGGAGGCGCGAGCTGGCCTCGGTCTCATCCAGGCCGATATCGGCCCAGCCGAGAATTGCGCCGATCATGTTGTTGAAGTCATGCGCGATGCCGCCAGCCAGTTGACCGATTGCCTCGAACTTCTGCGCCTGGAGAAGCTGCTTTTCGAGGCCGATGCGCTCGGTGACATCTTCGGCGATCATTTCGATCGAACCAATGGAATCGCCGGGCGATTGCGTGCGGCGGCCGCTGAGACGAACCGTGATGATTTTCCCGTCTTTGCGGATCCATTCGGCCGTTGACTCCACCAGTGGCTTCCAGCGGCATTCGTGCTCGACGGCGGCGGCGACGGAGGAATCGCGAAAAATTTTCTTGGCGTCCTCGATCTGGAGGACTTGGGCCGGAGAATCGTAACCGAGCATCGATGCCAGGGCAGGATTCGCGTAGAGAAAACGGCCGCTGGGAGAGAGGCCGTACATACCATAGGTGGCGTTATCGACCAGCCCGCGATAACGCGCTTCGCTGGCGCGAAGAGCCTCGATGGCGCGGGCTTCGGCTTGGCGCAAGTGGCGCTCATCGACGGCGCGGCGGATGGCGATGGGAAGACGTGTGATCTGCTCTTTGAGAACGTAATCGGTGATTCCCTGCTTGATGCAATCGACGGCGCGCTCGTCGCCGAGAGTGCCAGTGAGGAGAACGACAGGAGTCTCATGGCTGACGCGGCGGACCTCCTCCAGAGCGTCGAGCCCGGTCCAATCGCGCATACGAAAATCGGAAACGACGACGTCGAAAGGCTGATTTTTCAGCTTTTCAACGAACTGTTCGCGCGTGGAAACAGTGTGAGCGGAAAAGCACAAGTCAGATTTTTGGAGAGCGTGGAGGGAGATTTCCAAATCGTCCGTATTATCGTCCACGAGGAGAAGACTCAACCGATCTCGAGCGCCGGGGAGCTGCGAAGAAGAAGCCGCGGACACGTGTGCCCCCTTATTCAGAAGTGAAACAGGAAGGCGGCGGCGCCGAATTCACGCCGAACCAGTAGAGACCGAGCTGGCGGACGACCTCCTGAAATTCCACGAAGCTGACCGGCTTTTGAATGTAGCTGTTTACCCCGAGGCGATATGTTTGGAGCAGGTCCCGCTCTTCCTTGGAGGAAGTGAGAATGATCACGGGGATGGAGCGGGTGCGAGGGTCCGATTTCAGCTCGCGAAGAACGTCGCAACCGTCGCGCTTGGGGAGCTTGAGATCGAGTAGAATCACGCGAGGCGGGCGGGAAAAGTCGCGAGAGGCAAAAGTTCCCCGGCAGAAGAGAAAATCGAGGGCCTCCTCGCCGTCCCAGACGTGGCAGATGTTGGAGATGGCGCCGCTCTTCTGCAATGCGTGAATCGTGAGATCGGTATCCGCAGGATTATCTTCAACTAATAAAACGTCCAACAATTCAGGTTCGCCCACTCGAAACCTCCGTCGATTGCCCGGCAGATCGAAGGATGGAGTCCTTCCCGAGGGTGAAGAGGAAAGTAGTCGCCACGCCCGGCTGAGACGCGGCGTGAATTTCGCCGCCGTGCCGATGGATGATGCGCTGGACAGTCGCGAGACCGACACCTGTGCCTTCAAATTCATCCTCCCGGTGAAGCCTCTGGAACACACCAAATAGCTTATCGGCATATTTGGCGTCGAAGCCCACACCATTATCGCGAACGAAGATTGCTTCCTGTTCCGCTTCGGTACAGACACCCACCTCAATAACAGCAACAGGGCAACGCCGGGTGAATTTGACAGCGTTTGCGAGGAGATTCGAAAAGACGATTCGAAGAAGGCCCGGATCGCAATGTGCTACGGGAAGCTCGCCGATTTTCCATTCGATCCTGCGTTCGTGGACATCTGCCGCCAATTCCCTTTGGACTTCCACGGCGATGTCGCCAAGAGGAACCTGCTGGCGGGCAAGCTCCTTTCTGCCAATGCGCGAAAGAGCCAAGAGATCATCGACCAAGCGCCCCATCTGATTGGCGGCATAAACGATGCGATCGAGATAGCGCAAACCTTCCTGAGGGAGGCAAGCGCCGAATTCGTCTTTCAAGATTCGAGCAAAGCCATCCATGTGGCGCAAAGGAGCGCGCAGATCGTGGGATACGGAGTAGGAGAAGGACTCGAGCTCCTTATTGGCAATTTTGAGCTCGGCTGTTCTCTCTTCGACACGGCGCTCCAGGACAGCCGCCATGGAGCGAGCTTCGATTTCGCGCTGCTTGGTGTCGGTGACGTCTGCATTGACTCCCACCAAGCGAACCTTTCGTCCCGCAGGGTTCGGAAAGAGTTTGCCGCGGGAAGCGATCCAGCGAATTTCTCCATCGGGACGGCGGATCTGAAATTCGATATTGATGTTGCCGGTGGTAGCAGCCTGCTGGTCGAATTCCCGGTTGGCAACAGCCATGCTTTCGGGAAGCATCAACGATTGCCAAAATTCGCGTGTGATCTTCCCATCGGAGAGCGGAAGACCATAGATTTCGAACATCCCCGGGCTCCAAGCGCCGCTTTCGCTCTCCAGGTCGTAGTCGAAGACGCCGATGGAAGCCACTTTTTGGGCGAGATCGAGACGCTCGTGACTGTGAAGAATCGCTTCGTGCGCAGTGGCAAGCTCGCGCGTGCGTTCCGCAACGCGCAGTTCAAGCGTTTCATTGGCGTGCGCCAACTCGTCCTGAATGCGGCGGCGATCGGTGACGTCGCGAATGGCGCTGCAAACGAGAACGCCTTCCTCGGTGTCGAGCGGGCTCAAGCTGACCTCGACCGGGAATTCCGTGCCGTCCTTACGCCGGCCATAGAGCACAAGCCCGGCGCCCATGGCGCGCGGCCGCGAGGCCGCTCCGTAACGTTCGCGATGGGATACGTGGTTGGCGTGATAACGCGGCGGAATCAGAGTCTCAACGGGCTTGCCGATCAATTCCCGGCGTTCGTAACCAAACAGCTTTTCCGTTTGCGCATTGACCAGTTGGATTTGCCCGGAGGCGTTGG
>DATKPM010000093.1:0-9667 GCA_035524135.1 Candidatus Acidiferrum sp. | reverse complement strand
GCGTGGAGCCAATGACGGCGCTGCGATACGAATAGAGGATCGCTTTCCTTGGGTTGCCGGCTTTCGCGTTAATCGCTCGATTTCTTGCGTGGGATTACTTCCAGACGCACTTCGGTTTGTTTGCCGGTTTTTACTTCCACGTTGTGCTTCCAGGCGCTCCATTCGCCGTCGGAGTAGGCGCGCACGTCGTAGTAGCCTTGCGGAAGTTGCGGGAAGAAAAATCGTCCGTGATAATTCGTCAGAGTTGTCTCGGGCTCGGTTCCATCCGCGCCCTGCAGCGTCACGCGCGCGTCGGAAACGGGCGTTCCTGCGTGATTCACCACCGTTCCCGCGACCGTGCCCACCCCTTTTTCTCCTGCGCGGACGGCCTCCTGCGGCAGCGTCACAAAAAAGGACAAGACCAGCGTGGCCACCAGAAGAAACGCCGCCGCACCGAGACGCCCGCGCCCACTCTCGAGTAACTCGTGCGTCATTGCGCCTCCAGATGGAGCGTCACTTCGGTCGTCTTCTTCGAGCGGATGACGACGTTCCTATCCCAATCCGAGAAGGCCCCATTGGCGTAAGCGCGGAGGTCGTATTGACCTGTCTCGTAGCGAACAAACTCAAACCTGCCTTCGCGGTCGGTACGTGTGGCGTGCGGATGAAGGCCGTCGGCGGTCTGGATGAAGACGGTCGAGTCGGCCACCGGCTTGCCGTGCGCGTTGAGCACCGTTCCGGAGATGTTGCCGACAGGTTCGCGGCCCTGCGCACCCGCGGACAGGATGAGAACCGCAGCGAAAAGAGCCGAACAAACGAAACGGATCAGAAGAGCTTTCACGGGACACCTCCACGTCGTTGTTTTATCCGTTCATGTTAATCCGTCGAGTAGATGGATATGGGCGCCGCGGCCGGATGTTTTTCGCAAGCGACACCTGTACGCGAGGACAAGTGTTTGGCCTCCGTGCTCAGTACTTGTAGTGGCGGCTGGCGGCGGCGTGGGCGGGCTGGTCCTGGCGGCCGGTATCCGGGTTGATTCCCTTTTCGAGGGCGATGAAATAGTTGAGCAGTTGGAGAGGAACCAGATGAACGAAGGCGGAAAGCCATTCGCCGCATTCCGGCACAACGAGAATTTGTTCGGCCGAAATATCTCGATTCGCGGAGGGCACGATGACGGCCGCGCGCAGAGTGTGAACCTCCCCCGCGGCAAGGAGGATTTGGCGCGCTCGCTCGTCTGTAGGCCTCCCGGTGAGCATTCCGATTAGAGCGCCTCGGGAATCAATCTCCGAGAAAGGTCCGTGCAGGACTTCTTCCGTCTCAAAGCCCTCCGCGGCGATGTAACAGCTTTCCTTAATTTTCAGCGCGATTTCGCGGGCCGTGGCCCATCCGGGCCCGGCGCCGAATATTTCGACGCGCGGGAGAGGCGCCACGCGGCGGGCCAACGCGCGAACTTCCGGCTCAAGGGCGAGCGACTGTTGCATCAAAGACGGGACACTGGCCAGCGCGTCGCGTGCCGCTAGCGCCGAAAGCAGGTTTTTGCGTTCGGCGAAACGCAGCAGCAGCAAAGCGGCCGCAGCCAGAGCCGTCGTGTAGCTCTTGGTGTACGCGAACGCCACTTCCTGTTCGCACGTTTCGATGAGGAAATCGGCCGCGCGGGCTCCTTCGCCGCAATTCTCACCGACGATCGCAATCGTCAGCGCTCCGGCTGCCTTGGCGCGATGAATCGCTTCGACAGAAGCGCTCGATGTTCCCGTGTGCGTGAAGAAGACGACCGCATCTTGCGAATCGAGCGCGAAAGGATGGTGCAGAAATTCAAACGACTGCTCAAATTGCGCGCGAAAACGCCCGCCGGTGAATTCCCGCGCCCACAGTTCCGCCAGGCGCGCGGCATGGAGCGACGTGCCGATGCCCACGAAGACGAGGCGCGATTTCGCCGCGGCGGCGTCAGCAACATTTTCAATGAGCGGGCGGCGCAAAAAAACTTTTTCGATCAGCGCCGGCTGCGCCATCACCGCGTCATACACGTAGTAGGGATGCGAAGTCCGGCGCTCGGCCATTTGCTTTTTCTCCGGTGGCAGTGTATTCGGAATGGGAGCGTTTGCGGGGACACATTGTAGCGGAACAGGAGCGGGAATGGCTCGTTACCTCACGCAACACACGCTGGCGTGCCTGACGCGCCAGGGAGCGGCGGAGCTGGCGCAGAGGCTGCACGGCGCGAAGCAGGTGGAGGCGCGCCGAGTGCTGGTGAACATGCAGGAAGGGAAGATGCTGGTGGAATTCGAAGCGCCGAGCCGCGAGGAGCTCGAGAAATTCCTGGCCCAGGAGAAATTTCACTTCGATTGGGCACTGCGGATCGAGCTGGAATCGACGGGTGCGGGGTTGCAGCCGGTTTAATGCAGCATCAAGCGTTCCTGCGAAGTTGCGGAGCGCACGCGGCTTCTTTTGCGGCCTTTTTCGATCAGGGGATTTCGTTATCCGGCACGCCGGCGTGCCGCGCCTGGTCCTGCAACGCGGCGATTTTCTGCAGAATATCCTCGCGCCGCGATTCCAGATCGTCCACTTGCTGCTGCCAGCTTCCGGGGCGGACTCCAACGTAAGGGCGCGAGGACGTGTTGGGGTCGTTGACCGTCCCGCCGCTGATTCCCTTTTTCAGCTCGGCAATTTTCGCGTCAATGGGCGGAATTTTTTCCTGCAATTTTGTGATCTGCTGGCGGTACCAGTAAGCGTCGCGACCACGCGAATTGGCTGCTGCGCCTTTGGAGTTGCTCCCCGCGTTTTTTCCCTTCGGCTGAAACGTCGAGACGGAGGAATCCGAGCGGAGTTCGCCCATATCCTCGTTGGTCCACACTTTCCTTTCGGGCGCCGAATTTGCTGCGGAAGAATTTTGATCTGCGCTTTGCACTGGCGCCACCGCCGGAGCGGGTGGCACGGAGGGTGTCGATTGCGCACGAGCGGAGGCTGCCGCACCAGCAATCAGAAACATAACCGTTCCCGCAAGCAGGCACCGGTTCATGGGATCACCTCTCCACTATTGTGCGCCTCGGCGAGGGCGTCGTTGAGAGAGGGAACCCGGCGGGAGCCAAAAAGTTACGGGTCGCCGCGTCCCGTTGCGCTTTTTGCTATCTCCGCCTGCACTTCCGCCAGCGCCTCCTTCGGCGTGCCCAGATGGCGGTAATTGCTGGCCTCGATCAACTCGTGCTCCTCGGAAGTGAACAGGAACTTGCGCACCGTGTAGTCGTATTGCATGCGGACTGGCAGCCAGACATCCGGGGTAAATTGCTGCTGTTCGAGGGAAAAGACCCCGCCGCGGTAGAGTTTTCCGAAGATGCCGCCGCCGATGGAAATATCGCTGATCACCGTCGCTTCTCCGTAGACCAACTGGTTCGCCTGGTGGTCCACCCAGATTTTGATCCTGACGTGCTGCAGAGCGCCCTGCAGCATCGAGCGTGGGCGAAAATCGGGATTGGGATCGAGCGTCAAGACGTCGCAGTCATGGCCGCCCTTCGTTTCCCGGCCGATCCAGTGCGGCGTAAAGGCCTCCTTCATTGCGTCGACGAATTCCGCCCGGTCACGCTGTTTTTTTTCGTACTTCTCTTGAAGTTCCCGCGTTCGTGCATCGGAAGGGTTCAATGTCAGTTGCAGCGCATCGGCCCAGCGCTTCAGTTGCTTGCGGTATTCATCCTTGTCTACGTCCTTTCCGTCGACCTTCATGAGGATCTTGAAGGTGCCAAAACCCGTGGGTACGACGCGAAACAATTTGTCGTCGGTGATCGTAGGATTGGAGCCCGCCGTCCGCTCCATCTGGTGCTCGAGGCGCTCGTATTGCTCGAGCGCACGGTCGTTGGCATGTTGATTCGAGAGAAGTTCCTTCGCGCGGGTGCGAAGTTCGTCGGACGAAGGCGGCGCGTGTTCGTCCGCCTGCGCCGTGCCGGAATGCGATTGCGAATGTAGGCGGGACGCGAGCCAGGGAGCCGTTCCTAAGGAAGCGGCGAGTGCGGCCATCACACAGGCAAGCAGGAAACGGGGCATAAGTGTGCACCGAACGCGACGATTGGCACGGGCGGCGGCTACTCTCTCATTGTAACCGGGTTTTCCGCGGTTCCACCGCAAGGGGTGAATTGCCGATATTTTTCGATTGAGCGGAGCGTAAAATGGTTCGGACGCTATTTCAGCCGATCATCCGTCTATAAGGCCAAGGTACCGTGAAACCGCCAGGTCAACTCCTCCCCGAAGCGCGCCGAGCCTCGGTGGCGCTGCGCGAGACCCTGCGAATCGCGCTGGATACGCTGCGCGCGCACAAGTTGCGGACTATCCTGACCCTTCTCGGAGTGATTCTCGCGGTCACGACGCTCGTTTCCGTGATTTCCGTTCTCAACGGGCTGAATGTGTATGTGGCGACGAAAGTGGCGAATCTCGGCGCGAATGCCTTTGTGATCGATCGCATCGGAATCGTCACGAACTTCGAAGAATGGAACCGCGCGCGCAAACGTCCTCCGTTCGATTTGTCGGCGTACTACGCCGTGCGCGACGACATGACGCTTGCTTCCGCCGTCGCTGCGGTCCAGGACACGTTTGCCGATGTGCGCCACGGCCGCGATTTGAGCCAGGACGTACATATCATTGGCGCCACCTCGAAATACGCAGACATTGAAGACATCGATGTTACGAGCGGCCGCCTGCTCACCCAGGTGGACGACGACCGGAGAGCCGAGGTCTGCGTCATTGGCGCGGATGTGAACGATAAGTTTTTTCCAGGCACAAACGCCATCGGCAAGGAGATTCGCGCGGGGCAGGGGCAGTACACTATCGTCGGCGTGGCCGCGGCCAAGGGAACCGTCTTCGGGCAGTCGCAGGACAATTTCGTCCTGATTCCGCTTTCCACCTATCGCTCCGAATGGCTGGAGCCGGACGATTCCGTCACGCTCATCATTCAATCGATCTCCCAGGAAGATATGCAAGCGGCCGAAGACGAGGCGCGCGTGATTCTGCGGACGCTGCGGCATGTGCGCTATCAGGACGACGACAATTTCGCCGTGATCGAGCCGTCCTCCATCACAGGGCTGTGGAACCGAATTACCGGCAACGCGTTTGGGATCGCTATCTGGATCACTTCGGTGTTTCTGGTGGTCGGCGGCATCGTGATCATGAACATCATGCTGGCCAGCGTGACGGAGAGGACGCGGGAGATCGGACTTCGAAAATCTCTCGGCGCCAAGAGAAGCCACATCATTCTCCAGTTCCTGGTGGAATCGGCGCTGCTCGCTGCCGCGGGAGGAGCGGCAGGTGTGCTTCTGGCCGTCACGATTGCGACAATCGTCCGCGCGGCGACGCCGATTCCCATTTCAACGCCGATCTTTGCGATTCTTGTGGCGTTGACGCTGTCCACGGCAGTCGGCCTGTTCTTCGGAATTTACCCGGCAATGCGAGCGGCGCGGCTGAGCCCCATCGAAGCGCTCCGCGCGGAGAATTAGAGAAACCCTGATGAAGCAGGATTACAAAGAAAACCTCCGGCTGGCCTTCGACACCATCCGCACCCACAAACTGCGGAGCTTTCTCGCCATTCTCGGCGTGATGATTGGTGTGGCGCTGATCATTCTGGTGGTCGGTCTCGTCCAGGGATTCCGCGTCACGGTGCAGAACGAAATCACCGCGGAGGGCATTAATACCGCCTGGGTCGACCGCTTCTCGCAGGGGCCGCGCAACGCGCGGCCGCCGGAAGAAGAAAGGATGCGCAAGCCACTGACCTACGAAGACGGCGTGGCCATCCAGCAGCAATGCCCGTCTGTGAAGCAAACCGCAATTTCCAAGTTTCAGTGGGAACAGGTTCATACGGCCAAGTACAAGAACAGCCTTGTCGAAGGAACCGAATTTCGCGGCACGTTTCCGGCCTATCTTGAGGTCTACTCGAACGCAACGATGAAGGCCGGCCGTTTTTTCACCGAAGCCGAGAACGAACATCGATTAAACGTGGTGGTGATCGGAGAAGATATCGTCAAGGCGTTTTTCGCCAGCGACGATGACGCCATCGGCAAAGAAATCCTGGTGGATGGCTCCGTATTCCGCGTGATTGGTGTGTTTGAAAAGCCGATTGCCGGATTCGGCACCGACGACAAGGATATGCGCGTCACCATTCCCTACTACACCTTCACGAAACTTTATCCCGCCAGCTATGAAATTGGGATTCGCTTCCTCGCCTATCCGGGGAAGCTCGATCAGGCGGTGGACGAAGTGACGGGGCTTCTGCGCCGGCGACGAAAAGTCCCCTACAACAAGCCAGATGATTTCGTGATCACCACGAACGTTGAAATCCGCAAGCAGTTTGACGACATCATCGGCGGCGTCGTACTTGCGATCGTCGTGCTCAGCTCGATCGGTTTGTTGATCGGCGGGATGGGCGTGATGAACATCATGCTCGTCTCGGTGACGGAGCGAACGCGCGAAATCGGAGTTCGCAAAGCCATTGGCGCGAAACGCAGCGACATCACGTGGCAATTCCTGTTCGAGGCGATGGCGCTTACCGGCACAGGAGGCCTGATCGGCATCCTTCTCGGCACCGCCATAGTCCTGCTCGTCCCTGTAGTGACTTCTTTAAGGGCCGAGGTTCCCGTGTGGGCCGTGATTGCGGGATTTTCTGTTTCCGTTGGCGTGGGACTGCTGTTTGGAGTGTGGCCCGCAACGAAGGCGGCGCGGCTCAATCCCGTCGAAGCGCTTCGCTACGAATAATCCCGGATGTTTCGTGCAATCTCGCCCGTCTATTCGTGTGTCGAAGGCGGCGGAGGAGTGATTGCGTTGGGAGGAACCAGTTCCGTGCTCACGGTGCTTTTTGGATCGAGCTCTGTCTTGCCATCTGGTCCGATCCGGTAAGGAAATCCCGCGGGATCGAGGGGAATTCCGCCTAAATATCCCTTGTCGCGGAGTTCAGCGAGCGAACTCGGGGCGCGCCCGAATTTCTGCTTGAATTGTTCGACAAGCGCATCCAGGTGACGTTCGTCATCAAGAGCTTTCAGTCCCTCCAAGTGCTGCACAGCCTGTTTCTTGATCTCTTTGTTGGATGTGGTCTGATAGATTTGCGCCCACACAAGTTTCGAAGTCACAAGCGCATCGCCGCGGTCCGCCATTCTTGCCGCCATGATTCGGACCCATTCGGGCGCTTTCGGATTCTTCGAGGCTTCCAAGTACGCCTCAGCCGCGTCGTCGTAGTCGTGAAAGTGCCAGAAATACAGAAAGCCGAGGTCGGTCCCCAGGCGCCACTCGTCGGGATTTCCCTGAATGCCGCGCTTCACGAGTTCAACGGCGCGTTCAGGCTGCCCCGCCCCTATCGGCTGAGGCTCGGAAAGAAAAATGGATCCGAACCGGTAGGCGACGATAAGTTGCGGATCGAGAGTTGTCGTCAGGTCGAGCAGAGGCCAGAGTAATTGAAATTTTGCGCTGCGGTCGCCGACCCAGCCGCCGTAATACTGCACGGCGCGCGTCCAATAGATGTCGGCCAGGAGAGCGCTATAACCGAGGCTCAGCTTTTTCAGGACCGGCCCGGACGTCAGCAGGAGCTCTTCCTTTTCTTTTTCGACGGTGCGCGTTTGTGAATCGATGCGCTTCTGCAAAGGCGTGATCGCAAGAAAAAGAACGGCGATCGCCACGACGGCAAGCACCGCGCGCCGGGCTTGCTTTCCCCGCATCATTTCAAATTGCGGCCTGCAAAGATCGTGGCCGCAGCGGTCAAGACGATCGCCACGTAAAGAATTGCGTAAAGCGTGTTCCAGCCGACAAGCGCAAGAGGGATCGGGTCGCCATGACCTGCGGCGGCAATCGCATTGAAATTGTGAAAATTCGGCAGCAGGAAATAAATCACGCGCGTGATGGCGGTGAGAGCCGGACTTTTCGTCATCACGCCAACATTGCGAATGTCCTGCGCAAACATTCCCGCGATGTAGATGCCGAGAGTGAAGACCGTTGACAGCATCGGGCTCGAAAAGCAGGAAAAGAAAAGCGCCAGTGCCGTGACCAAGGCAAATTCCAGGAGAATGAAATAGATCGCGATCAGGATGCCGCCGTCCGATGCCATGAAATGCCGGTTCACGTAGAGCAGCGCGCCGGCCAGCCCAAACGTCATCAGCAGTGTATTGACTGCGAGCGTCAGCAGGAGCCCGCCAAACTTTCCCACCAGAAATTCCGCGCGCCGGATCGGCTTGGCAAGCACGCTATAAAGCGTCCGCCGGTCCATTTCTTTGTAGACCAGCCCGACACCGATAAAAATCGCCATCACCAGGCCGAACAGCGAGATCGCCGAAAGGCCCAGGTTGATGATCACCAGCCGCTCGATGCCCAGCGAAATCTGCCCCACCAGAATCGCCGCTCCCATCATGAGCAGCGCGAAGAAGATCAGGTTGTAGAGCACACGATCGCGCACGGCTTCTCGGAAGGTATTGATCGCCACGATGCTCACGTTCGAACTCATGGCACGGTCACCTCGACGGCGTGCGACGCCGCTTTCTCGTTTTCCACCAGCTTGAGGAAGTAGTCTTCGAGCGTCGGCCGCAGCGGCGTGACAGTCAGAATCTTCGCCCCGCACGCGCGCAACTGATCGAACGCGGTGTAAAGCTCCGCTTCGGGGACCTGTATCCGGTAACGCTGTCCTGTCGCTGTCGCATTCGCCGCCAGCGGCATCGGCAAGGTCTTCCCAACCGGCAGGTCCGTCAGAATCTCCATCCCTTTCACTTCGAGCGACACGATTTCGCCGGGCGCGCCCACTCCTTGCAGCTTTCCGCCAACCAGAACTCCCACGCGGTCGCACAGCATCTCGGCATCCGAGAGAATGTGCGTCGAGAAAAACACGGTCTTTCCCTGACTCTTCAGGCCCAGAATGATGTCGCGCACTTCGCGCCGCCCGATCGGGTCTAGCCCCGACATCGGCTCGTCCAAGAACACCACTTTGGGGTCGTGCAGGATCGCCTGCGCGATGCCCACGCGCTGCAGCATTCCTTTTGAAAATTTTCGCAGTTGGACGTTCGCCGCTTGTGTCATGCCCACAAGTTCCAGAAAGCGGCCCACGCGCTCCCGCCGCTCCGCCTTGCTGTAGCCGAAAAACTGAGCGAAATAATCCAGCAGTTCTCTCGCCGTCAGGTAGTCGTAGAAATACGGCTGCTCGGGCAGATAGCCGATCTCCCGGTGCATCCGCACGTCTTGGATCGAGCGGCCGCGGATTCTTGCGGTCCCGGCGGTTGGGAAAATCAGGCTCATCAGCAGCTTCAGCGTGGTCGTCTTGCCGGCGCCGTTCGGCCCCAGAAATCCGAACACTTCGCCGTCCTGCACCTCGAGCGACAGATTGTCGAGCGAGCGTCGCTTGCCCGGGCGCCAATGGCCCAGGGCATAGTCCTTCGTCAGTCCGAGTATTTCAATCGCTGGTGTCGCCATGGTCTGCACTATGAATTTTGTTGACCGTGTTAGGACAAGTCAACCCTGCGCGGGGGACTCTTTGCCTAAAGAACATCACTTCGGCGACTCGCGATTCGGCCCGCGCATCTCTCTTCGCACATTTTCACGGTGATTCAGTTTTGGGATAGACACCACAATGGATAGACGCTTTGGACAACCACCGCACGACATTTTGTATTTTCCCCCAGAATATTTCTTGACAACTTTTCCACAACCTCCGATACTTCGCATCCAGACTCGGGGGATCGTTCTCCGGTTT
>DATKPM010000092.1:0-71877 GCA_035524135.1 Candidatus Acidiferrum sp. | reverse complement strand
CGGCTCTTGATCACCGGGAAATCCACGTCGGTCTTGAGGACTTCGTTGAAGTAGTTGGTCCAGACGTTGAGGGCGACATGCTGGATGATCTCGATGATCTGGGCGTCACTGTATCCGGCCGTCTTGACCGAACGCAGATCGTCTTCGCTGATTTGTCCGCGTTCCCGGGCGATCTTAGCCGCGAATCGCACGGCGACATCGGCCTTGGGGTCGTTCGACGTGCCGTTCCGGTTCGCCACGATTTCGGCATCCTCGAGTTTTGCCAAGTTCTTGCCGAGGTAGGTATGTGCCGAAAGGCAATAACTGCAGCCATTGATTTCTGCAACCGCGAGTGCGATGCGCTCTCGGGTCGGAGCCGGAAGCTCGCCTTTGCTCAGCGCGCCGAACATCTCCAGATAACCTTCCAGGGCGGCAGGGCTTACGGCGATGAGGCGGAACATGTTGGGAGTTGAACCCAGCATCTTTTTCAGCCCCTCCAGCAGAGGCTGTGAAGCTTTTGGGGCCTCTTCAATCGAAGCGGGTGTTGGAATGCGTGACATCGAGTTCTCCTTTCTGACGTTGACAATCGGTTTCGAAGTTGCCGAACGAGGTAGTTCTTGACCGGCTTTGCTTCTCTATTTGGAGACCTGCTTCGCAAAAAAGGCGATGGGCAGGCCGACAAACAGAGCGTGTCCGATGAGACCGTTGATCAGCGCCGCGGCCGGGATCGGGCTTGGACCGATTGCGCTAAGAGGCACAACGATCAAATTCATGAAAAGGTAGACGGCAGCGCCGTATATCAATCCCGACGCAGCCCACCGCTGACGTAAGACAAGTAGCTTCTGGCTGGCGAGAACGTAGACGGTCGCGACCGCTCCTGCGATCACGAAATGCAGCAGCATCCCCAGCCCGGCAGTTGCCAAGCCGCCTTCGTACGCCGATGTCCCCAGCATGCCGCTGGCGATGTATTGCAGCACCTGGATGGGATTTAGATGTTTGGTCAGAAAGAAAAACACTACTCCGTCGGTCGCGTCCAGCAGGCCACTCGCGAGCGTGCCGTATGCAATCGCCTTGCCTGGCGTAAATGTTCCGGTGTCCCCGACGTTTTGTGAAATGGCGTTCATGGGAGCTCCTCTCTTGGGATAGGCGCAGAATCTGCGCGAGTCCGTCCTAGGAATGAGTCGGAAGCGCTTTCGAGAGCGGTCCTATCTCCGTCGGCTCCGGATGCTCGTGGCGGCCGTCGTTCTTGCGCTTCGCGATTCTAAGCGTTGAGAGCGTTCAGAATGCGGTGTGGGTGCAGGGTTTGTTTTTCTGATAGTTATCGGAATTTCTGATAGGAGAGACCTTTGGCATTAATTGCGGCCGGTCTGGCGCCGGAATCCGCAGATCTTCATCGCCGGCCAACAAACCAGCTTCTTCGGTGCCTAGGCGGTGGCTTCCTGAGAGGGCCGCTCTAAATTGGGCCGGCTCTTTCGCAGCAGGTTCAGAAGAGTATCGCGGATCGCATCGGGGTCATTCTGGCGCCACGCCAGGACCACATCTACGTGGCATTTCTTGTCGGGTAGAGGCTTGAACGATATCCCGTTTGAGCGAAGGTGCTGTACGCACGCGGGCACCAACGCAATACCTTCGCTCGCTTCGACCATCGTAAGCACCGTCTGCCAAAGTCGCGGGGTATCCGCAATCTTCGGCGAGAATTTTGCTCTCTTGCACATGGCGATGATCGAATCGAACAACTCCGGAGCAGCTTCGCGCGCATAAAGAATGATTCGTTCGGCGGAAAGCTGAGAGAGTTGAACCGCATGACTTCCTTCCAGCGAGTGGCCGCGTGGCAGCACCACCATGACCGGCTCGCTGAAATAGATCTCGCTGCGCAGCGTTTTCCGAAACTCCGCCGGAATTCTGCGGGTAAAGCCGATGTCGATCTCGCGGTTTGCCAGCGCTGCCGGCTGCTGCGCCGGTTCAATGTCTTTGAGAGAAAGCATGACTCCCGGCTCGCGTCGTCTAAACTCACGGATTAGGCGCGGCAGGAAGGACGAAGTCGCCGGCCCGCAAAGGCCAATCGTGAGCTTTCCGTACTGGCCTTGCGAAGCGCGCGTGACAAGCTCCACCGCCCGTTCGGCGCGCGACAAGATTTCTTGCGCCTCGCGCAGAAACACCGCACCCTCTGGCGTCAGCGCGACCTCGCGTTGATTCCGCCGGAGAAGAGTTACGCCGAGTTCCCCTTCCAGATCTCTCACCTGGCCGCTCACTCCCGACTGGGAAACATTCAGGCGGTGCGCCGCCGAGGTAAAGCTGTTCTCCTCTGCTACGGCGCAGAAATATCGCAAGTGACGCAGTTCCATACACGTTTCCTCATCACCAATACTGATAACAGCGAGCAGAACAAACGTTGCAGTTTCTGCCGCGGCCCCGGCTCTAATGTACCAGCAATCCGATTGGGGATGGACATGACTGTGCTTTATCGCGGAATGGATCGCGCTGGGCTCGATGTGGCGTATAACAATACAAGAGCCGTCGCTAATTTTCAGGATCTCTTGGCAGGATTCCAGGCCCGCAGCGCTCACTTTTACGAATCGACTCCGTGTGACCGGGATTTTCCGTACGGCGATCATCCCCGTGAACGGTTTGACTTGGCACGGGGGCGTGGAGCGGATCCACCGACGGTGGTCTATCTCCACGGGGGATATTGGCAGGCGCTGAGCAAAGAGGACTTCTCATTCGTTGCCCAGGGACCGTTCGAACTCGGTTGTAACGTCGTTCTCGCGGAGTATACTCTTGCGCCGCAATTCTCAATGACGCAGATCGCGCAGGAAGTTGGCCGGCTTTTGGACCATTTGGCGGCCAACCGCGACGAGCTCAAGATGGGGCGCGGCCCTGTCTGTCTCGTCGGGCATTCGGCGGGCGGCCACTTGAGCCTGGTGCATCGTTCACATCCCCTGCTGTCCCACACAATGGCCATCAGTCCGTTAGTTGACCTTGAGCCTATCAGTCTCTCCTGGTTGAATGCGAAATTGGACCTCACTCCAAAGGAGATCGACCTATATAGCCCACTGCGGCATATTGGCAAGGGCACGCCCTCAACCATTGCTGTCGGGCTGGTGGAGTTACCCGAGCTGATACGCCACGCCAGCGAATATGCGGCCGCAGCCTCGGAGTTCGGCGAGGAGGTTGAGTATTTCGCAATCGAGAAACGCAACCACTTCACGATATTGGAGGAATTGGCTGGCGCGTCAGGCGCCCTAACACAGGCGCTGGCTCGTAGCTTTTCGTCGCGACCCTCGGTTAGCCGATCGGAAAAGTCGCCAACATCCCGGTGAGGACGCTAATTACCCTGCCAGGAAAAGTAAATTTGCGGACTCCGAGTGCGCAAAGCGCGCAACCTCGCGCGATGCAAGACTAGCGTGTGTCGAGTTGCTTGCAACTTGCGGGCCTAAAATCTCGCTTCTAGTCCGATCCCCACCGCCCCTACCAAATTCTGCTTCCGACAACAAAACTCCCGCAATTATTGGGCAATAATCGCGCGAACCTCAGCGCAGGCGAGCGAGCCTTCCTTCGTGCGAAGTGCGCGATCCGGATGTGCAACGTCGCTAATCAGTCCGAGGTCGTGCCTATTGCGCGCGCCACTTCAAACTTGTACTGCTCGGGGCCGCTCGACGGAACGAATTCGCCGGAGCTGTCTCCGATGCGGTCCCAGTGTTCAAGGAGCTGCTCCGCGGTTATTTTGTCGTCGGAAAAATAAAGCCCCTGAGTCATCGTGATATGGGCTTGCTCAAAGCTGCCTGCTCCCGCCAGCACGATTTGCTTGTTCGGAGCTCTTTCGCTTGCGAGCGCCACTACCGCAGGACTCACTCGTTGAGGATCAAGCACGCGCAAATCTTCCTGGGTCAGAAGATCGTTGGTCATCTGCGTTGCCGCGCTCGGCGCAAGGCAGTTGACATGAATCCCATAGCGCACACCTTCGAGGGCCAGCGTTTGCATCAGTCCCACCAGACCCATCTTTGCGGCCGAATAAGCGGACTGTCCAAAATTGCCATAAAGACCTGATGACGAAGTTGTGAAGATCACGCGGCCGTACTGCCGTTCCTTCATATGCAACCACACAGCTCGTGTGCAATTCACCGAGCCCATCAGATGAACGTCCAGGACGAGCCGGAAATCCGCCAGGTCGAGTTTCGCGAAGGTTCGATCGCGAAGTATTCCGGCGTTGTTCACCAGAATGTCCACTTGGCCCCAGCGGCTGATGGCCTGAGCCGCCATTGTTTCGACCTCATTCATCTCCTGCACGCTGGCGCTGCTGCTGATTGCTTGGCCGCCGCCACTCACGATTTCGTGACATACGCGCGCGGCGCCATCCGCGTCCACGTCATTTACAACAACTCGAGCGCCGCTCTGCGCCATAGCCAAAGCATGTGCCCGTCCCAATCCTTTGCCGGCGCCAGTGATGATGGCCACACGGCCGGCGAGTAAGCTGCTCATGAATGTGCCTCGCTAAGAGTCTGGTTCGCAGAAACACTGCCGCGAAATCGAGAGATTTCGCCCTCGAACTGTATGGTCAAAAGGAAGCTTTTGCACATTATCACGCGCGAGCCTACCACAGAAATCTCATTCATCCGCGTATCAGTGACAAGTTGTCGGTGAAGCGGCTCGAGTCCGACAAATGAAGGAAGGCGCGATTCAGGCATATATGTAAAGTCAATGATAGCGTGTTGCCTGGTGAGCGAGTTCGCCTGTCCGAATATTCAGAAGTTAAACGAATCATAAATCATTAAAACGTGTGTTAGTGACCTTGACGTTTGCTGGAATTGTTGAGAATCTCATGCTCGCGAGTGAACGCCCATATAGACTTCGATGCAGCACTATTCGCTGACCGTAAACAAGTTTCTCGACCACGCCGCGAAGTGGCACGGTAACGCGGCCGTCGTGTCTGCGCTCTCCGCCCAAGAGGCAACCAGAACCACGTATGCTCAGTTGCGCGAGCGAAGCCTTCTTGTTTCCGGTGGTTTGCTCGCGCGCGGCCTCAAGATGGGCGACCGCATCGCGACTCTCGCGTGGAACACCGCGGATCATCTGGCGTTCTCTTACGCCGCAATGGGCGTCGGCCTCGTTTGCCACACGCTCAACCCCCGCTACAGCGTTTCGCATCTCTCCTCAATGGTGAATGAAGCGGAAGACCGATGGATTGCTGTCGGTGCGGGATTGCAACCTCTTCTTTGCGAAATTCTCTCGGTTTGTCCCACAGTCGAAGCCATTTTGCTCTTGGATGGCCAGCAGGCGGACTCGTCGGCCTCACAGGAGCGTCCGCAATGGACACTTGAGGATTTCATTGAACGGTTTGGCCGCAAGGCTTGCTGGGGCGAATTTGACGAAGAGGCGCCAGCCGGGCTCTGCTACACATCCGGGACGGTCGGCGACCCTCGAGGTGTTTTGTATACGCATCGATCAAACTATTTGCACACGCTGCGTACTTTGCAGGCCGATGCCTTCGCGCTCACAGGTGAAGATTCGGTCTTGATTGCGGTGCCGATGTTTCACGCAAATGGCTGGGGTTTGCCCTTCGCAGCGCCTGCCGTCGGCGCGAAGGTTGTTCTTCCAGGGCGTCTTTCGGACCCGGCTCACCTCAAAAAACTCATTCTCAATGAAGGTGTCACGGTCGCAGCAGCCGTACAGACCGTCTGGCTCGCATTGGCGGAACATCTTGAGGCCGAAGGAGGGAAGCTACCGTCTCTCAGGCGAGTCACCGTTGGAGGCTCGCATTGCCCCGAAGCGGCGATTGCTCGTATCGAGAACTACCTTGGAGTGACTGTGCAGACCAGTTGGGGCATGACAGAGTTATCTCCGCTCGGCACGATTGCTCCGCAAGATGGCCCGCAAATTTCCGGCCCGCGAAGTTCGGGCCGCCCTCCGATGGGGCTTGACTTGAAGCTGGTGGCTTCCGATGGCGCCACACTCTCTCAGCAGAGAAATGTCGTCGGGCGGTTGCGAGTGAAGGGAGCAAGCGTTGCAGACCGCTATTTCAAACAAGAGCAGAGTGCACTCGACGCCGAAGGTTATCTCGACACCGGCGATCTCGCTTCGATCGACGACGCAGGCAATCTGACAATTGTGGGGCGCACGAAGGATCTGATTAAGTCCGGCGGTGAGTGGATCAATCCCAGGGAAATCGAAGAGATTGTGGCGAGCCATCCCGCCGTCGCATTGGCCGCGGTCGTCGGCCGCTCCCATGAAAAGTGGGGCGAACGACCGGTATTGGTCGTCGAGCGCCGCAAGAACTCCGTTCTCGAAGACCGGGCCCTTCTCGACACCTTGCGCGGAAAGGTGCCGGACTGGTGGATTCCCGATCAGGCGATCATTGTCGAGCGTATGCCCTTGGCCGCTACGGGAAAGATCGACAAGAAGCGCCTCCGCGAACAGTTTGGATCGTAATAAGAGATGGAATGCGGACCGGTTGTGCTGGCGTTTGTATTTTCCAGCTATGTCGTTTGAGAGAACCATGATCGATGCCTAGACGTTTCGTAAAACGAAAAAAGCGCCGCACCAAGGCCGAGCGGCGCGCGAAAACTCTCGAGCGGATCCTCGACGCCGCCGAATATCTCTTCTCGAAGTACGGATTGAACGGCGTGACCCTGCGCGATGTCGCTTTGAAAGTGGGTGTCCACACCTCTTTGATGCACTACTATTTTGTCGACAAACGCCGGCTGTTCGAAGCCGTCTTTGCTCGCCGGGCCGGCACCTCCAGCATTCGCCGGATGGACGCGCTCGACCAGTATGAGCGCGAGGCCAACGGCTCGCCGACTGTCGAAGGCGCTTTGCGCGCGTTTTTGGATCCCGACTTCGACCTCTACATCAATGGCGGACAGGGATGGAAAAACTTCGCCGCTTTTGCCGCTCAGGTGAGCAACAGCGTCGAGGGCGCGGCCATGATGGACCTGCACTTCGATCCTGTCGTCCTCAAATTGATCGATCTCCTCAGAAAAGCCCTGCCAACTTGCTCCGCGACGGACATTTTCTGGGGCTACGATTTCGTCAGCGGAGCGCTCCTGCACACCTTGGGCAGAACAGGCCGAATCGACAAGCTTTCCGGCGGATTATGCAAATCGGAGGATTTTAGCGCCGTCAAGAAGCGCTTGGCGGCCTTTATGGCGGCAGGATTCTTGTCCCTTTTCTCTCCGTCCCGGAAGGCTCCGCGCTCGCGCAAGAAATCTGTCAACGCGCTGCAAGCGGGTCGCCCATGAGGCGCTCTTGGAAGCGCTATTCTGTTCTCTTGCTCACGCTCACGGCATTTGCGATCTTCTGCGAAGGTTCTATGGCCGCTCAAACACACTCGGACTCCGTAACGGCTCAAACGATGCATGGTACGCTCGCCGGTCTTTCGCTTCCCGGCGGCGAGGTCACCGTCTTCAGAGGAATTCGCTACGCAGAACCTCCTACGGGGGACCTCCGCTGGCGTTCGCCTGTTCCTGCCCGCAACTGGACTGGTGTGCGCTCTGCCCGTGATTTTGGTCCTGCGTGCGTTCAAGATCACTCGCCGGAGGGAAGCATCTATGCGAGCTTTCCGGCTCGCATGAGCGAGGATTGTTTGTTCCTCAACGTTTGGAAGCCGGCCCACGCATCCAACGCTCCCGTCATGGTCTGGATACATGGTGGATCGCTCAGAACCGGAAATCTCGCGGCTGGTCTTTACAATGGTGAGCATTTGGCGCGCAAAGGCGTGATCGTCGTCACACTCAACTACCGGCTCGGAGTCCTTGGTTATCTCGCCCACCCGGCTCTGACCGCAGAGTCTACACACCATTCTTCAGGAAACTATGGGCTGCTGGACCAAATCGCCGCGCTGCATTGGGTGCACGACAACATCGCCCAATTCGGCGGCGATCCAGCGAACGTAACTCTCTTCGGCGAGTCGGCTGGCGCATTGAGCGTCATTGAGCTGATGACGAGCCCTCTGGCGCGAGGCCTCTTTCAAAAAGTCATCATTCAGAGCGGTTACATGGTTTCCAATATGGAGCTCCAGCGGCCGAGCTTCGGTCAGCCATCTGCAGAAATGGTCGGCGAACTCCTCGCCAAGAAACTTGGCGCTCCCAGCCTGGCGGCGCTGCGGTCGATGGACGCTGAAAAACTAGTTCACGATTCCTATGAGGCTGGGTTCGATCCGCAGGCGACTATCGACGGATGGGTGCTCCCGCGGCAGATCGTCGAATCGTTCGACCGCGGCGACCAAGCTCGCGTGCCGATGATTGTCGGCTTCAACGCCGGCGAAATTCGTGCGTTGCGATTTTTTCTCCCGCCGCTTCCGAAAACTGCGCAGGAGTACGAATCGACCGTCCGGCATATTTACGGAGATCTTGCGGACAAATACCTCAAGCTCTATCCAGGTTCAAACATCGAAGAAAGCGCCCTCGCCGCCGCTCGCGACGCCTTCTACGGCTGGACCGCGCAGCGCTTGGTGCGCAAGCAAACGGAACTCGGCGTGCTGGCTTACCTCTATTTCTTCGAGCACCACTATCCTGCGGAGGACGTCTTGCACTTAGAGGCTTTTCACGGCAGCGAATTGCCGTACGAATTTGGTCTCATCGGATCGAATGGTGAACTTCCCACAGAATGGCCGAAGCCTCCGGACGACGCGGACGAGCGAATGATCTCGCAAGCGGTAATGGATTACTTCACGAGCTTTGCTCGCTCTGGTAGGCCGGCAGCGACTGGAGAGTCCGGTTGGAAGCCTTTTGCGGACGGTGGAGCTTTTCTGGACATCCGCGACCAGATTCACTTGTCCCATAACATCCTGCCCGGGTCTTACGAATTGCAAGAGGAAGTGATATCGCGCAGGCGCGCCGCGGAAACGCAGAATTGGTATATCAATGTTGGGCTTGCTTCTCCCGTCGTCCCCCCGCCGCTTCCGACGAATTAGCGTCCCTCATCGCATCTCGGTATCGCCGCGCAGTTCACTTTGACAAATGCGCTATCGCGCCGCGAACTCCGGTTGTGAATCGCTCGGGCAATCAGTTCCTTGCCGGTGCCGGTTTCGCCATGAATCAACACCGTCGAATCGGTCGGGCCGACGGTTTCGATTTCTTTCAGCATTCGCTGCAGTGCGGCGCTCCTGCCGACGATGTCGTCGAACATCGATGTTTCGTCGATCTCCTGCCGCAGGGCGACGTTTTCTTGCAGCAACTGGTTTTTCAGGGCGTTGATTTCGCTTAGCACTTTTTCAAGCGCCTCTTCCTTTTCCTTCCACTTCGTAATATCGCGGTAAATGCCGTAAATTTCGGCTTGGCCTTCTTTGGCTCTCACGGGCGCGGCCGCGAAAGAAACCACGATTCGCGTGCCATCCTTCTTCTGTCTCACAAGCTCCGCATTCACCCTTTCGCCTCGGTTGGGCATGTCGCGCAGCTTTTCGGATTCCTCCCGGTATTCCTCCGGTACGATCAGGTCCGTGATATTCCGTCCGAGCGCCTCCTCCGCTTGGAACCCGAAGAGTCTTGTGAATTCCTTGTTCACTCGAAGAACGCGGTTGTCGCGATCGCGAAGGACGATCGCCTCCGGAGCCAGTTCAAACAGTTTCTCGAAGTGCTCCTTCTGCTTGTTCAGTTCTTCCTGGACTGTCCTCTGCTCCTGGTCCCCCATTGCGTTGTCGACGGCAAGCGCCACTTGATCGGCCACCAGGCTCAGGTAGTTCACCTCATCCGCAGTGTAGGTCTGCGGGCGGTTCATTCCGAATCCAAGGCTGCCCAGGCGTCTGTGGGACGTCGTCAGAGGAAGCAGGCACGCGGCGCGCACTCCTTGTTCTTTGTAAACCTTCATCATCTTTGGAAAGCGCGTTTCTTCTTCCGTCGAGGGAATCACCACGGGCTTCTGGTTCTGATAGATCCACCATGTGATCGTTTCTTCGGGAGGGAAATCGCCCGGAATGACGATTCCTCTGCCGCGAACTGTTTCAAGGATCGGATTCTCAAACGCATGCAAGGCCTCGTTGTACAGAAATAGCCCTACAAAATCGAAATCCACTGCTTGCCGCAATTCGGCAACCAGCACCCGAAAGAGTTCCTTGGGCTCGCGATACACGCTGATCGCCCGCAAAACACGAAGGAGCGCTTCGTAGCGTCCCGCGTGAGAATAGTCAACCAGCTCTTCGTCCATTTCCTCGCAACCTCGATCTCTTTTGGAGAGTGCCTGTCTTGGTTCCACGATTCCGCCGGAAATCAAAAGTGCCTAACCCCACTTGATTGGCGACCGTTGGAATAGACGGAATCTTCGGCCCGCCGAACTCGGCCCAGGCTTCCGGATTCGAGCACATCTATTAGAGTCTTGGGGCGCCCATTTCGTTTCTGTCCCCGTAATACCTCACAAAGGAGGAGCCCGCGGGACGCACTCGTCCGAACGTGAAGGAAACGCACGCGGCAATGCGCTTGTGGGTCTTTGCGCATTGGCCTATATTTCCTAGAGAGAACCTCAGACCCTGGAGACCGGCGATGGCAGTGCTGTGCGTGCAGTGCGACAAACCGGAAAGAGAATGCACCTGCGAGAAATACTGCTGCTTTTGCCAGTCGCAACTCGACGTCCAGCTTTGCATGGACGGCCTTTACTATTGTCCTGATTGCAGGGAAGCCTGCGAGGCCCGGATCCCCGATGCCCATGAACGCTGAGACGGCTCGCGCCGAACTGATCGTTCCGGTCGAGCCGCGAATGCTGGGAGCTGTCACCGCCGTCGTGAACCACGCGGCGGAGCGCGCAGGACTATTGGAAAGAGCGCAGAAGGAGCTGGCGCAAGCAGCCGTCGAAGCGTGCGAACACGCCTTGGAACTGGCGGCGGAAGATAAACGCGAGGAACCCAGAGTCCACGTGATCGTGGAGAATTTCAGCGACCGCATTGAGATCACGCTCGAACACCACGGGCCGGCGGACCCGGTTGCGGGGCTTGATTCGTTCGTGGCGGGAGGAAATCCGGGGCGCGAAGGCGTCAGCAAGGCTCTTCAAGCAACCGGCGTCGACCGCGTGCAGTACGAAGCAAAAGACGGCTTATCCCGCACTCGGCTCGTCAAATATGTCGACGGCAAAGCTCCGCAGAAGTAAAGTGAGAAGCATCCCCCGGGTGCCGCGCGCAGAAAGCTACATCTTCACCACGAAAACCTTGCTTTGAATCAACGACGTAATTTCTTCTTGGGAAAGCGGAGCGTCGATTTTCAGCCGATTTCCGCTCGGCGTCACTTGCACTTGATCGAGAGCGCCCGCAAGAGCTGGATTGGCCTGCGCCTCCTGATAGCGGCGATAAAGGATTCCTGCCTGGAGTGCGGCGGCAAGCACATTTGCATCGTCCGGCGAACTGCACACGGCTTGGAACTGGGCGTCGATGTCCGAATCTCCCTGAATGCTGATCGTCATTGCTTGCATGCGCTGAACAATTGCCGCGGCCTGCGGAAATTGGCTCGTTTGCGGCATCAGTTGCTGCATGGCGAGGTGCGTGTAGTTCTGGTTGAGCACGGCCCAGATGAATCCCGAACCGTTGGTCTCATTGATCAAAGGGAATAGCTGGGAATTCGACATCAAACCCTGTGTGTCGCCCATACGCACGGCGATCAATTGCTCCAGGGCCTCTCGATGTCCGAACGCGGCCGTGTTGCTATCGATGAATGTGAAGAGAATGTCGTTTGCGGCCTGCCCGCTTCCGAATGCATAGAGGTGATAGCCGCGCACGTCGAACATCGGCAGCTTCTGCGATTTGAACCGCGTCTCCGCAGAGGAAGGATCAAAGGAACCGAGAGCCACGCCGACAATCTGCTCCCCGCCCTTCGGAGCTGTGATTCCGGCCCAGGCCATCTCGTCCACCTGCGTATTGGGATCGATGCCCGCGGAGACCAGGAATTGTTCGAACTGGCGGAAGCGGCTTGGCAGCAGTTGCTCGCGGATCTGCGGGAACCAAGGAAATTTTCGCGCCGCCTTCATGTCCGCGTAAGCGAATTCGCCGACATTCTTTGGAAACATGCCAACCACCGCCGTGCTCAGGCTGCCGGCAGAAGAGTTTTGCGGCAAGGCTGTCATCCACACCAGGCAAAACGCGAAGACCAGCCCCCCCACCAAAGTGATTCGAACAGCGTTCTTTCTCATAACGTGTTCCCTCGGACCGAAACTGGAAATTCATTCCACAACTTATTCTCGCGAATCTACGCGCGTGCGGCAATGCGCCCTTGAATTGCGTTTGATTCTTCCCGGAAACGCGCCACAGAGCCGGCATCCGTGATCGACTCCAGATTGATCCGCACATTTTCAAGCGCACCTTCCACGGCTGCCGCCGCAAGTAGGCGCCCCACTTTTACGTCGGATGCCATCGATGGGCTGGAGATGGGTTCGAGTTGTCCAAGCATGTCGAAGACCTCCGCGGCACGGCGTGCAACTTCAAGAGGAACCGTCGCGGCCCCTTTCAGGGCGGACTGAATTGCCCTCTCCCTCGCTGCTTCTTCGTCGGACGTGGCATGCGGCAATTTGTAAGCAGCCATCACGGCATCAAACGATGCGGCATCGAGATCGATCGCCTTTGCCAACGCATCGGCAGACGCATGTAAACGCGCCAAAGAATCGCTCAACTCATCCACATAAGCCGCTTGCGATTTTTTCTTGCGAGACAGAGCCGCGACCATCTGGCCCAGGCTCGCCGCGAGCGCGCCTGCGTAGGCGGAGGCCGATCCGCCGCCTGGAGCGGCTGTGGGTGCTGCGACGGCGTCAAGAAAAGGCCTGGCGAGCGCTTCCAATTTTCCCGCACCTGCAACCGGATCGCTTCCAAGAGAAGCCTCCAACCTATTTTCAAACACTTGTTCCGGAGAGAAGTTCTCAAATTGCAGATAAAAATCGGCGGTCAACTCGATGGCCCGCTTGGGCACTAAGCCGACAATCTCGCTGCCTACGATTGAGACGCCATAGCGTTGGGCTTCGCGCCTGACCATCTCGAACACACGGTGCAGCGGCGTCTGCTCGAAGTCGGTCATGTTGATCGACACCTGTGCAAGATTGCGCGCGCGAAGGTCCACGCCCATCGCCTTGACGTAGCGCAAGCCGCCGTTCGAAAAACGGATGCTCTTCCCGATCTTCCGGGCGATTTCCACGTCCGGCGTGTTCAAGTTGATGTTGAAAGCAATCAGAAATTTGCGCGCGCCCACAACGGTCGCGCCGGCAGTCGCGTGAAGCGCAGGGCCGCCGATATCCGGCGCGCGGTCCGGATTGCGAAGCGCTTCCTCGCGTACTCCTTCGAATTGCCCTTTGCGGATATTTTCCAGATTCGCGCGCTCGGGCCGTTGCGCAGCCGCTTCATAGAAATAGACTGGAATGTGGAATCGTTTCCAGATTTCATTGCCGGTTTTTTTGGCGAGCGCGACGCAGTCTTCGATGGTGACGCCTTCGATGGGAATGAAGGGAACGACGTCTGTCGCGCCGAGCCGCGGATGCGCACCGGAATGATGGTTCAAGTCGATCAACTCGGCGGCTTTTCCGACTCCTCGCAAAGCAGCTTCGGCCACTGCTTCCGGCTCGCCCGCCAAAGTGATGACGCTGCGATTGTGGTCGGCGTCGCTTTCGCGATCGAGCAGATACACTCCCGGCACTTCGCGCATGGCCGCGACAATCGCGTCTACTTTGTGAATATCGCGCCCCTCGGAAAAGTTGGGGACACATTCGATCAGGCGTTTCATTAGATCAGTGAAGAGTGGAATGAACGATTGCGCCGCGCTTCATGGTGAAGCCGCAAAGGTTCACACCAAAATAATACGGGATTTCGCGGTAGTCGGCCACGTCGAAGGCGGCGATGTCGGCGTATTTGCCAACTTCAATCGAGCCGCAGCGGTCATGCTGGCGGAGCGAATAGGCAGGGTTAATCGTGGCGGCGCTAATGGCTTCCGCGGGTGTCACGCGCATTTGCGTGCAAGCGAGGGACAAAATCATAGGCATGGAGACTGTGGGGCTCGTGCCCGGATTGAAATCGGTGGCAAGGCCGAAAATCGCGCCCGAATCGATTAGCGCGCGCGCTGGAGCGTAGTGAGAGAGCCCCAGATGGAAGCAGCAGCCGGGCAGCAGCGTGCAGACGACGTTCGAAAGGGCGAGGGCGCGGATGTCGGCTCGATCGATTTTCTCAAGATGATCGGCGCTGGCCGCTTGGAGTTCGATCGCGAGCCGGGCAGCGCCGGTGTGCGCGAGCTGTTCGGCATGAATCCTCGGGACGAGACCCCAGCAACGTCCTGCCTTCAAGATTTGCCGCGCCTGAGGAACCGTGAACGCTCCACGGTCACAGAAGACGTCGCAAAACTCAGCAAGCCCGGAGGCAGCAACGGCGGGTATCCATTTTCGGACGATGAGGTCGACATACGCTTGTGGCTTGCGGCTGAATTCGGGAGGGACGACGTGAGCACCAAGAAACGTGGCGGCGATATCCACCGGCTGCTCCTGGTGCAGCTCCTGAAGCAGCGCCAAGATTTTGGCTTCGCTCTTCCAATCAAGCCCGTAGCCGCTTTTTGCCTCGATAGTCGTAGTGCCGTTGGCGAGAAAGCGGACCAGATTTTCTTTCGCGCGGGACTTCAGCGAGTCCGCGCCGGCTTTGCGGAGCAACGCGACAGAGGAGCGGATGCCGCCGCCTTTGCGGGCGATTTCTTCGTACGTCGCGCCCTGAATCCGCAGCTCGTGTTCCTCCGCGCGGCTCGCGGGAAAAATCAGATGCGTGTGGGAGTCGACGAAGCCGGGAAGAACGACGCGCCCGTCGAGGTCGAACTTTTCCGCGCGGCGCGCGGGAGCAGTTCGTTCGATTTTGCGCCGAGGACCGACGGCGACAACTCTGTCGTCGCGGACGACGATAGCGCCGTCGCGAACGATGCCGAGATCGCTGAGCGCTTTCCCTCGCCGAGGAACCGGCCCGCGCAGCGTGAGCAGCTGGGAGCATCCGGTTATGAGCCAGTCAGGCACGAGAGCTCGCCGAAATACTAACTCCGCACTACGAAAAAGACTACCTCAGTTGGCCGATGCATCACCTCTTTCCGAGAGCAGCGTCATGCCGAAGCGGTCTTGCTGGCATAGGCCGGGGCGATGACTTCGGCGGCGAACGTTTCGATCGTCGTCGGGGTGGTGTTGGCGGGCGAGCGCGGCTCCGTCGGAGTCAGAAGGCCCTCGTTTGCGCCCTTCATCATTTCAATCAGAAGCTCCACCATCTTTTTCGGGACGCCCATCGATGCCATCGCAGGCGAGAGCATGAGGAACGGCACCTGCATGTAGCTGAGCTTCGGCTTGCCGATGGCGGCGCCGATAATGGGTGCGACTTCGTTCATGGTGACGTCGCGCGGGCCAAGGAGATATTGAACGGAGCTGCCGGAGAAATCGCAAGCGGCCAACCGGCGCGCCGCGTGATCGCCGATGTCGCGGGTGGCGATCATGGCCACCGCCAGATCGCCCTTGGCGCCGCCGGGAAGCATGCCCATGGTGCGCACGGCCTGGAGGCTCATGAGCAAATTTTCCATGAATTGAGCGGGGCGGAGATGGAGAACGTTGAGGCCTGAGATGGCATTGAGTTTTTGTTCGAGGAAGTGGAGGCCGACGATGGGCCCGGTGCCTTTTTCATGTTGCGCGCCGACGCTGGAGAGCGTGACGACGTAGGGAATTTTCGAAGCGGCAACGGCGGTGGCGTAAGAGCTGGAGACGCGGTCCTGAAACGCACGCGGATCCTCCATATCCCGCGAGCCCGGAAAGAGAAGATAGGCAACCTTGGCGCCTTCGAGCGCCTTGGTCATGGAGGCGGCGTCTTCGACATCGCCGATAAAAGCTTCCGCGCCCTTTTGGACGTAGGGCTGAAGTTTGGCGGCGTTGCGGCCGACGACGCGAATTTTTTCGCCTTTGGCGAGCAGAGCTTCGGCGGCCACGTGGCCGGTGTTTCCTGTGGCACCTGTGATGACGATCATGAGAGGTCTCCTTTTACGCTACGAGTATGTGCCGGTACCTCGGACGAAGCCATGGGAATTTTGACGCCGGACTTGCGGGCGAATTCGACGGCTTCGGGATAGCCCGCGTCCACATGGCGGGCGACGCCAATGCCGGGATCGTTGGTGAGAACACGCTCGATGCGCGCGGCCATTTCAGGAGTGCCGTCGGCGACGGTGACTTGCCCGGCGTGGAGCGAATATCCGATGCCCACGCCGCCGCCATTGTGAATCGAAACCCAACTGGCCCCGCTGGCCGTGTTGAGCAGAGCATTGAGAAGCGGCCAATCGGCAACGGCGTCGGAGCCATCACGCATGGATTCGGTTTCACGGTAAGGTGAGGCGACGGAGCCGCAATCGAGATGGTCGCGGCCGATGACGATGGGAGCCTTCAATTCGCCGCGAGCGACGAGGTCGTTGAGAGCAAGGCCGAATTTATCGCGCTCGCCGTAGCCGAGCCAGCAGATGCGAGCGGGGAAGCCCTGAAATTTCACGCGCTTTTGAGCAAGCTTGATCCAGCGTGTCAGCACTTCGTCGTGAGGAAACATTTCGAGGACCAGGCGGTCCGTGCGGTGAATATCGGAAGGCTCGCCGGAAAGCGCGGCCCAGCGGAAAGGGCCGCGGCCTTCGCAGAAGAGCGGGCGAATGTAAGCAGGCACAAAGCCAGGGAAGTCGTAAGCGTTTTTTACGCCTTGCTGGAAGGCGAAAGTGCGGATGTTGTTGCCGTAATCAAAAGTGACGGAGCCGAGTTTCTGCAAGGCCAGCATTCCCTCGACGTGGCGGGCGATGGATTCGAGGGAACGCTTCGTGTAGGCGTCGGGATCGGAGCGGCGGAGGCTGGCGGCTTGGGCGAGCGAAAGACCCTGCGGGACGTAGCCGTAAAGAGGATCGTGTGCGCTGGTCTGGTCGGTGAGCAAATCAGGAACGACCCCGCGGGAAGCAAGCTCGGGAATCACGTCGGCGCAATTGCCGACGAGGCCGACGGAGACGGCGTCACGCTTGCGGACGGCGTTTTTCAGGATGCGCAGAGCTTCGTCGAGGTCGTTGACCATGACGTCGCAATAGCCGGATTTCACGCGACGCTTGATGCGCTCCGGATCAACGTCGATGCCGAGAAAGGCGGCGCCATTGAGGGTGGCGGCAAGAGGCTGCGCGCCGCCCATGCCGCCCATGCCGCCCGAGGCAATGAGTTTTCCGGCGAGGTCGCCGCCGAAATGTTTGCGGCCTGCGGCGGCAAACGTTTCGTAGGTGCCCTGCAGGATTCCCTGCGTGCCGATATAGATCCAACTGCCGGCGGTCATCTGGCCGTACATCATGAGGCCCATGCGGTCGAGTTCGTCGAAGTGTTTCCAGTCGCTCCAGTGGCCGACGAGATTGGAATTGGCGAGGAGGACGCGCGGAGCGTAGGAATGCGTGCGGAAGATGCCGACGGGCTTGCCGGATTGGATGAGGAGGGTTTCATCGGCTTCGAGCGATTTGAGAGAAGCGACGATGGCATGGAAGCAATCCCAATTGCGCGCGGCTTTTCCGCGGCCGCCGTAGACGATGAGGTCATCAGGCTTTTCGGCGACTTCGGGGTCGAGATTGTTGAGCAACATGCGGTAGGCGGCTTCCTGCTGCCAGCCCTTGCAGGAGAGCGCAGAGCCGCGCGGAGCGGCGGCGGGTTTATAGGCGGCTTCGGGGGAGATCACATTGGCCATGTGAATTGCCTCCGCAGGAATCTTAGCGCAAGGGAGGAATGGGAATACAGCATTGAGAAATTCAGCCTGGCGAATCCCCGGAATTTGTTGCGAACCGGAATGAGCGCGATCGTTTGTTTTGTAGGAGTTAGGGTGAATCCGGTTTTTACGTGTGTTGCGAACCGGATGAGAGTGGCTAGTGACGAGTGGCGAGTGACGAGAGAAAGACAAATCCGGAGGCGAAGGCGAGAGCGCGGCAAATCAGGAATGTGGCTTGGAAGAGGAAGCGAAGAAGAGGCGCGTTGCGGGGCGGGCGGGGGATGAGCTAGAGTGACGAAAGAATATGGGCTACCCCGCTCTGACAAAATGCTTCCTGGACGCGATCGACCGGCGTCCGATTCCCAATGCACAGATGTTCCGCTCCCGGACTGGGTGGGAGTCAATCTCCTCGGCGGAAATGCTGCGACGAGTGGCGGGCCTGTCGAAGAGTCTTTTTGAATTGGGGATCAAGCCGGGCGACCGCGTGGGAATTTTCGCGCCGAACTGTCCCGAATGGCATCAGGCGGACTTTGCGATTCTGGGATTGGGCGCGGCGAGCGTGCCGGTGTATTTCAACGAGTCGCCGGACCGGATGACGTACATCCTGAACGATTCGGGAACGCGAATCGTCGTGACGGTGGGCGAGATGCAGGCGCGGCGGCTGGCGGAATGCAGGGGGCGGCTGACGACAGTGGAGCAGGTGATTTCGGCGGAGGCGCCCGAAGATTTGGGAAACGAAGTGCTGCGGTACGAGACGTTGATCGGGTCCGCGGGAGAAAAGGAAGTCGCGGAATACCGGCAACGAGCGGCGAACGTGACGTCCGAGCAACTGGCGACAATCATCTACACGTCGGGGACGACCGGGGAACCGAAGGGCGTGATGCTGACGCATTCGAACCTGAGCTCGAATGCAGTTGATTCGAGCGCCGGGCTTGAGTATTTCGGGACCGATCTTGTGCTGTCGTTTCTGCCGCTGGCACACGTCTACGAGCGGGTGGACGGGTACACGGACATTTTCAAGGGCGTGGGCATCGCGTACGTCGAGCAGATCGAAACCGTGCCGCAGGCGCTGCTGGAAGTGCATCCGACGATTGCGGCGGCGGTGCCGCGATTTTTCGAGAAGATCTACGCGAACATCATCGCCAAGGGGCATCAGGAATCGGGACTGAAGCGAAAGATATTCGATTGGGCGCTGCGCGTGGCGGAAAAGGCTGTTCCGTGGAAAGCCTACGGCAAAGCGATCCCTTCCAGCTTGCGGTTTCAATGGCAGATTGCCAACCGGCTGGTGTTTTCGAAAATCCGCGAGGGGCTGGGCGGGAGAATCCGCCTTTTCATTTCGGGCGGAGCGCCTCTGGCGCCGGAAATTGCGGAATTTTTCTGGTCGATCGATTTGCCGATTTATCAGGGATACGGGCTGACGGAGACTTCGCCGGTGGTGGCGGTGAATACGCCGCTGGCCAACCGGGTGGGGACGGTGGGAAAGCCGATCCCGCATGTGGAAGTGAAAATCGCGCAGGATGGAGAAGTGCTGGTGAAGGGGCCGTGCGTGATGCAGGGCTACTACCGGAAGCCGGACCAGACGCGCGAGGTGCTGACGCAGGACGGGTGGTTTTCGACGGGAGACATTGGCCGGATCGACGAAGACGGATATCTGATCATCACGGACCGGAAAAAAGAGCTGCTGAAGACGGCGGCGGGAAAATTCGTGGCTCCGGCGCCGATCGAGAACCTTCTGAAGACTTCACGGTACATTTCGAATGCGCTGGTGGTGGGAGACAAACGGAAATTCGTGTCGGTGCTGATTGTGCCGAACTTCGCGACGATACAGCCGGAGGGAGAGCGCGCGGGGCATAGCTTTGCTGCGACGTCGCAGATGATTGCGGATCCTTGGGTGCGCGATTTGCTGTCGGCGGAAATCGAGCGGCTGACGGCGTCGCTGGCTCAGTATGAGAAGCCAAAGAGATTCGCGCTGCTGGAAAAGGATTTTACGTACGCGGACGGAGAATTGACGTACACGCTGAAGGTGAAGAGGCGGATTATCGAGCAGCGGTATCAGGACGTGATCGCGCGGTTGTATGCGGATGTCGAAGAGCCCCGGCCACACCACCTCGCGTAACAAGGCAAGAGATTTTGTTTCTATCGCTTGAATTTGCTCCACTGTGGTGTCCGCCGTTCCGGCGCCGAGATTTCTCGTCGTCGCAAAGACGCCCGATTTCCGCGAGGACCGACGGAGTAGCGCGAAAATCAGGCTGCTCCTCCTCGGAATGACAGGGTAAAGGTGAGGCATTTCGTGGAGCGGAGGTCCGCCTCGCGAGGAGCCCCAAGACCACGAGACGCGAGTACAATAGGGGCGGAGAAGATGCGATGAACGACCAATTGGTGATTGCGGGGCGGGGATTCCGTTCCCGGCTAATCGTAGGCACGGGAAAATACCGCAGCTTTGCGGAAATGAAGCGCGCGCACGAGGCGTCGGGTGCGGAGATGGTGACGGTGGCGGTGCGGCGCGTGAATCTGACCGACCGCACAAAGGAATCGCTGCTTGATTACATCGACCGGAGCAAGATTTTCATTTTGCCGAATACGGCGGGATGTTACTCGGCGGACGAGGCGATCCGGACGGCGCGATTGGGGCGCGAAGTGGGGCTTTCGGAATGGGTGAAGCTCGAAGTGATCGGAGACGAGAAGACGTTGTTTCCGGACACGGCGGGGCTGATCGAGGCGACGAAGGTGTTGGTGAGAGAAGGGTTCGTGGTGCTGCCGTACACGAACGACGATTTGATTGCGGCGAGAAAGCTGGTGGATGCGGGCGCGGCGGCCGTAATGCCCCTGGGAGCGCCGATCGGCTCGGGAATGGGGATTCAGAACCTGGCGAACCTGCGAATCCTGCGCGAGAGGATCACCGAAGTGCCGTTGATTGTGGATGCGGGAGTGGGAACGGCGTCGGACGCGGCGATTGCGATGGAGCTGGGCGCGGATGGCGTGCTGATGAATACGGCGATTGCGGGAGCGCAGGATGCAGCGTTGATGGCGGAGGCGATGAGGCTGGCGGTGGAGGCGGGGCGGAAGGCCTATTTGGCAGGGAGGATTGAGAAGAAGCTGTACGCGACGGCGTCGAGCCCGCTGGCGGGAGTGGTGAGGTAGACTCGCGCGGCAGTTCCGGGTGTTGTCAGCGAAAGAGGATGTGCCAAGAGATGTCGACGAGGGCGTGAACGAGAGCGGACGGCAGGAGCGAGCCTGACTTCATCCAGACGTGGCCGTAGAAAAGTCCGGCGATGGTGGCGAGGGCTACGTACTTCCAGTTGGGATACGGCGCGTGAAGAATGTGAGAGAGGCCGAAGACGACGGACGCGACGATTAATCCGGCATAAGGGTTCTTGAAAGTTTTGGAAAGAGCGTTCTGCAGAAGTCCTCGAAAGAGAAATTCCTCCGGCCAAGCGGTGAAAAATAAAATTCCAATGGCAGAAAGAGGCAGCGAGCGAAGGCGCGCGGCGGAGGGCTCGAACGCGAGGAAATGCATTTTAACGCCCAGAGGAATTGCGATGAGGGCAAAGAGCGCGAAATGAGAGGTGGCGAGGAGCGCGTCGCTATGCCGCCATTCGACGGCGTAGCCGATGCCGTCCATGCGGCGGATGAGGACGAACGCGGCGACGCCGATGCAGAGAGCGAGAAGAATCGTGAGCGTGTGCGTGAGAGGCCAGATTGAGGCGCCGTGGGGTGCCGGGAAGACAAAAAGGCGATACATCCAGCGGAATTCGACGGGCAGCCAAAGGATGAGGATAGCGGCATAGTCGGCGGCGGTTCCGGCGGGCTTGCCGCGGCTGATTGCCGCGAGAAGGATAGGAAGAACGGCGTAGGCGGCTCCGATCATGGCGAAAGTTAAATTTCTGGTGACGCCCAGCGAGTAAGCGACGACGGCGAGGAGCGGGAAGAGTGCAAGCAGCGGAGCGCCGAGCTCGCCGAAATGTCGCGTAGCTCTTTCGAGTACGGGCGGCGAGGCGAGAAACAGCTCAAAGGCGAAGAGGGCGGCGGCGACGCCGAGGCCAAGGGCAAACACCGGGCCCGAGTAGCCCATCGCGACTCCGTAAAACGCCGCCATGACGACAACGACGGCCCAGAGGATGGCCGCAACGGGAAAAGACATTTGCCAGTGTGACGAGCGAGAAGGCATCGCCAGAATTTTATCGAAATGGAGCGGGCGGTCGCGAAAAACTTGATTTGAACGGCGCGGCCGGTGATTCTGGCGGGAATCGTTGACGATGGCTGAAGCGGCAAGCAAGAGAATCGCATACATCGACTGGATGCGCGGCCTGGCGTGCGTGCTGATGTTTCAAACGCACTGCTACGACTCGTGGCTCGGCGGAACGGCGCGCGATTCGAAAGTACTCCGGTGGTCGCAACTGGGGGGGACGCTGCCGGCGCCGCTGTTCCTGTTTTTAGCCGGGATTTCGTTCGCGCTGGTGACGGACAAGTCGCAAAGAAAAGGAATTGCGGCCGATGAGATTGCAGCGACGACGATCCGGCGGGGAGCGGAGATTTTCGGGCTCGGATTGCTGTTTCGCGTACAGGAATTTTTGCTGGGGTGGGGATGGTCGCCGTGGACGGACCTGCTGCGCGTCGACATTCTGAACACAATCGGCGCTTCGATGATGTTGATGGGCGTCGCCTGCCGGATCGTTCAAAAGAGAAAGGCCAGGATATGTGCGTCCGTGGGCATTGCCGCCGGAATCGCGATGCTGACGCCGCCATTGTGGACGACGTGGGCCCCGAACTGGCTGCCCTGGTATTTCGAGAGCTACATCAACGGCGTACACAACCTGGGAGAGCCGCAGCCCTGGCTGTTTCCGATTTTTCCGTGGACGGCGTTCGCGTTCGCCGGATTGGCAGTGGGTTTTTTCCTGTTTACGGACTGGGCGCACGAACGGATGTTTCAGGCACTGCTCGCGGTGGGCGCGGCGGGGGCAATTCTGATCGTCCTATCGGAATGGTTCGACGCGATTCCATATCGGCTATACATGACGTACGACTACTGGCACTCGAGCCCGCAGTTCCTGATGTTGCGTGTGGGAATTTTGTGCCTCATCACGCTTGGGGTGTACGCATGGTGCCGTTGGGGGCTGGGACAAGTGGGATTCAGCCCTATAATTCAGCTTGGGCAAACGTCGCTGCTCGTCTACTGGGTGCACATCGAATTTGTGTATGGAAGATTTTCGATTCTCACAAAGCACGCGCAGACGATTCCGCGGGCGACAACGGGATTGATTGTCATCTTTTTGGCAATGCTTCTGCTTTCGCTGGCCAGGACGCGATCGAGAGGGCATGGCGGCGCATTTATCGCGCGGGTGCGGAGGACACTGCAGCCTGCGACGGAGAATTGAACGGAGTTCGCGGAGCGGGGAAGAGTTACTTCGGAGGGTGAGCGGGTGAGGACGGTGTGCTAGGCTGAGACGGCTTCGAGGCGACGTCAGGCGAAGTTTTGAAAACGAATTCGCCTGGTCTGGCAAGGCCCATTTCTTCGCGAGCGATGCGCTCGATGGCTGTGGGGTCGGATTTCAGGGATTTCACGTTGTCCTGCAGCTTCTGATTTTCTTCGTTCAACTCATCGATTTGCTTCTGCATGGACTGGGCCTGCACCAGGGACCGGCGCATGGCAAGGACGCCGTGGGTTCCGAAAATGTCTTGAATCAGCAGAAGGACAAAGCCCACGACAAGAAACCAAGTGAGATTCCGGCGGACAAACTCGAGGAACTGTCCGGAGAACGATGCCTTGGGGACTCTTGTTCCGGCGATTATGCCCCGATCCACGCGCGAGCCTCCCCACTGATTCTTTTCGATTCGGCGAGCGAGGACGATTCCGCATAAACGCGGACGACAGGCTCGGTGCCCGAGGGTCGCATCAGGACCCAGGAGCCGTCATTGAGCACGAGCTTGAGACCATCTCTCCGGTCAATGCGCTCGACGGCGCGCGCGGCAAATTGATTCGGCTCGCGCTTCAAAAGCTCCGGCAACTTTTCCTGCACTTGTGCGGATACGTGAAGGTTCACGCGGATGGGCCAGCATTCGACTCCGGTGCGGCGAAAGAGGTCGCGCAACTGTTCGCCCAAGGAAGCCTGGCGCGCGGCAATCATTTCCGCAACGAGGAGGCAAGCGAGAATGCCATCCTTTTCAGGGACGTGGCCGCGAATCGTCATGCCTGCGCTTTCTTCACCGCCGAGGACGATTTCGTCCGCGCGAAGATGGGCGCCGACGTATTTGAAGCCGACCGGGGTCTCGTAGACTATCACGCCGTGGCGCTTCGCGACGGCGTCGAGCAAGTGAGTGGTGGCGACGCTGCGGCAAGCCCCGAGCTTTGTGCCGCGCGTTTCGAGGAGGAAGTCAAAGAGGAGCGCCAAAATATGATTGGGAGAAACGAACGAACCGTCGCTATCGAGGATGCCGAAGCGGTCGGCGTCTCCATCCGTGGCAAGGCCGGCGAGGGCCTTGCCTTCGCGCACGGCGGCCTTCAACTGCGCGAGGTTTTCTTCGGAAGGATCGGGGCCGGTGCCTTCGAACAGGACGTCCCTTCCCGTGCGAATGGCGGTCAATTTCACTCCGTGACGGGAAAGCAGGGGATCGAGCCACCCGGCGCCGCAGCCGTGGACCGCGTCGTAGACGAATGCACCCTTTGCTTTCCGCAGCGCGTCGAAGCGGACGACCTTTTCGAGTTGTGTGAAATAAGGCTCGCGGGGATCGACCTGGTTGAAAGAGTCGTGAATGTCCTCGAGGCGAAAAGGCTCATCTTCCAGAGCTGCCGCGCGCCGTTCGATGTCCTTGGTTGCTTCGGGGAGTGCGGGACCGCCCTCGGAGCCGGAAAATTTGAGCCCGTTATAAGTGTACGGGTTGTGGCTAGCGGTGATATTGATGCCGCCATCGAATTTGCCATGGAGAATCGCATGAGCGACGGCAGGAGTCGGAGTGGGCCCTTTGCACGTGGACACGCCGCAACCTTTCTTGCGCAGGACATGCGCGCAGGTGGCGGCAAACTCTTCGGAGAAGAAGCGCGTATCGTGGGCAACGAGGATGTTGGGCGACTTGCTTGAGGCAAGAACATGCGCCGCGATGGCGGAGGCCGCGCGGCGAACGCCGGAGAAATTAAAATCGTCGGCGATGATTCCGCGCCAGCCGGAAGTGCCGAAATGGATGGCCTGGCTTGTCACGGACGGGTATTGTAGCTTGGCGCGCGAGGCAGAGACACCGTAGATTCTTGCGGCGGCGAATCGCAAGAGTAAAGACGCGAAAGAGGGCGGAAGGGAATGACGGACAAGCGAGTGGTACTGGTGACCTGCAAATCCACGCGCGAAGCCAGGAAAATAGGGCGCAAGCTGGTGGAATCGCGGCTCGCGGCGTGCGCGAATCTCGTGCGAGCTCCGGTCGAGTCCATCTACCGATGGAAGGGGAGCGTAGAAACGGCGAGAGAAGTCCTGCTTATCTTCAAGACAACACAAGCGAACATGCGGCGGTTGGAGAAGGCGATCCGCGAGGCCCATAGCTACGAAGTGCCGGAGATTGTAGCGCTGCCAATCGCGGAAGGACTGCCGGCATACCTGGATTGGATTGCGGACTCGGCGCCAGAAAAAGCGACGAAGGAACGGAAATCCAAATAGCCGAATCCCGGTGGATTAGATTTTTGAAAGAGCCTGGTCGAGATCGGCAATCAGGTCCTCGACGTCTTCAATGCCCACGGACAATCTGACCAGACCTTCCGTGATTCCGATTTGCTGCTGAATTTCGCGAGGAATCGAGGAGTGCGTCATGACGGCGGGAAGAGAAATGAGCGTTTCGACGCCGCCGAGGCTTTCCGCGAGCGAGCACAGGCGGACGTGATTCAGGAAGTTCCTGGCGGCATTGGAAGATCCCAGGTCGAAGGAGATCATCGCGCCGAAACCCCGCTGCTGTTTGCGCGCAGTCTGGTGCTGGGGATGGGAAGCCAAGCCAGGGTAGATGACGCGCTTGACCTTGGGATGCTGTGCGAGAGATTTTGCAACTTCCATGCCGTTTTTGTCGTGGCGCTCCATGCGGACGGCGAGCGTCTTGAGACCACGCGAAACGAGAAAACAGTCCATGGGAGCGAGGCCGGCGCCGGCGGAGCGCTGGATGAAGTAGATCTTTTCGGCGTCTTCGGGGCGCGCGAGGATGACGGCGCCGCCTGTGCAGTCGCTGTGGCCGTTTAGGTATTTCGTCATGGAATGGACGACAATGTCCGCCCCAAACTCAATGGGCCTCTGAAGGAACGGGCTCAAAAACGTGTTATCGACGACGAGGCGCAAGCCGCGTTCGCGGGCGAGCCTGGATGCTGCCGCGAGATCGGTGACGATCATCGTCGGGTTGGTCGGGGTCTCGACATACAACATGCGCGTGGTCGGACGGATGTTTTTTTCGACTTCATCAAGGCGCGACGTGTCGATATAGCTGAATTCGAGACCGAACTGGACGAGCAATTGGGTTGTGAGGCGAAAGACTCCGCCATACACCGCCTGGGAGAGGATGACGTGGTCGCCCGGACGCAGGAGACGGAAAACCGAGTCGATTGCTGCCATGCCGGAAGTGAAGACATAGGCATGTGAGCCGCCTTCTAGCTTTGCGACCGTGCGCTCGAGCGCTTTGCGGTTTGGGTGGTTCGTGCGCGCGTAGTCGTAGCCCTTGCTTTTCCCCATCTCTTCGAGCACGTAGGTCGAGGTTTGATAAATGGGAGCGACAATAGACCCGGTGGCGGGGTCAGGCTCCTGACCTACATGGATGGCGTCTGTCGAAAATCCCATTGAGCTCTCCTCGAACGCGCGTAAGTAACCTTCGCAAAATCATACCCTTGATTCGAGAAAACCCGAAAGCGCGGTCCACTGCATGAGACCAAGAAGGCTTGAGCGCGCTGTGCAATTGGAGTAAAAGAAGATGTGATGGACGCGCTGCTGAACACTCGAATCGTCCGCACGGCGCTCGCCGCGACACTGCTCTCCGGCTTGGTCTGCGGGAGTGTTCGCTTCGCGCGGGCTCAATCGAGCGCTCAGGAAAGCGCGAAGAGCCAGGAGCAAGACAAGCAGAACTCCACACCGGCGTCGAAGGATGACTCGAACTCGAAGAAAGACGGCAAATCCGACGAGCACGCGACGGCCGATATTCGAATTACAGTAACGTCGAACACCGGGAAGCCGATCGAGAATGCTTCCGTCTACGTGCGCATTCCCGAGGATGGCGGGCTTCTCCACCACGACAAGCTGCAGGAGCTGGATCTAAAGACGAATTTGGATGGAACGGTGAAGGTTCCGCCGGTACCGCAGGGAAAAGTACTGATTCAGGTGGTGGCCAAAGGCTGGAAGACGTACGGCAGATGGTATGAACTCAACGCGGGCAAGCAGGAGGTTGCAATCAAGCTCGATCCGCCGCCGCGCTGGTATTGATCTCCCTCTGTTTTTCTCGCAACGTCCTCTTCCTCAGCGCATTCGAGTAGGTTGAGGACTGTCACAGGGGGACCAATTGCACAACGCGTGGTGCAAATAGGATTAAATCATTTGGTTCGTTGAGAATCAGAACGGTCGAAGAGCCTTTTCCACACGGTTTTCAACAAAACTGTTGAAAAGTTTTACAGACGGTTCACATTTGCCGAGGTGCTTTGCGTCCGATTGGCTTCCAACTTGCTTTGAAAGACGATTCGAACAGTGCGCTGCGCCCTGGAGCGGGCCAAATTTCAGGCGGGTAGAGGAATCAAGTGGCTGGCGCTTGCTGTGCTATGATGCTTTTCCTCCGGGTGAATTTCCCTCAACTAAATGAAGCGATTGATTTTGAATGCGGACGATTTTGGATTCACGCACGGCATTAACCAAGCGATCGTCCGCGCACACCGCGAAGGAATTCTTACCAGCACCACGCTCATGGCGAATGGACCGGCATTCGAAGAGGCAGTTGCGCTGGCCCGGGAAGCGTCGGAACTCGGAGTCGGCGTTCACTTTGTGCTTCTGGGGGGCAAACCAGTTGCGGATGCAAACAAGATCCCCTCGCTCGTGAGGGCGGATGGAGCGTTTCCGGATTCGCTGCCGGGTTTTGTGGCGCGAGTGACCGCGGGCCGAGTCCGAGAAGAAGACATTGATACGGAGCTGAAAGCGCAGGTTGGAAAGATTCGGGCGGCTGGGATAGAGCCGACTCATATTGATTCGCACAAGCATACACATGCGCACCCGCGGGTGTTTCGCGCGATGGCGCGCGCGGCGAGGGAATTGGGAATCCTGCGCGTGCGGAATCCATTTGAACGGCTGCAAGATTCCTGGGCGCTGGCTCGTTCGAGTGGCGCATTTTCTATGCAACTGGCTGCCGCAGCGGCTGCCAGAATTCCGTCGGGAGATTTTGAACGAATCCGAAAAGAGTTTGCCCTGCTTGCTCCGGATGGATTTCTTGGGCTGGCCGTGACGGGAAAAATGTCTTCTACGGCGCTGGCGGCGGCGGTTCAACTTCTGCCCGAGGGAGTGTCGGAGATCATGCTTCATCCCGGCTATGACGACGCCGAACTGGCGGCTTCGAGGACACGATTGCGGGCGGAACGGGAATTGGAATTCGCGGCGTTGGTCGATCCGGAGTCCCGGCGCGCGCTGGAAAGGGAAAACATACGCCGGGTCACGTTCCGGGAGTTACACTGAGTGCGTCCGGTCCCTTGGATGCGAGAGGAGAGGTTCGACGATGAGAACGCACAGGGTCAGGGACGGCCGAAAACGTGAGGTGTGTTCGCGCGCTGTTCTGGCGGCAGTGATGGCGGTCCTTATTGCCGGAGCGACGTTTGGCGCAGACGAGCCGTGGAAGACGAAGCCTTTTCAACAATGGACGGAAAAGGACATCGACAGAATCCTGTCGTCTTCCCCGTGGGTTCGATCCATTGTTTTGCCGGCAGGGGATTCTCCGGGAGGGTTTGGAGGTTCGACAGGGCTCGAAGGACCTCCCGGGAGGGGGCCAACCGGCGCGAACAATCCAAACAATCCGAACAGTCCACCTTCCCTGCAACAGGGCGAACAACAGGAAGCGCAGCCAAGCACGAGGACGTTCTATATATTCTGGCAATCGTCGAAAACAATGCGAGCGGCCGTGGCGCAGAGGGCCGTCCTGCAATCGAAGATGTCGGAGGCGGACGCAGAGAAATACGTGGATGTTACCTTGGTGGATTATCAAGTTGTCGTCCAAGGGCAAAACATGAGGATTTTTCAGGACTACGACGAGAAATATACGCAGGAGGGGTCGTTCCTAAAATTCAAGAAATCAAAGGAAAAGGTCTCTCCTTCGAAAGTGGAATTCCAGAAGGCACCGGACGGCGACACCATTACTGCAGTAATCTTTTCCTTCCCCAAGAAACTTCCTTCCGGCTCTCCCTTGATTCTTCCGGATGAAAAGAGTATTGAATTCACATGCAAGCTCGGTGGATTCACGTTGGACACGAGCTTTGACCCGCAGAAAATGAAAAATCAAGCGGGCCCGGACCTTTGAACTCCAATTCAAGCACCTCTTCAAATCCAGGAGGGACACTCCTCATGCGGCTGATGCAAGCGTGCACGGTAGCGGCAGTGCTCTGTCTTTTTTCAGTGCCGGCAGCGAAGGCGCAGTTCGGCGGACCACACGGAGGACCTCCTTCCCTGCAGGGGATTTTTCAGCCGATTGTGGGGCGCGGGGCGGCCTATGAAATTCAGCACCAGAACGGGGAGAAATCGTCGATGGAACTGGCCGTCGTTGGCAAGGATTCCGCCGGCGGCGGGCAAGGATACTGGATCGAGATGACGTTCGACGGCCGCGAGGGCCAAGTGGTTATGAAGACGCTGAGCACGGTGGAGTCGAACAACGTGGTCGTGTCGCGAATGATCATGCAAATGGACGGCCGACCGCCGATGGAGTTTCCTGAGCAATTCCTGCAGAGGAGGAACCCGCCGCGCTCGGCGAATATCAAGGACAGCGCCGAGGATGTCGGCAGCGAAACCTTGACCGTTCCCGCAGGGACATTCAAATGCGAGCACTACCGGTCGAAGGATGGTTCGGGGGATTTCTGGATCACCTCGGACATTGCGCCCTGGGGCCTGGTCAAATCCCAGGATAAGGACGTCACCATGGTGCTCACAAAGACCATCACGGATGCCAAGGACAAAATCACCGGGACTCCCATTCCATTCAATCCGATGATGTTCGGCGGGGCGCAGCCTCCGTCGCAGTGAGGGTTCGCGACATCTCACGGCTGCAATGGTTGCACGAATGCGCAGACGGAGTGTGGTGTGTGTGGTTGTGAATCGGCCCGCTTAGGGAGAAAATCTACCAATGGCTCCTTCCGAGGATAAGTTCTTCAAAGCAAAAATTCTCACCCGAAAAGACCTAGCTCCGGATTTGTGGACGATTCGCCTCGCGCCCGGCGGGGAATTCAAATTCGTGGCGGGACAATACTGCACGCTGGGCGGCCAGGTGGGCGAGAAGTTCGTCGAGCGGGCTTATTCGATTTGCTCCTCGCCTTACGAGGAGGAGTTGGAACTATTCTTCGAACTGGTTCCCGAAGGCGAATTCACGCCGTTTCTTTACACACTGCCGGCGGGCAGCGAAATTTCCATGAGGAAGATTGCCAAGGGGCGCTTCACGCTCGACTTGAAGAGCGGGCACAAGAATCATCTGCTGATTTGCACGGTTACGGGTGTGGCGCCATACGTCTCCTACATCAGGACACTATATAAGGACTGGAAGCAGGGGAAGTTCCCCGCGGATATTCGACTGTTTGTCTTACAGGCTGCGAGCCGTTCGTGGGAATTCGGCTATTGGGAAGAATTGAAGAAGATTGCGGATGAAGCGCCCTGGCTGGATTTGGTGGCAACGATCAGCCGTCCTTGGGAAGACACAGCGTGGAAGGGCGAGGTCGGCCGCGCCGAGGATATTTTGCGAAAGTATGCGGATCAGTGGGGAATGACGAACGCCGATACGACCGTCTATCTCTGCGGGCATCCGCAGATGCTGGAAAACGGACTCGGAATCTTGCAGCGCCGGGGCTTCGAAAAGAAATCGATCCAGACGGAAGCTTACTGGGTGCCCGCGAAAGAATAGCTCCCCGTCCCTGGCACGCTTACGATTGTCCCTCAGGTTGCGAGCTGGAAATTTCTTCCAGCGTGCCGGCAATCGCGCGAACCGGGACGCTCACGTGAACCACATCGCCGGAATCCATCACATCCACGACGATGCTCCAGCCTTCTTTTTTCACAGCGACGTGCTGGCCAGGTTCTGAGACTTCGACGATCGTCATGTCGGACTGTTCTTCCAAGGACTCGGTTGCAGCGCGAATGGCCGGCATCCACGGGCGCAACCGTTGGCTCGCGTCTTGAAGTTTTTCCGCAGGAACGAAGTGCAGGCAGATCGGGACAAGCATGGCCGGAGCTACCACGAAGATGTGATGCGTCTCGGGCCGCGTTTCCCGCACGTCCACGTGGACAAAGCCTTCGCTGCACAGGATTGCACCAGCCACGACAAATGTCCCCGCAGTATAGAGAGCAATTTTCCCGAGAAGAGCCATGAGCGACCTCGCTTTCCCGTCCGCTACTGCGAGTTCTTTTCGTCCACCCAGACGCGGACGTGCTGCGAAGCTTCTTCGACGGTGATGGCGAGCGTTTGGCCCGCCTGGTCGAGCGCTCGAAGGGCCGCGGCTACATCGAGTTGGTTTTGGTGGTAGGTAGAAAAAAGGGCGTCAGCGACGGAAAGAGGAATCGTGACGTCGACTTTATCGGCTTCTTTGCCCCGGGAGTCGCGTATTTTCACGAGGATGTTTCCGTTAGATTTTAGAACGCGTACGTCCTGGTCAGCTTGTTTGATGGAGACAAACTCGTTATCCGGCGCGTCGTGGATCGCTTTTAGGATGGTCTGGATGTCCACGTCGTTCAAATCCTTGCCGGAAATCGCGACGCGCCCCTCGGAAAGTTGGCCATTGTGAATTGCGGGAGGAATTTTCTCCGCCATCGACAGAGGAATGTTGACGTTGACGTCGCTTCCGTCCGTCCCATCCTCTACTCTCACGTGGAGATACCGGTCGGCGGGCGCCGCATGAACGGGCATGGAGAACGGAGCGAGTAGCGCCGACGCCGCAAAGGCTGTAACGAGCGCGCGAGTGGTCAGTTTCATGCTTTGGAAGCCTCCCAGGCCTTCTGGAATGAGCTTTACGCAGGAAAAGCCCGGAAAGTTCCGTACGAATAGCGGAAATGTTGGTTTTGATGGAGACGCCAGCGAACTCTTGAGCCTATTGCGGCTTGAAGTAAAGGACAGCCAGAGGAGGCAGTCGAAGGATTATGGAGTAGGGGCGCCCATTCCAGGGAATCGGCTCTGCCAACACTCCCCCAGAATTCCCGACGTTGCTTCCCTCGTAGTGGTTCGAATCCGAGTTGAAAATCTCGCGATAGAATCCCGGGCGCGGCACGCCGACGCGATACTCCTGGCGAACGACGGGGGTGAAATTGCAGACGACTACGACAAAATGTTCCGAGTTTCTCGCCTTCCTGAGGAAGGTGAGAGCACTGGCGGCCGCGTCGTCGGGATCAATCCATTCAAAGCCGGGAGGCTCAAAATCGATTTCGTGAAACGAGCGCTCGGTCTTGTGGAGGCGGTTCAAATCGACCAGGAGCCGTTGCACGCCGCGATGCCAGGGGGATTGCTCGAGAGTCCAATCGAGACTGCCACCCTCCCACCACTCGCCCCGTTGCGCCAATTCAGCGCCCATGAAGAGAAGCTTCTTTCCCGGATGGGCAAACATATAGCCGAAAAGCAGGCGCAGGTTCGCGAACTTCTGCCAATCGTCGCCGGGCATTTTTTCGAGCAACGAACGCTTCCCGTGGACGATTTCGTCGTGTGAAAGAGGAAGAACGAAATTCTCGTGGAAAGCGTAGATCATCGAAAACGTGAGTTCGCCCTGATGATACTGGCGGTGAACCGGGTCGAGCGAGAAATAGCGGAGCGTGTCGTTCATCCAGCCCATATTCCACTTCAAGTCAAAGCCCAAGCCGCCGAGGTAGGTGGGGCGTGAAACGGCGGGCCAGGCGGTGGATTCCTCGGCGATGGTCAGCGCCCCGGGGAAGCGATTGTGGAGTACCTCATTTAATCGCTTGATGAAATCGATGGCTTCGAGGTTCTCTCTTCCGCCGTGGCGGTTGGGCACCCATTCGCCGGGTCCGCGCGAATAGTCGAGATAAAGCATGGAGGCGACCGCGTCCACGCGCAGCGCGTCTACATGGTACTTGTCGAGCCAGAACAGGGCGTTGGCCAGGAGAAAATTCCGGACCTCGTTGCGTCCGTAGTTGAAGACAAGCGTTCCCCAATCCGGATGCGCTCCCAGTCTTGGATCCTCGTGTTCGTACAGGTGCGATCCGTCAAAGAACGCCAGGCCGTGCGCGTCGCGAGGGAAGTGGGCCGGAGTCCAATCGAGGATCACCCCCAGCCCCGCTTGATGGCACTGGTCGATGAAGTACATGAAATCCTCGGGTGAGCCGTAACGGCTGGTGACGGCGTAATAGCCGACCGTCTGGTATCCCCAGGATGCATCGAACGGATGTTCCATGATTGGAAGCAGTTCGATGTGCGTGAAGCCCATCTGGCGGACGTAGGGAATTAGCTGGTCCGCCAGTTCACGATAGCTGAGCCATCTATATCCATCGGAGGAATCCCGGCGCCAGGAGCCGAGGTGGACTTCGTAAATGGACATGGGTGCGTGCATCCAATTGCGCGGCGCGCGCGATTGCATCCAGCCGGAGTCTCCCCATTCATGGCGGTCGATATCGACGACAATCGACGCCGTCCGCGGCCGCATTTCGCCAGTGAACGCGAAAGGGTCGGCCTTCAGAGCCAGAAGATTGCCAAGACGCGACAACAATTCGTACTTGTAGAGGCACCCTTCATCGAGTCCCGGGAGGAACAATTCCCACACACCGCTGACGCCGCGGTTGCGCATTGGATAAACACGCCCGTCCCAGGAATTAAAGTCCCCCACGATGCTGACGCGCTTGGCGTTGGGCGCCCAGACCACAAAGTGGACGCCTCTAATTTCGGAGACGGTGCGGATGTGCGCTCCAAATTTCTCGTACTTCAAGTAATCAGTTCCTTCGCCGGAAAGGTACAAATCAAAATCGGTGAGCAAGGGCTGGAACGCGTAGGTATCGAATTCTTCGAGGACGCGACCATCTGAGAAGTGGATGCGAAGGCGGTATTGATCGGGGGAAACAGCCTCTCCTTCGGTCATCCCAGCGAGGTTCATTGGAAGGACGGCTTCAAAGAGCCCGGGCGCGTTTATGACGGATTTGGCAGGGAAAACTTCGTTGCGGTTTCCCCAGATAATCGCGACTCCACTTGCGTCCGGTCGAAAGGCCCGGATGGCCAACTCCATTTTCCCGTCACCGCTTATCCTCCAGTGCGGGCCGAGGACGGTAAAGGGATTCGAATGCTCTCCTGCGAGAATCGCGGCGAACTCAGGCGGCGCCGATTGGGAGGCAGACACCGTCAACCTCGAATCCTGAAGCTTTTCTTTCATCAGGTCACCGACCCCCGACGGCTCGACGAAGCTATTCTACCGGAGGTGATTGCAGTGGCCAATCGCAAGCCGAAGAAAAGGCATGAGACCATAGACAGAATTCACCAAGCCCGATAGCCTACCACCGCGCCGAGACCCCGTAGCGGGATTCTCCCAAGAGGAGGTTTCCATGAGCAGAGTTGCACACGTGATCGTTCTCTTTGTTCTTTTGGGCTTCGGATTTCTTCCCCGGACCCTGGCCCAAGACGATGCCAGTGGAGGAAAGGCGAAGACTCCTTCTCAGGCCGTCCTCGCGAACTGGAATGACATTGGCCGCAAGCTGCTCGACATGGCCTCCGATTGGTCTGAAGACAGGTATTCTTATCGCCTCACTCCGGAAGTCCGGACGTTTCAGCAGGTGCTGCTTCATGTGGCTGGCTCGAACTACGATCTTGTGAATCATTTGTCTGGGAAGCACCTGGGAGACGACGCCAATGATCCGAGCGTAGCTTCATACAAGACAAAGGAGCAGACGATTGCCTTTCTGAAGAAGTCAATCGAAGACGGCGAAGCCGAGATCAAGAGGGAAGGCGATTCGGGAATCATGACTCATCTCTCCGGTTGGATCGGATATACGGAGCACATGGGGGAACACTATGGCTTGCTGGTGGCCTACTATCGGGCCAACGGAATCGTTCCTCCCGAGTCGCGCCCGAGGAAATAGCGCCGTTGGGAGACTCTCGTGGGCAGAGTCTTTGCATAAGTGTAATTAAATGTGAGCTTTTGGTACGGACGTACCATTGAGCCGACCGCACTAGATTCATATCCTTCCCAACGGGGTCACTTCTCCAGGGGCTGCTAACCGCTCCTGCAAAGGGTGTGTCAAAGGCCATGACGTCTCGAACGGTTAGCTTGCGCCCAAAACAGAAATCCTCAAACGGTTCCGGCAAGACTCTCCTCAGACAATCCGATTTGTTCTCCAAGGAAGTATTGGCCGACAAGACAGACCCTGCGTGGTTATCGGCCGATCTTGCTTCCCACCCCGCTGCATTGGACCAAGCGGAACATCTTCGAGCGCTCACGGAGATGAATCCGCTGGCAATTGTCGTCACGAACGAAGATGCCACCATCCGGATGTGCAACCCGGCCTTTGAAAGCCTGTTCGGATACCGGCTCGCCGAGATTCGAGGCAAGGTTCTCGATCACCTGATCGCCCCGCCGGAATTCCGCCCGGAGGCCGTCACATTGACGCGTCGAGCCACCAGCGGCGAAGTTGTGAGGATCACGGGGAGGAGAGTCCGGCGCGACGGAACATTGATGGACGTCCGGATCATTGCCGTTCCCTTGCTGATCGGTGGAAAACGGATGGGCAGCTTTGCCATGTATGAGGACGTGGGCGAACAGCAGCTCGCCGACGCCGCCCGCCGTGAAGCAGAGAGAAGGTTTCGCTTACTATTTGAAAACGTTTTTGAAGGGATCTTCGAATTTACGCCCGAAGGAAAATTGGCAAACGCTAACCCAGCCATGGCCCGGATTTTCGGCTATGCGACTCCGCAGGACTTGCTCGCGGCCGTGGGGGACATCGAGCACGATCTGTATTCGGATCCTGTGGCCAGCCGTGAGTTTCGCAGAGCTCTGCTGGAACGCGATTCCGTGGAAAAATTTGAAGCGCAGGTACGGAGGAAGGACGGGACGCGCGTGTGGACATCGCTGAATGTCCGCGCCATCCGCGATGCGAGACAGAAGATCGTCAGCTACGTCGGCACGCTTGAGGACATCACCGAACGCAAGCGCGCCGAACTCGAACGGGAAGCAACGTTCGAAATCATCCACGCGGTAAACGTGACCGACAACCTCGACGATTTGCTCCGGCTGATTCACCAGGCTCTGCAAAAGGTCGTCTCTGCGGATAACTGCTTCGTCGCTCTTTACGAGCCTTCGACGGAAATGTTCCATTTCCGCTTCTTTGTGGACCAATACGACCAGGCGCCGCCTCCGCAGAAGGCCGGCAGGACTTGCACGGCGCACGTCTACCGCACTGGGCAGGCGATGCTGATTCCCCAAAGGACATTTGACAGGCTTGCTGCGGAAGGCGAAGTGGAGTTGGTCGGGACGCCGTCTCCTTCCTGGCTCGGCGCGCCTTTGCGCACTCCCGGCGCAACCATCGGCGTCCTCGTGGTGCAGCACTATGAAGATGAGAACGCCTATACGCAGCGCGACCTGGAATTTCTGTCTTCCGTCGGCGGGCAGATAGCGGTCGCCATCGAACGCAAGCGCGCCGAAGAGCGCGTGGGAGAGAGCGAAGCACGCCTGCGCGTGATCATCGAACAGCTTCCAGCTGTGCTTTGGACAGTGGACAGCGACCTTCGCATCACGTCTGCTCTGGGAGCCGGGCTGACGCGATTGGGGCTGACTCCCGCAGAACTTCTGGGTAAATCGCTCTTCGAATATTTTGAAACGACGGATCAAAGCCTGCTGCCGATTGCCGCGCATCGCCGTGCAACAGCGGGCGAACCAGTGACATTCCAGATCGAGTGGAAGAACGTCAATTACGCGTGCCACGTCGAACCATTTCGCGGGGCGGACGGCTCCTTACAAGGCGCGATTTGCATGTCGCTCGACGTGACGGACCGCAAGCAACTGGAGGAGCAACTCCGGCAAGCGCAAAAGATGGAGGCGGTTGGACGCCTCGCGGGCGGCATCGCGCATGACTTCAACAACCTGCTGATGGTGATTCATGGTTACGCGGACCTGATGATGGACCGCCTGAAGGAAGGCGATCCTTCGCGCAAGAACGCCGAACAGATTCAAACCGCTGCTCAGCGCGCAACTTCGTTGACCCGCCAACTTCTCGCCTTTAGCCGCAAGCAGATGCTTGCGCCAAAGGTTCTGAACATTTACAGCGTCGTGACGGACATGGAAAAAATTCTTCGCCGCTTGATCGGCGAAGATATCCAGTTGGAATGCTCCTCGACTTCCGACCTGGGCCTGGTGAAGGCGGACCGAAGCCAGATCGAGCAAGTCATCATGAATTTGGCCGTGAATGCGCGCGACGCAATGCCGCAGGGTGGCCGGCTGACGATCGAGACGGCAAACGTCGAGCTGGACGCTTCCTTTTCGCATCCTCCAGCGGTACTGGCGCCTGGCAAGTACGTCATGCTGGCAGTCACCGACAACGGATGCGGCATGGACGCCGAAACTCAGGCACACATTTTCGAACCTTTTTTCACCACGAAAGAAAAGGGTAAAGGAACGGGCCTCGGCTTGGCGACCGTTTATGGAATTGTGAAGCAGAGCGGTGGTTACGTTTGGGTCTATAGCGAGCCGGGCCGCGGAACGAGCTTCAAGGTGTACCTCCCCAGAATTGTGGAGGAACCAGCCTTGTCTACGCGTGAGCGCCAGACCGAAGGGCGGCAGTTGCCGCGCGGCACGGAAACGATCCTTCTAGTCGAAGATGAGAAAGGCGTTCGCGAGCTTACGCGCGAGTACCTGCAAATGAGCGGTTACGCGGTGGTGGATGCGGAAGACGGCCATACGGCGCTGGAACTGGCCGCGATGCACGCAGGACCGATTCATTTGCTGATGACCGATGTTGTAATGCCGGGAATCAGCGGCAGGGAACTTGCAGACCGGGTAAAGAAGCTCCGTCCCGACATTCGAGTTCTCTATATGTCCGGCTACACGGACCAGGCCGTGGTCCACCACGGAATCCTGGAGAATGATGCGGTACTTCTTCAAAAGCCGTTCACCATCACGACCCTTGCATCAAGGTTACGCGAGATACTGTCGCCCGCCTAGGTTGCGGGCTAGCCGTTTCCCACGCATTCTTCCTCGCTCGCCCGACGCGGCGGGTGTTTCTGATCGGTTCATCTGCACAGATATGAACCGCGTCAGACTCTAAATGGGCCGGGTCCTTCCGGTATTCGTACAGACTACCTCCTTCTCATCACACTGAATTTCAATAGCTTATAGGGCGAAGGGTGCTGGTGCTCCATCAAATCCAAATGGCTTCATGCGTGCAATCTCCCTATGAGTGCGGCGGCAAGTTCGAATCAGCCGCAAGATCAAACTGGGGGAGCGATGATCGAGACAGTGGACAGGGTGGAGAGGGAAGGAAATATGTCACAGGACGCATCGAGCGAAAGAGCTCTTTGGTTATCGGTTGTCGCATTGGCGATGGAAGATTGGACAAGCGGAACACTGCGAGCAAGGAGAGAAGCGCAGAGGTTTCTTTTCGAAGACAAGTCCGACTTTTTCTCTGTTTGCGCGAACGCCGGGCTGAACGGAGAGGCGCTGCGCACGAAGCTGCTGAAGATCGGCCGGCGGGTTCAGATGGAAGGCGCGTTGCCGTATCGTGCTGCTGCTTGAGAGCAGGGAATTCGCTCTGCCCTTAAACTAAAGTGGTGCAAATCACGCTAGGCTTGAGGGATTCAGCACACCCACGCAGTGGGTGTGCCAGCTTCTATGCGTCTCGTGAACAACTTCACTGCGTACTTCCAGCCGGTGTCATAATGTCCGCGATTCGAATATGTCTCCTATTGCGCCTGCGGGAGAGACCTTCCGGAAATTCGCCTCAGTCAGAGTGTCTCCTGAGATGGCGCTCCTTGTTCTTTGCGCGCGGACGCGCCTGAGTTCCGAGAAAGCTTCTGAAATTCGGGCCCTGGTTGCTGCACAACCTGACTGGACCCGCCTGCTTCGCCTGGCCAGCACCCACACAGTCACTCCCTTGTTTGGAAGATCTCTTGAGTGTGCCGCACGAGATATGGTTCCCGAAGAAATCCTTGGCAAATTGAAAGAAGCGAGTCGGGCGAACACGATCCGCTGCCTATTTCTGTCGGCTGAACTGGCGAAAATCCTCGAAGACTTCGGCGGAGAGTCAATTCTTGCCGTCCCTTACAAGGGGCCGGTGGCCGCGTTACAGGCTTACGGCGACGTTGCCCTGCGGGAGTTCGGCGATCTCGATATTATTCTCCAGCACAAAGATATTCCCCGCGCCCACGAGCTACTGTCGGTACGAGGATACACGCCGCGATTCCCATGGCTTTTTTCTTCGGGAACCAAGTCGAGGCAAATTCCCGGTGAATATAACTACACGGATTCCTCCCGGCGAGTCATGGTCGAACTGCACACGGAGAGAACGCTGCGGCACTTTCCCGTCACGCCGGAAATTACATCGCTTGCCTCTCCATTCGTGCCTGTGGAAATTGCAGGCCAAACCGTTCTGACTTTTTCTCCAGAAGTCGCTTTAGTCCTGCTTTGTTTGCACGGCGCCAAGGATTTCTGGGAACGGCTTTCCTGGGTGGTGGATGTCTCCGAGTTGGTCGAGTCGCGGCCTGAGATGAATTGGGAGGCGGTTTTTACGCGGGCTCAGGCTTTGCGTTCTTTGCGAATCGTTCTGCTGGGACTTTGGGTCGCACGGGAATTTCTCGGAACGCAGCTGCCACGGGACGTTGCGCGTCGGCTGGATGCAGATCGGGTTTCGATGCTTCTCGCGAGGCGGATCAAGGCGTGCATTTTGGGATGCTCCGGGCCAGGGCTGGGCGCGTTGGAAAGATTTCATTTCCGCAGGCTGCTGGTTCCCGGGGTTGTGGCAGGCGCAAGGTATTCGCTGCGTCTTACGCTAGCGCCTTCTGAGGATGACTGGAGTAGCTTCACACTTCCGCGCGCCCTCTCTGCGTTGTATCCGATCTTGCGCCCCCTGAGACTGCTGAGGAAGTACGGCGTAAGGCGGGGGCGCACCGAGTCCTCGGCTCCCGCCAGCCAATCCGGGACATAAGGCTATAGTAGGCAAAACGACAATTCCCGTTGTCTCTACCTTGCTCTTCTTGCGAACACTGCATACAATCTGGTTGGCTCCCTCTCGATTTCGCTGAGCCAATTCGATTCTTCTGGAACCTTTGGTCTTATCTGGGTCGTTGCGGGCCATGCTGTATTTGGGCCTACGCGCATAGGAGCGCGTCTTGGGACGCGTGCAGAAGATATCTGCCGACGCTCGGTCGCTTTATATCTCGATTGGCAACGTGTCGATGTCGCTCCGTTTTTTCGAGGAGAGGCTCCTGCGAAGCGCGCAAGCGAGGTATCGTGATTTTTCGGGTTCTCCGTGTGACGGAATTCGCGTTACGCTGAATGACCCGGCTGGTTTCTCTGCCGCTTCTCCCCGCTTTGAATACCGTCTTCGCGGCTCTCATCTTCGGTTCTCCAAGCGCAGGGCTGAATTTCGAAACGTGCCGCACGAATATGCACTGGATTCGCTGATCCGCATTCTTTTGACTGTCGCGCTTCTCCCGAAGGATGGTTTCTTGCTTCATGCGGCATCGATTGTGCGGAACGGAAAGGCCTACGTCTTTGTTGGTAGGTCTGGAGCGGGCAAAAGCACAGTTGCTTCGCTCTCACCCGTAGGCACGGTTCTCACAGACGAAATTTCCTTGCTGCGTCGAACAGAGCGCGGATGGCGCGCCTATGGCACTCCCTTTTGGGGTGAGTTTCGCGCCGGTGGACACAACGCCAGCTATCCCGTGGCTGGGATTTACAGTTTGGCGCAGGCTGCGGAGAACCGCTTGGAGGCGTCGCAGCCGAAGGATCTGCTTCGTGCAATGCTTCCGTGCGTTCTCTTCTTTTCCTCCGATACCGGGGCGAACCGCGCTTTATTGGACGTCTTGACGTCGTTTTCTCAGACAGTCGCGGGATTTCGCCTGCATTTTAAGAAAGAAGCATCCTTCTGGGAGGTGGTCGCTCGATGACCGTTTCCCAAGTGAATTCCTCGTCTATTTTTCGGCGCAATCCAAAACTCGCATGGAGAGAAATCGACGGCGAGGTGGTCATCATTTCGCCGGATGACAGCATCCTCCACGAATTGAACGAGACGGCTTCGGCTGTCTGGCACCGCATCGACGGAGAGAGCGGGCTGGGAGATATTGCGAAGAGCCTTGCGGAGGATTACGGCGCGCCCATCGAAACCGTTCGTGCAGATGTGGAAGAACTGGCTGCGGATTTGAGCGCGAAAAATCTTCTCCTCGCTCGGGAAGGAGAAGCCTGAGCGATGGCAACTCCCGTCATGGATCGTCTGATTCGCCGCACTGTGGCATCTGCGGTTCCGCTGAACATTCACTTCGATTTGACCTATCGCTGCAACGAGCGTTGCGTCCATTGCTATCTCGATCATGAAGATCACGGTGAGTTAACCACCTGCGAAGTTCTGGAGATTCTGAACCAACTGGCCGAGGCGGGCTCTTTCTTCCTCACATTCAGCGGAGGAGAGATATTCCTTCGCAAAGACCTGATGATCATCCTCGAGCATGCGCGGAGGCTGGGCTTTGATCTGAGCCTGAAGACGAACGCGCTGTTGGTCGATGCGGAACGGGCGCGCCAACTGCGGGCTCTTGGCGTCCGGAGAATCCAGGTCAGCATCTACAGCGCCGATCCGGCAGTCCACGACGAAATCACCAAAGTCCGCGGGTCGCTGGAAAGGTCGCTCGCGGCGATTCGCTTCCTGAAATCAGAAGGGCTGATGGTGAAGATCGCTTGCCCGCTCATGAAGCAGAACCTGGCGTCCTACGAGCAAGTGTTTCGCCTTGCGAAGGAACTCGACGTTCCGTATGTCTTCGATTTGACGATCACGCCGAAACTGGACGGAGACACATCGCCGTTGGCTCATCGCGCTGCCGGTTCCGAGCTTCTTCCCATCATACAAAGCCGTGGATGCGCGGACGATACTCGCCCGGCGAGTCCCCCCCGAATAGACGAGGATTCCATTGCGAGCGTCTCATCGAGCGGTATCGAAGGCTCCGCTTACGACAACCGCCTTTGCAGCGCCGGCCACAACAGCTGCTACATCTCCCCGTATGGGGATGTGTTTCCGTGCGTGCAATTGCCCGTTCCCAGCGGAAACCTTCGCCGGCAATCGTTTCTCGAAATCTGGGAGCGCTCATCCGGCCTGAAAAAAATCCGGTCGCTTCGTGAATCGCAACTGCGAATTTGCTCGACGTGCGAGATCCGGCGTTTCTGCGAGCGTTGCCCCGGCTTGGCCATGATGGAAGGAAACGACTTGATGGGGCCGTACGAGCGCGCATGCGAACTGGCGGAGTTGAAGGCGCAACAAGCAGGCTTGGCAAATCCCGTGAGTGCGTGGCATCGAGGCCTGGCAGGTAGAGGTGCGCGTGAAGCTGCGCATTCTTCACTCTCGTCGAGTGAGTCGCTTGCACAGTAGGCATTGGGAGGAATGATGGCGGCTGTTCCAAAAATGAAGAAGGAAGAGAAAGGGAAGGAGCGCAAAAAGGTTTACGTAAAGCCGCGATGCGTTTCCGAACCGATCTACGAGACGCTCGCGCTAGCTTGCGGGAAGCTTTCCGGCCAGAGCGGGAGTTGTAACGGCGCTCCATTCCAGTCGTAGGCTGGATGGCGCGTCGGTCCACGACGAGCAGCGTTTGCCGTGCAAGAGATTTGCGGAGGTTGTAAGTAAATGACTGGGAATTTCATAAAGAACGTATCTGTCTCGACAAAGCAGGCTGTGGCGTCCATGCTTGCGCTCCTGCTGGTTCTGGCGCCCGCCCTGTCAGCAAGAGAGCAGTGTACGATTCAGAAGTCCGCGACGGACCTTCAGTTGCGGGCCGCAGATGCGACTTTGAATCAGGCCAGCCCAACCAACAATTACAGCGGGTCGCCCACGTTCACGGTACAATCGCGTTCTCAGAATAGGAACGAACGGGCCCTCATCCAGTTCGATCTTTCCCCTCTTCCGAATGTGGGTGTCAAGGCGGCGTCGATGATCCTCTCTTTTTCATCGTTTCCGGGCGCCGCGCGGACCTACAGAACCTATGGAGTGACGAGCTTTTATTCCGAGGGAAGCGTCAGCTGGACGAATCGTTTCACGACCGCGACCCCTGCTTCTAGCACTGCTTGGGGAGCCGCGGGCGGTGACTACAATGGAACCGCAACCGACTCGGAGACCATTCCTAGCAATGGCACGACTTGTCCCGCCACAAGAGCCACGACAGTTACATTCGATGTCACCAATGACGTTCTGAACGCCTACAACGGCGGGACCAATTTCGGGGAAGAAATCATCGATTCGGCGGAGAACTCTGGGATCACGCGTACGACGAATTTCTATTCGAAGGAAGCGACTAACTCCGCTTGCGCTCCGCAGCTTCAAGTGACGTACATGCAGAATGTGTCCAACCTGACCGCAACTCCTGGCAACGGTTCCATCACTCTGAACTGGACAAACCCGACGCCGTTGACAGGCGCAACGGTGCTCGAACCATATCAGGGCACACTAATCCTGCGGCGAGCAACCGCACCGGTCGACAAGAATTCCTACCCGACCGATGGCAATAACCCGGCAATGTGCTCGACGCTTGGCAATGGAACGGTTGTTTTTAACAACATGACGAACGCGAATACATTCACAGACAGCGGCGCCTGCGGCGGCCTGACGAATGGAACTACTTACTTCTACAAAGTCTTCGTTCGCGATTCGGCCAACAACTATTCCACGCAATCCGCCAATGGAACGACAAGCTCCGCCTATACGGCCGAGGTCTCCGCAACGCCTGCCGCGACTGCGGCCAACCGCTACTCCTCCAATTGGGTTGACGCAACCTATTCGAACGACTTGGGAGCCCCATCGGTTTATCCGAACGACGTCATTATGGTTGGCACGGGAACCGACCTCCTCTTTGGCGTCAGCGCAACCAACGGCGTACGCCCCTATCCTCCGGTTTCACTCGGTGGAGCGGTTACGAGCCGTTCTCCGATCATCGGCGCAGCTCAATCGGTGCTAGGTGAGGACGTTATTTATGTTGGCGACAGCAGCGGCTACTTATATGGCATTGCGAGTGCCACAGGGCAAATTCTCTGGGTGGTCGATCCCAATGGAAGCACAACTAACGCGTTCACAGGGGGCGCTGCCGTGCGGATCGCCTCACTGCTCGGTACCGGAGTCCTCCCCTACGATCTTGTTGTGCTGGGCACGAATATCGCCGGCAATACCAGCGGGAATCAGATAATCGGCGTAAACGGGTCCACCGGGGCAATGGTTTGGACTGTAACGGGGAACTCCGGCTCCAATCCCAAGATGGATATCATCAATTCCACGCCCTTGATCGACTACAAGAACAACGCGATCTGGGTGACTTCTCGCAGCGCCGGTGGAACAGCTCAGCCGAGCCTTTGGAAGTTGAATCCGACCAACGGAGCGGTTTTGGCGACGGCCAAACTGGGGGACACGGACAGTTCGCCGGCTCTCAACGACGCGGGTACGGTGCTTTTCGTTGGCACGAACGCAGGCGTGATTTATGCGATCAATCCGGCCACGGGCCAGCCGTTTTCTGCGAGCTCCAACTACAACGCGAACGACGCTGCGATTGTCGGATATCCGATCGCCGTGACCTCGACGACGCCGAACGATACGGTTATATTTTCCGGATCGGCGAACGTTCACGCCGTCAACTACAACACCTCAACGAACACATTCTCGGCCGCCTGGTCGACTCCTGTCACGGTTCCGTCCGCTCCCATCACTTTTACCGGGCTCGGTACGGTCTACGTCGGCGGGAACGACGGGTTGATCCACGAAATTAATCTGGCTACCGGGGTGGACGATTTCGACGTCACCGTCAATCTTCTTAACGGATACAACAACGAGCCCGCATTTGTCGGCAATCCAAGCCTCGACCTGCTTTTGAATCGCGTCTACGTCTCGACAAACGACCAGCGAGCGTATTCGTTTCCGTTCCCGTTTTGAGGAGGATGATTTTCGTGCCTTTGATTCGCACAAATCGATTCGGACCCTGGAAACAGGCGCTCCTGGCGATGGGAATTCTCTTCGCCTCCGTCTCCTCTATTTCTTGTAACGTGCAGAGTTCGGCGGCGGACAATGGCGGACCCACCGATCCCGCCAGCGCCATGGTCACTTTCTGCGATGATGGCGTTTCCGATTGTCCAGCCGCCACTTCTTTTAGCCTCTCCACGATTCGCGACCTGGTTATTAAAGTCGATTGGTACAACCTTTCAGCCGGCAACCACGTGCAGCGATTGAATATCTTGCTGCCAGAGGGTGGCGTCTACCAGATGGCGAACACAGCTTTCATGGTCGATTCCGGCTCGCAAGCCATGTTTTCGTCTTCCAATCCGATTCGCATGGCGGGAAGTTGGGCGGCTCAACGGCAGGAGATAGGTCCGTGGACAGTACAAGTGCTGCTTGACGGTGCCGTTCTTTCCTCGCAGACGGTGGAGATGACCAAATAATGAGCGCAGCAGCGACTCAGGTTACTCTTGACCGTACTCCATCCCCGCAACCTCACGCATCTCCCGACCCGGCGCGGATGATCATCGAAAAACTTCGGGAACGCAAATCCGCATGTTTTCGCGTCAATGGCAGGAGTATGTGGCCGGCCTTGCGCCCGGGAGATCTGGTCTTCGCAAAAGCGCTCGATATAGAAAGAGTTTCGTTCGGGCAAGTTGTGGCATTCGAGCGCGATGGGCGCGTGTTCGTTCACCGAGTGATTCGCCGGATTCACTCGCGCGGGGCGAGCGGCGGGCCCGCCGCCCTCAGGACAAAAGGCGACACACTGGACGGCCCAGACCCGACCGTATCGATGCAAGAATATCTGGGTTGCGTGATTCGCGTGCATCGCGGCCGCAGGCATATCGACATGGAATCTCTCGGCCACCGCGCCGCGGGGAAGGCCGTTGCAGCCGTTTCTCCCGCTAGCCGCCTTATATTCGGTCCACTGCGCGCTCTACGCGCCGCCGTCCGCTCGCTCTAACCTTTTTCTACCCCAACCGCATTCTGCCGCATCTATTCCATTGCTGCCAGATTCGGGGTAGACTTGATGCCCAACAAGCCGGATTGTAGCTCGCCGTTGTTGGCGATCGAGCAGTTGGGTCTCAAAGATTCGCGCCCCGTTGATGTATCTGTCTCTTCGGTTGGATAAAGTTCCACGCACCGCCGCAGGCCGTGCAATTTAGGCCCCGCGTCGCTTGTTTCAAACTTCGGGAGGATCGCTCGTGGCCAGTCCGCAAATCAATCAAATTGACCAAATCGGCCAACTTTCTATCAACACGATTCGCACGCTTTCGATGGACGCCGTGCAGCAGGCAAACTCAGGCCATCCCGGAACTCCGATGGCCTTGGCTCCGGTCGCTTATTGCTTGTGGCAGCGCTTCCTCCGCTACGACCCGAACGATCCCCTGTGGCCCAATCGCGACCGTTTCGTCCTCTCGAATGGCCACGCATCGATGCTGCTGTACTCGCTCCTCCATCTTGCGCAGGTGAAGGAAGTCTCGGGCGAAGGGAAAGTCACGAACCAGCCCGCTGTCTCTCTCGACGACATCAAGCGTTTCCGCCAGATTGGCAGCAAGACGCCGGGGCATCCCGAGTACGGGCTTACCACGGGAGTGGAAACCACGACCGGCCCGCTCGGACAAGGCGTGGCCACCAGCATTGGGATGGCGATAGCAGAGCGTTGGCTGGCCGCGCACTTCAACCGGCCCGGCCATGATCTGATCGATTACAACGTCTACGTCTTCTGTGGCGATGGAGACTTGATGGAAGGCGTTTCGGGCGAGGCCGCGTCCCTGGCCGGGCATCTCCATCTTTCGAATCTGTGCTGGATTTATGACAACAACCACATCACGATTGAAGGCAACACGAGCCTTGCCTTCAGTGAAGATGTTGCGACGCGCTTTGTCGGATACGGCTGGAATGTCACTCGCGTTGCTGACGCTAACGATCTCGATATGTTGTCCCGGGCGATGCACTTCTTCCAGCAGACCACCAGCCGTCCCACGCTGATTATTGTCGACAGCCACATCGGCTACGGCGCTCCCGAGAAGCAGGATACGAGAGAGGCCCACGGCGAGGCGCTGGGCGAAGACGAAATTCGCAAAACGAAAAAGTTCTACGGCTGGCCCGAGGATGCGAAGTTCCTCGTCCCCGATGGCGTCTATGACAATTTCGCCCAGGGCGTGGGGAAACGCGGCCGTGAGGCAAATGACGCTTGGAAAGCGAAGCTGGCTGCGTATCGCTCTGCGTTTCCAGACCTCGCGGCTCAATTCGACAAGATTCAGCGTCACGAACTATCGGACGGCTGGGACAAGAATCTGCCGGTTTTCCCAGCGGACGCGAAGGGACTCGCGACTCGCGATTCGAGCGCCAAAGTCCTGAACGTCCTCGCACAGAACACGCCGTGGTTCCTTGGCGGGTCCGCGGATCTCTATCCATCCACGAAAACGCGCCTTACCTTTGAAGGCGCCGGCGATTTCGAGGCGGACAACTACGCGGGGCGCAACTTTCACCTTGGCATCCGCGAACACGGGATGGTGGCGCTTTCCAATGGAATGGCCCTTTCGCGGCTGCGCCCCTTCTGCTCCACGTTTTTCATCTTTACCGATTATTGCAAGCCGTCGATTCGTCTCAGCGCTCTGATGGAGATTCCCGTCACCTACATCATGACGCATGATTCGATCGGCCTCGGCGAGGACGGCCCCACGCACCAATCCGTCGAGCAGCTCGCCGCGCTCCGCGCCATGCCCGGAATCGTCGTGCTTCGTCCAGCCGACGCGAATGAAGTGATCGAAGCGTACCGCATCGCTTTGAACCGCAAACACGGTCCGACGATGCTGGTACTAACGCGCCAGACGCTTCCGACGTTGGATCGGACGAAATATGCACCCGCTGCCGGAGTGCAGAAGGGTGCTTATATCCTTGGCGATGCTCCCGGCGGCAAACCGCAGGCAATCGTCATGGGCACAGGCAGCGAGGTGAGCCTTTGCGTCCAAGCCTATGAACAATTGAATGCCCAGGGCGTGCCGGTTCGTGTGGTCAGCATTCCATCGTGGGAGCTTTTCCGGGCGCAGCCGAAGGAGTACCGCGACAGCGTCCTGCCGCCTTCCGTCACCGCGCGTGTGGCCGTCGAGGCTGCGTCGCCGCTTGGCTGGCAGGAGTTCACGGGCCCCTCCGGTGTGATGATCGGCATGACCACGTTTGGAGCTTCGGCTCCGCTGAAAGACGTGATGAAACATTTCGGCTTTACCGTCGAACATGTGCTCGATGCGGTTAAGGCGCAACTCGGCAATAAATAGTTGCCTCTCGCAAACCGGCTCTGCCGTTCACGCGTACGTAAAACGGCAGTCGTGACAGCCCAAGGGCCGCAGAGCTATAGTGGAATTTGGAAGTCCTTCAGGAGGAAGTCATGAGTACATCCGCGAAGCCCGCTGTAAACCATCTGAAAGAACTCACTGCCTATGGCCAGTCCGTCTGGCTCGACTACATCCGCCGCAGCCTCCTCACCACGGGTGAGCTGGCGCGCTTGATCGACACCGACGGACTGCGGGGGGTCACATCCAATCCAGCCATCTTTGAGAAAGCAATCGCAGGCAGTACGGATTATTCCCAGGCTTTATCGGAGCTGAAAAAGAAAGGCGGCCTCGACGCCAAAGGAATGTTCGAGGCGCTTGCGATCGACGACATTCAGCACGCCACAACAGCTTTTGAGAAAGTTTATAAGTCCACGAACCGCCGCGATGGCTATGTAAGCCTCGAAGTTTCTCCCTATCTCGCGCACAAGACCCAGGAGACGGTTGAAGAAGCGCGCCGCCTATGGAAAGCCGTGGGCCGCGAAAACCTGATGGTCAAGGTGCCTGGTACGCGCGAGGGAATTCCCGCGATCCGCCAGTTGATCGGCGAGGGAATTAATATCAACGTCACTTTGTTGTTTGCCCAGGATGTCTACGAAGAAGTCGCGGAAGCCTACATCGCCGGACTTGAAGATTTTGCCAAGCGCGGCGGCGACGTCGGCCGCGTCGCCAGCGTCGCCAGCTTCTTCATCAGCCGCATCGACACGCTCATTGATTCGCAGCTGGGCGACCGCATCAAGGCTGCAAAATCTCCGGCCGAGCAGGAGCCATTCCGCGCCCTTCAGGGAAAAGTCGCCATCGCCAATGGCAAGCTCACTTACCAAGCGTACAAGCGAATTTTCAGCGGTCCGCGCTGGAGCGCTTTGGCCGCCAAGGGAGCGCAGACCCAGCGCGTCCTTTGGGCTAGCACGAGCACGAAGAACCCGGCATTTCCCGACACGCTGTATGTCGACGACCTCATCGGCCCCGACACCGTCAACACGATTCCCCCGGCCACCTATGACGCCTTCCGCGAACATGGGCATCCCCAAGCCTCTCTTGAAGCTAATATCGACTCGGCGCGCCAGACCATGGAGTCCCTTGCGCGCGTCGGCGTTTCGATGAAGGCTGCAACGGACCGTCTCACCGAAGAGGGCGTCAAGTTGTTCGAAGAGGCCTTCGATAAACTCCTCGCGGCGGTCAGCGCCCATGATTCGAACGCACCCACCGCCGCTGTCAGCCGCCGCTCTTATTCTCTTCCTTCGGACATCGAAGCGTCCGTGAAGGCTTCCATTGAAGACTGGAAGGCGAACAACAAAGTTCAGCGGCTCTGGGCCCGCGATGCTTCGCTATGGACAGGCGAGGATGAGGGGAACTGGCTCGGCTGGCTCGGCGTCACCGAAGACCAGATCGCCCACATCGCTCAATATAAGCAATTGGCGGATGAGGTCCGCTCGTCTGGCTTCACGCACTGCGTGCTGCTGGGCATGGGCGGTTCCAGCCTTTGCGTGGAAGTCTTTGAGAAGACGTTCGGCCACGGAGTCGGCTCGCCCAAAATGCACGTTCTCGACTCGACCGATCCCGCGCAGATCCGTGACATCGACGCGGCTATCGACATTGCGCGCACTCTGTTCATCGTCGCCTCGAAATCGGGAAGCACTCTCGAACCAAATATTTTCAAGCAGTATTACTATGAGCGCGTTTCTCAGGCTGTAGGAGCTGCACAGGCAGGCAAGCAGTTCATCGCCACCACCGATCCTAGTTCGCATATGCAGAAGGTCGCCGAAGGCGATCACTTCCGCCACATCTTCTTCGGGATTCCCAGCATCGGCGGGCGCTACTCGGCGCTTTCAAATTTCGGGATCGTTCCCGCGGCGGTGCAGGGTGTGGATGTGAAGAAATTCCTCGACCGGACTGAAGAAATGGTCCATGCATGCGCGTCTTCTGTTCCCGCCGATCAGAACCCTGGTCTGCTTCTCGGTACGGTCCTCGGCGTCTGCGAACGTGCAGGCCGGAATAAAGTGACCATCTTTGCTTCGCCGGGCATTTCCGATTTGGGTGCGTGGCTCGAGCAATTGCTGGCCGAATCGACGGGCAAGCAGGGCAAGGGCGTGATTCCCGTTGACGGCGAGTCGATCGGGTCTCCGTCTGTTTATGGCAACGACCGCTTGTTTGCTTATGTCCGCCTCGACTCTGCTCCGGACGCAACTCAGGATGCGGGTGTGGCGGCGCTCGAGAAGGCCGGACACCCGGTGGTTCGCATTCATGTGCCGGATGTCTATGCGCTCGGCCAGGAGTTCTTCCGTTGGGAGTTTGCAACCGCCGTCGGGGGCTCCATCATGGGCATCAACGCTTTCAACCAGCCGGACGTCGAGGCCAGTAAAATTGAGACGCGCAAGCTGACGACCGAATATGAGAAGGTCGGCTCTCTACCTGCCGAATCGCCTTTCTATTCAGGGCAGGGAATGAACCTGTTTGCCGACGACAAAAATGCCGCGGCGTTGAAATCGGCCGCCGGCGCGAATCCTTCTTTGGTCGATTTTCTCCGCGCTCAGTTCAATCGCATTCACGCAGGCGACTATTTTGCTGTTCTCGCTTACATCAATCGCAACGCGGCTCATGCGAAGTTGCTTCAGATGCTTCGCCACACCGTTCGCGACAATAAGCGCGTCGCCACGTGCCTCGGCTTCGGTCCTCGCTTCCTGCATTCCACGGGACAGGCTTACAAGGGCGGCCCGAACTCCGGCGTCTTCCTGCAAATCACTTGCGATGATGCCGCCGATCTCCCCGTTCCGGGGCAGAAGTACACCTTCGGCGTTGTGAAGGCCGCCCAGGCACGTGGCGATTTTCAGGTCTTGGCCAGCCGCGACCGCCGCGCTCTTCGCATTCATCTTGGCGCGGACGTCTCCGCAGGCTTGGCTCAATTGAACGACGCTGTTCAGAAGGCGCTTTCCTAATCTAACGGCTGCATCGAGAGGAGCGTTGCATGGCTGTCGACCCTGCAAACCTGACACAGGAAAGACTCGGTCATCCCGGCGCACCCTGCGCCATGGTTATCTTTGGCGCCGGCGGCGACCTTACGAAACGCAAACTGATTCCCGCCCTCTACAACTTGGCCAACGGGCGCCTCCTGCCTGAGAATTTCGCCATTGTCGGCATGTCGCGCGAGGAAAATTCCACGGAGCAATTCCGCAAAACGGCGACACAGGACATCAGTCAGTTTTCCACTTCCGGCGTGGATATGGATGCTTGGGATTGGTTCGTCAAGCGCCTCTATTACACCCCCGGCGATTTCAAAGACCCTGCTGCCTACAAGAAACTCGGCGATATGCTCGATCAGGTGGACAAAGAGCAGGGAACTGTCGGCAATCGCCTCTTTTATCTCGCCACTAGTCCCACGTTTTTTCCCATCATCGTCGAACAATTGGGACAAGCGGGACTCAGCCGCGAAGCGGACAATCAGTGGAAGCGCGTCGTCATCGAAAAGCCTTTTGGCCACGACCTCGGCTCCGCTGTCGATCTGAACCGCCGCATCGGCAAGGTTCTCGAGGAGAAGCAGATTTATCGCATCGACCACTATCTCGGCAAGGAAACCGTTCAGAACATTCTTGCTTTCCGCTTTGCCAACGGCATTTTCGAGCCCGTTTGGAACCGCCGCTACGTCGACCACGTGCAGGTGACGGTTTCTGAGGAATTAGGCGTCGAGCTTCGCGGCGATTATTACGACCGCGCGGGCGCCATGCGCGACATGGTTCCCAACCACATCTTCCAGCTCATCACTCTCACCTCCATGGAACCGCCGATCTCTTTCGATGCCTCGGCCGTTCACGATGAGCAGACCAAGATTCTTCGCGCCATCCAGCCGCTCAACCCCGAACGCGTGCTCGACCATGCCGTCCGCGGCCAATATGGCGACGGCATAATCGACGGAAAGCACGTTCCGGCATATCGCCACGAACCAAAGGTCGCTCCCGATTCGAATACGGAGACCTTCGTCGCTGTCTCCTTGAATATCGACAATTGGCGCTGGGCCGGCGTGCCGTTCTATCTTCGTACAGGCAAGCGTCTCCCGAAGCGCACCACGGAAGTCGTGATCCGCTTCCGCCGCCCGCCCTTTGTGCTCTTCCGCAAAACGTCGGTCGAGAAAATCCAGCCGAATGAGCTTGTCCTCCACATCCAGCCCGATGAAGGGATCTCACTCAGCTTTGAAGCGAAAGTTCCCGGGCCCGTCGTTCGACTGGGCGCGGTGAACATGGATTTCCAGTATTCGGATTATTTTGGATCGACCCCTTCGACTGGGTATGAAACTCTTCTTTACGATTGCATGATGGGGGACCCGACGCTCTTCCAGCGGGCGGACATGGTCGAGGCCGCTTGGACCGTCGTGCAGCCGATTCTGGACGTATGGGCAGCGCTTCCCCCGCGCGACTTTCCCAATTACGCGGCGGGTTCTTGGGGACCGCAGCAATCCGACGACATGCTTCATCGCGACGGCCGGGAATGGCACGTTCCCGTGCCTCCCTCGCATTGTCTTCCGGCTTCACCACCTGCCGCCGAGCAAAAGGCGACAAGCGCTGCAAAATCCTAATTCACGCGTGCGGGCGACGCTTCGTCGCTTAGGGAAGAGCCGCGGCAACCGCGCGCGCCCGCGGCTCCCGTAGCCTTTCCATCATCTTCGAGAAGCCCGGCAAATCGAGCGACTGGGGGCCATCTGATAGCGCCCGCTCGGGGCACGGATGGACTTCGACGATCAGCCCGTCTGCCCCGATTGCCAGCGCAGCCAGCGAAGCCGCCGGCACCAGGCTGCGCCGTCCCGTTGCGTGCGATGGGTCCACAATCACCGGGAGGTGCGACAGTTCCTTCGCTAATGCGACTCCTGCCAGGTCGAGAGTGTTCCGCAGCTCTGATTCGAAAGTCTTGATCCCTCTCTCGCAAAGAATCACATTCGGATTTCCACCCGCGAGCAAGTATTCCGCCGCGAGCAGCCATTCTTTCACCGTCGCCGCCGGACTGCGCTTCAACAGAATCGGTCTCTCTGTTTTCGAGAGCCTTCGCAATAGCGGAAAATTTTGCATGTTCCGTGCGCCCACTTGCAGCACGTCCGCGTATTCGCTCACCAGGTCTACTTCCTCCGTTGCCATGATTTCTGTGACGACCGGCAGGCCCGTTTCTTCGCTCGCTTCTCGCAGCAGGTTCAGCGCCTCCACGCCCAGCCCCTGGAAATCGTACGGAGACGTCCTGGGCTTGTACGCTCCTCCGCGCAGCATATGCGCCCCGGCGTCCTTCACGGCACGGGCTGTTTCCAGAATTTGCTCGCGCGATTCCACCGAGCATGGCCCGGCGATCACGACGCTCTCATCTCCTCCCACCAGGACGCCGCGCGCGTCCACCACCGTTCTCTCGGCGTGAAATTGCAGGCTCACCAGCTTGAACGGGTGCTGCACGGGAATGATTTCGTCCACTCCCGGCGCCACCGCCAGCGCCTCCAGTTGATTGCGGTGCTGATTGCTGTTGCCTACCACGCCGATCACGGTGTTTTCCACTCCCTGAATCAGCTTTGCCTGGCACCCGCACTCCCCGATTCGCTCCACGATGTGCCGGATCTGTTGTTCCGTCGCTTGTGGCGACATCTTGATGATCACGCCTTGTCTCCTTCCCTTGATTTTTCGGCAGTCGCAGAACCCGCGTACGCCGGGTAGCAGCCCAGTACGCGCACGGTCTCCGAGCAGCCGCGCAATTCTTCGAGCGCCTCCTGGGTCTTCCGTTCTGCGAGAGCCGCCTGCAGATCCAGATAGAACCGGTATTTCCACGGGCTCCCCGGAATCGGCCGGCTCTCGATCTTCGTCAGGTTAATGCCTCTGGTTGAAAAAATTCCGAGCGCTCTGTGGAGCGATCCGGGCTGGTGCGCCAGTTGCACGGCCAGCGACAATTTATTGCCGCCCTTTTCGGCCCCCGAAGCAGGCCGCAGGAGCAAAAACCGAGTGTAGTTCTCGCGATGGTCTTCCAGGTGCTCCTGCAGGACTTTCGCTCCGTAAATCTCTGCGGCTCGTCGCGCAGCAATCGCAGCCCGCGTCGGATCGCCACGCTCCATCACGGCGCGTACGCTCCCGGCCGTGTCTTCCGCCACGATTCGTTTAATTTCGGGATGCGCGCGGAAAAAGTTCTCGCACTGCGCCAGAGCCACGGGATGCGATTCGACGCTCGCAATCTCCTCTGGACGGCCACCGGGCGTTCCAATCAAGTTATGGGTGATCGGATGAATCACCTCGCGCGTGATCACCAGTTCGCTTTCGAGCAGCAGGTCGAAGCATCGGTGAACCGACCCCGCCAGCGAATTCTCGATCGGCACCAGAATCGCGTCCGCCGTTCCTTCTGAAATGGTCGAAAATAAAGCTTCGAATGTTGGCCGGGGCACCAGCCGGATATCGCTTCCCAGCAGGCGAATCGCCGCTTCTTCGCTGAACGCGCCGCGTTCGCCCTGAAACGCAATTCGCTCGCTGGACATTTCCCCGCTCATTTCCGCCGCCGCTCGCGAATTGCCGCGCGCCGCGATTCCTGCACGATCAGCCGGAAAATTCGCCGGACCGAGGAGTCGTCGAGCGGCCCTTCATTTGCCTCGGTGATACGGCGCAGAATCTCTCGTTCGCGGTCCGACGACTTTGCCGCGAGGCCGGTCCGTTCCTTCACTCCTCCCACGCGGATCGCCAGTTCCGCGCGCCGGGACAGGATCTTCAGGAGTTGGTCGTCGATTGTGTCAATTCTCTGCCGCAGCCGCCGAATCTCCTCCATGCCTTCCCTCCTTCGTTTCATCCGCCGTCTCCCTGGTGCACAAAACAAAAAAGCCGCGTCCTCCGGAGAGGTTCGCGGCCTGTTTGAAGATTCCGTTTCGCTGTACTTACCGACTCTTGCTGGCGAAGGCAGGCTTCCACGGGCCGCGTCCCGGAAAATCGGGGCGGTAACCATATTCGAAGCTGCTAAATCGCCGCATCAAGCTCCTCGTCCTCGCAATCGACCCATCGACTCTACGCAGCCGCCTCCGCAGTGTCAAGCCGCTCATGCATAATATATTCTTATGGATTCTGCAAAAAGTATAAATTGGACGTAGAGTGGCTCTAGCCCCAGCATAGAAGCAGGCGAAGCAGTGGCCGCCGGAAAATTTCGAATCGAGGACCCACGTAATGGCCAAAATGTACTGGGAGGCGGATGCCAATCCCAAGGTGCTTGAAAACAAGCGCATATCCGTTCTCGGCTACGGCAGCCAGGGACGCGCACATGCCTTGAACCTTCGCGACAGCGGCTGCGACGTTCGCGTCGGCCTGCCTCCGCAGGGGAAGAGCTGGGCGCATGCCATCAGCGATGGCTGGAAGCCGGAAGAACCCGCTGCAGCGGTCAAGGGTGCCGATATCGTCGTCATTCTCGCGCCCGACATGGCTCAGGCAAAGCTCTACAAAGAATCTGTCGCTCCCAACCTGAAAAAAGGAGCCATGCTTCTTTTCGGCCACGGCTTCAACATCCTCTACAGCCTTATCAAGCCACCCACGGATGCGGACGTCACCATGGTCGCTCCCAAGGGGCCTGGGAATCTCGTCCGCCGCCAATACGAAGCCGGCGCCGGCGTGCCTTGCTTGATCGCCATCGAGCAGGATGCGTCTGGTCACGCTTTTGAGACCACTCTCGCCTACGCTCATGCCATCGGCGGCACTCGTCCCGGCGTCATTCAGACGACGTTCAAGGAAGAAACCGAAACGGATCTCTTCGGCGAGCAGGCGGTTCTCTGCGGCGGCGTCACCGAGCTGATGGTTGCTGGCTGGGAGACTCTCGTTGCCGCGGGATATCAGCCCGAAGCGGCCTATTTCGAATGCCTGCATGAAATGAAACTCATCGTCGACCTGATCTATGAAGGCGGCGTCACGCAGATGCTGCGTTTCGTCAGCGAGACGGCCAAGTACGGCGACCTCACGCGCGGCCCTCGCATCGTGGACGCCCGCGTCCGCGAAGAGATGAAGAAAATCCTGGCCGAAATCCAGTCCGGGGAATTTGCCCGCGAGTGGGTGGCCGAAGACGCGTCCGGCCGCAAAAACTACAACGCTCTTCTCGAGAAAGATCTCAATCATCCGGTCGAAAAAGTCGGCAGGGAACTTCGTGAGCGCATGTCGTGGCTCAAGCCGAAAATCGAACGCGCGCAGGGGGCGCGCTGAACGGGCCTGTCGGGCCCGGCAAGGATCCTTGTGCCATGAAGAAAACGGGAGCGCAGATTCTTTGGGAGTGTCTGGAGCGTGAAGGCGTCACGGAAGTCTTTGGCTATCCGGGCGGCGCGATTTTGCCTGCCTACGACGCGCTGCAGCACAGCAAAATCCACCACATCCTTGTCCGCCACGAGCAGGGCGCCACGCACATGGCCGATGGCTATGCGCGCGCCGGAGGCCGCGTCGGAGTGGCCGTCGCCACTTCCGGTCCCGGCGCGACCAACATGGTCACCGGCATCGCCACGGCGATGATGGATTCCTCCCCCATCGTTTGCATCACAGGCCAGGTCGGCAGCAAACTCATCGGCTCCGATGCATTTCAGGAGACGGACATCACCGGCATCACTCTCCCGATTACAAAGCACAACTACCTCGTCACGCGCGCCGACGAGTTGGCCCGCACGCTTCGCGAGGCGTTCTACGTCGCTCAGTCCGGCCGTCCTGGCCCGGTGCTTGTCGATATCACCAAGGACGCGCAGCAGGGCTCCTGCGAGTTCGATTGGGACAAAGCCAAGCCGCAACTGCCGGGATATCGTCCGGATTTATCTCCCGCGGCCAGGGAATTCTCGCAGGCACTTGACCTGATTCACAATTCGAAGCGGCCCGTGATCCTCGCCGGCCACGGCGTCATCGTTTCCGGAGCGATGGAGCAGCTCCGCGAACTAGCTGACCGGGCTGGCATTCCCGTCGCTCTGACGCTCCTTGGCCTCGGCGCATTCCCCGCGTCGCATCCCTTGAACCTCGGGATGATGGGCATGCACGGCGAAGCCTGGGTCAACCATACGATTCAGGAAGCCGATCTGCTGATTGCTCTCGGAATGCGCTTTGACGATCGTGTTACCGGGAACCTAAAAACCTACGCTCCCAATGCGAAAAAGATTCACGTCGAGATCGATCCCGCAGAAATCAACAAGAACGTCAAAGTTGACGTTTCTCTCGTCGGCGACTTGCGTCACGTACTTCTCCGCTTGCTTCCCGGAGTGGAAAAGGTCGATCGTACAGAATGGCTCGACAGCATCGACCATCTAAAGGGCGATTCCGCCGTGCGCGACATTCAAAATCTTCCCGACAATGGCCATCTCTACGCCGCCCACGTCATCAATGATTTGTGGCGCGAGACGCGCGATGCAGACACTATCGTTGTCACTGACGTCGGCCAGCACCAGATGTGGGAGGCGCAATATTACAAACACGAGCGCGCCCGCTCGCTCATCACTTCCGGTGGTCTTGGCACAATGGGTTTCGCTCTCCCCGCTGCCGTTGGAGCCAAGGTTGCGCGTCCCGGCGCCGAAGTGTGGGCCGTCATCGGCGACGGCGGTTTTCAGATGACGATGGCGGAGCTCGCCACCATCGTGCAGGAAAAACTCAACATCAACATCGCCATCATCAACAACGGTTATCTCGGCATGGTCCGCCAGTGGCAGGAGTTTTTCTACGACCGCAACTACGAGGCCACGCCGCTCCTGAGCCCCGATTTCGTCAAGCTCGCGGATGCATTCGGAATCCGCGCGCAGGCCGTCAAGCACCGCTCCGAAGCCGTTCCTGCGGTCCAGGCCGCGCGCCGCTTCGACGGTCCTGTCCTTATCGATTTCCAGGTCGAGCAGGAAGACACCGTGTACCCGATGGTGGCCGCGGGCGCTGCCCTGCATGAAATGATTCGCCGTCCGAGTCCGATCGTCGAGACGGCCGCGGACCAGTGAGGCGCGAATGCTGAATACCTTTGTCGTTTACGTCGAAAACAAGCCTGGGGTTCTCACGCGCGTCGCCTCTCTCTTTCGCCGTCGCGCCTTCAATATCGACTCGCTCGCCGTCGGCCGCACCGAACGCCCGCAGGTTTCCCGCATCACGATCACCGTCGATGCCGACGCCGACCAAGCGCGCCGTATCGAAGCGAATCTCTACAAGCTCGTCGAAGTCCTGCTGGTCGACAACATCACGGGCGAGCCATCGATCCTCCGCGATCTCGCGATGATCAAAGTCGCGGTCACTCCTGAATCCCGCCCGCACGTGATGGATCTCGTCAACGTCTTTCGCGGCCGCATCGTGGACGTTGCTCCAGACTCCTTGATCATCGAGATAACGGGTGGAGAAGACAAAGTCGATGGCCTTCTCGAAGTCCTGCGCCCTTACGGAGTCCTCGAAATGGTCCGCACTGGAATCGTTGCCATGCGCCGTGGCAGCAAAGTACCCACGCCTCTCTCCGTGTCCGCGTCTTTGCCCGAGCCCGATGCGGAAGTCGCCGCTAACGACAGCGTCTCTCACTCTGTTTAGTTGGCGTCCATTAGCCGTCCTTGGCCGGCGTCTTTGCGTCTCTCTTTCGGTTTCTGCCGCATCTCATAGTCTATGAGTACAGAAGATCTTGACCAGCGAATCGCCTACGCATTTCTCCGCGTCATCTTCGGCGTAAACATCTGTTTCCACGGCCTCAGCCGTCTTCTGGGAGACCATGGGGCTTTTCTCGCCTATCTCAATCAGTCCATGGCCCGCGCCGCTCTCATTCCGAAGGCTGCTATCCCGCCTTTTGCGGCTCTGTTGCCTTGGCTCGAAGCAATCGCGGGCCTCTTCATCCTTCTTGGCTTTTTCACGCGATTCGCTCTTATCTTCGGCTCGGCCATAATGCTCGTGCTGATGGCGGGAATCACGCTCGCTCAGAATTGGGATGTTGCCGGATTGCAGCTGATCTACTGCCTGATCTATTTCCTGCTTTTGACCTATCGCTCCAGGAATTTCTATTCTCTGGACACGCTCGTCGCGGAGCGTAAGAAGGGAAGTTTCTCTTAACGCCTTGCCGGAGTAATTTGCCGTCTCATTTCAACTCCCATAGCACGTCATAGCCGTGCCGGTCTCGATACCGCGTCAGGGGCGTTGCCTGTTTTCTGTATTCATTCAAGGCCGAGTAGGGGATTCCGCACTCAGAACCAAAGAAATCATTCCATTCGCTCTTCGGCACGTCGAGCGTTCCGAAAAAATATGCGTGCCCGCCTTTCGCGCGGGCTTTGTCGATGCCCTCTGTGATTTGTTGCAAAACGCCCTCTCGATGCTCCGTTGCTTCACTGGGGAAGGAGAGGAATTGTCCCGGCTCTGCCCACAAATATCCATAGAGCATCGCCGTCGGCCGCCAGTCCCCAACGACGAAGTCATTCTTTCCAAATAGTGCCGCCGCCTCACGCGCCTCGTCAAACTCGTATGGCTCGTGAACGTGCTTCTGGTACGCCCAATGCAGCGCGACGCTCATTCCTCCTACAGCCGCCACGGCGAAACACCACAGAGCAATCCGCGCTCGTCTTCCCGGCTGCCCGACGATGCTCACAGCAATTGCCGCCAGAAAAATCATGCACGCCAGCGGCTGGGCCCACAGCTTGTCGTACTGCGGGTCCCAAACGAGAAGAGGTGGAAAGGTAAACGCAAGCCCCACCAGCGCGGCAACCGCGCCTGCCTGCGTGCCCGGTCTCAGTGCGCTCCAATGCTTTGCAATCATCACGGCGCAGAAAATCAGGAAGGCTACGCTTACACCGACCAGGAAAAACAGCCAAGCAATATCGATCAGCGGCCTTGCGAGAAATGAGGGAAACGTTGTGTATTCCGGCTCAACGGCAAATAAATTCCGGGCAAGACCGATCGGCAGGCTCGCCGCCCGGCTCCATCGCAGGCCAAGGTAAATGTCCGAGCCTTCTGTCGCAAAGAAACTCGCCGCCATCCTGACAATGCTACGCTCCCCCATTACCCAATAAGCCCAGCCGTGCAATGCCACCGCGCAAACAGCCCCTGTAATTGCGGCAAGAACCGCTCTTCCGAAGCGTGCCTTTGCAAAGACAAATCGAACCGCCCCTTCCTCATTCGCCAGGAGCAGTGGCACGCCCGCCGCAGGAGCCAGCAGCACCATCGATCGGTACGTCGCCATTGCCAGCCCGAAAAGAAATCCGCTCCCAGCGGCAAGCCAGAAGGATTTTCGTCGCGCCGAGGCAACTGCAAGAGCCATGCCGCCAAAGCTCCACAAGATGCCGAGCATCGGCTCGTTCGAATTCGTCGCCTGCGCCAGAAACGATCGCGTCAACCCGAGCCCCGCCGTTCCAACCAGAGCAATTCCCACGGAATCTGTTGCAGCCAGCAGCAGGGAAGCGAAAACGGCCAGCGCCGCCGCACCAGCCAGGCAATTCATCACTTCGACGAGCCGCAAAAAGTCCACGGGATTTCTTGGCGTGTATCCGAGCGCGGTGAAGCCTCGCACCCACCAAAGGACGTTTGGCGTGTAGAAAAGGTGATTGTTGCTGCGAAAGAAGAGGGTCGGGTAGCGATAAACTTCAAGACACCGGAAGCTGCCGTCCACTGCGAAAAAATCGTTGGATCGAAACAGGAGATAGAAAGCGCCGAAGAAAGCGAAAATTGCCGCGGGAGCAGCCCAAGCGGGAACGTCTCTTTTCACTTTGATGAAATCACCTTCGTTCCCGGCGTTTGAACAAGTATCAACGCTTCGTTTCGTGTCTCGCTCATCCAGTGATCAACGTAATCAAAGCCGCGCTCGCTGCCGGTAGAGCCATCTGAGCTTTCCCTGCATCCAAACGAAGCACGTCCGTGTGAGCTTCTGACCACGCCCCGCTTGCTCCTACAGGTGCCGCGCCCAGCGTCACGTCCGTCGTGTCGTCCGCCCTGGGCGCAATTAGTCGCAAAGCGCTTGCGTTTTCCACGCGCGTCCCTGCGTCAAGAGCGATTTCTACAGCACGATCGAGATTTTTGTTGAACACGACTACTTGAATCGTTTTCGCATCTTTCTTGAGAGCATAGGCCGTCAGCAAAGGGGCTTGCTCCACCCCCCCCAGCTTGGCATCAACGAGTTGTCCCGATCCCGCTTGGGCGAACAACAGCAACCCGTAATAAATCGGCCGCGCCATAAAACCGTTCTCGCGCGTTCCCGCAATCGGCGTGTACCAACCGTATCCGCCTCCGTGAAAATTGATCCCAATCCCGCCCTCCGAAGCCAGCGAATACATCAAATCGCCGCCCCACAGCGCGGATGCGAATGTGTCGCTCACTCCCTGTTTGCCGCCCGAATAACACGAATTTGTTTCCGCCAATCGGAAGGGAACTCCCGAACCGCTGACCACCGACTTCATGCCCGCAAACTCGGCTTCCAGCTTCGAACTCGGCCGCATCAGCCGGTCGATCGTCATGGAAGGATCGGTCGGCGGCCCTTCCGCGTAATAGTGGGACGACACAAACCGGATGTCGCTCTTGAACCGCTCGACAAACGGCACGAGCCACTCATTGTTGTACGCCGTGTCCGGCCCTGCAAAGGGAGCCTTCGGCAGACGCGCCCGAATTGCCTGAAAAAAATTCTGCCATTCGTCCGCAAATTTCGCAAAGGCGTAATCCTTCGCTCGGATTCCGTTGCGATAGAAAAGGTCGGGCTCGTTGCAGAGTTGAAACGCAATCAGCTTCGGACCGATCGTGTCCGTCACATAGGCGGCCTCGTCGACAGCGTCCTTCACCGCCCCGGTTCCCATATTCAGCCCGTAAATCAGGCTCCATCCCGTCTCGTCGAGAAAATCGCGCAGGTTGCGGATCGCCTGTGAGCCGATCTTCACCGATGGCGGCGCTTTCAATCCCTTGTCTGGTCCCACCGGCCCTGCGGGTTTGTAAGCGGTACCCGCCCTTCTTGCCGTCGGTTCCAGATTCGGTGTCCAATAGCAGTATTCGCTCGTGTTTCCGCCGATTCGCAGCACGCCCGATGTGCCGAGGCGCTTCATGAATCCCGCCAGCTCGATGTTGTCTCCGGAGAAAAATTCTGGATCGCCGAGCTGCGCCGATTCGTAGCTCAGTCCCATAAAGTCGCCGCGAATTGCGTTGGCGACGCGGTCCGGACGAATGTTCAATCGCACGGGAACAGGTGGGGCCTCTTCGGCCACCAGGGCAGGGAAAGCAGCGATGGCAGCGCTTCCGAGCACTGTGAGGTGGACAAACTGTCTTCGATTCATCGCAACGATTTCAACACATGCATCCGTGCCCTGACAATCCTCTATCGCTGTGGCCGAGGACTGCGCGTCTATGGCTACTCAGAGTGGCCGGTTCGGTTTGCGGCGACCTTTCCGCGTCTTTTCGCAGCCGAAGGGTGTTCGCCAGGTTGGCCGTTGCCAAGCTCGGGAGGTTCCGGCCGCAAATAAAAAAGGAGCGCGCAACAGACCAATGCGAATCCAAGATAGGGAGACTTCAGCGACACAGGCATTGCAAGTCCGAAGATACCCAGCGTGACCGAGGAACGAACTCTGGCGAAACGCCGCGTGCGGGCGGGAATATTTTCAAACGAAGCCGAAGCCAGCGCGTGCCATTCGAACGGTATGTAGGCGAGATTCACGAAGAAAAACACCGCGGCGTAGATGAACACCGGGATGGCCGCCAATTTCGTGTCCGCGACCCATGCGGTCGAGAACGGAACGAGCGAAAGCATGAAGAGGTGTGCGAAATTGATCCAAATCAGTCGTGGAGTGACGAAAGGGAAAAATCGCAGCAAGTGATGGTGATTCAACCAAACGATGGCGATGAAGTAATAGCTGACGACGTAGCTCAGCGCAGTGGGCCAGAGCGGAAGAAGCGCGGAGAAGGTGGGGTGCTCGGGCGACTTCAGCTCGAGCACCATGATCGTGATGATAACGGCAAAGACTCCGTCGGAAAACGAGCCAAGCCGCTCCGTGGTTGCTTTCTGCTCATCCACAGAACCCCCCGTTTTGTGGCAAGCCTGGCGCTGCTCGTCCTTGCCTCAGCGGCTCAATACTTGCGCTATTGGTTTTGCGAGGATTCCGCTGCCTTCAACGCAGCGGCTCCAAAATTCACGCTGAACCTTTTGCACCAGATGGAGACCGCGCGGTATCTCGCAAGGTCCAGGTTGCCGGGAAGCATGTAGTTCTGGTCGCCTACATTTCCTTTGATACTTCCCAAATCAACGAACCCCGCCCTCTCAACTGTTGCCGCATCTTTTGCATCATCGGCGGCAACCATATAGACGTGGACATCCGGGCCATTGGACGTGCGGAAGTTCGTGAGGCGAAGAACATGAGAGCCGTCAGCCATCTGGTAGATGGTGGCCGTGCCGGAAGTCGGATGCAAAATGCTGTAGAAGGTTCCCGAGTCAATCGTCTGAGCCATGGGACCACTGGCTTGCGCTCCCGGCATGGGTTCGTCCACGCGGACGTTGGTAAAGAGCCGGTCTGGGCGAAACCAGTACCAAACTGCGAACACTGCGACCAACACGACAGCAATCGTAATTTTCTTCCAGTTCTTCATTGTTACTTCTCCTTAGATTCGGGCTCGGGCACCCTCTTGGCGAAGTGGCTCGTGCCGGAAATTTGTGTTGAGGTTCCTCACGCCACCCAGTGGCGCGCGCGAATTGTGAGTGCGCGGCAGTCGCAGTGTTGCATCAGACTCCTTTGGTTTCTCCACCGTCCATGCGCAGGGATGCGCCGGTCAGCCATTTCGCGGCGGGCGAGACCAGATAACCGAGGAGACCTGCGATCTCCTCGGGCTTTCCAAAGCGGCTGATGCCTGCCTCTTCGGGAAATTTCTTGATCGCTTCTTCAACCGCCATATTGTGGGCAGGGGCCCATTTTTCGAAGAAGGATTGGCGGCGCCCTGTCATCACTGCGCCCGGAACGACGCTGTTTACCTGCACACCGTCTTTGATTCCTTGCTCTGCAAACGCCTTTGCAAGTGCGATGATGGCGGCGTTGGTGGCCGCAACGGCGGCAAATCCCGGCTTTGGATCGAGGGCTGCGCTGCCCGAGATAAAAACGACGGAGCCTTTGGAAGCCTTCAATGCATTCCACGCGCGGATCGTCAATCGGCGGGCGCCGTGAAGCTTGAGTGCCATGCCGTCGTCCCATTGCGCGTCGGTCATTTCGAACAGATCGATCTGCGGCACGGCTCCGGCAATGTTGAGCAGGGCATCGATCCGGCCGAAGTGTTTGAGCGTTCCGTCAATAACGACATCTGGCGATTGCGGCTGGCGGAGATCCACGGCGTAGACAAGAGCTTCGGCCCCGGCTGATTTCACTTCCAAGGCTGTCGCTTCCAGGTTCTCCTTGTCTCGCGCCGCCAGCACGACGGTCGAAAAATCCTTCGCGAGTCTCACAGCCGCGGCTCGTCCGATCCCTTGACTCGCGCCGGTGACAATCGCCACCGATTTGGCTTCCATGGATTGACCTCTTGCGAAGGTTCCGCCAGGCTGGGCCAGCGGGATGTTTATCGCTCTCGATCTCTTGCCCGTGTCTTTGCGGCGAAGTTACTACTGCAAAAGCGTTTTCCGCGCCGCTTCCAGAATCACGTCGACCACCAGCGCTGGTTCTGTGTACATGGGCGTGTGATCCACTGCCTCCGCTCGAACATTCGCGTGCATTCGCTCCGCCATGAAACGCTGCGTCTTCGGATGGATCATGCGGTCTTCTTCCGCAAGCAAAAACCAGGAGGGTCTCGCCTTCCATAGCGGCGCCGGTGCTGGCTCCTGTATGCACTCAAGTGCAATTGGGCGCTGAACTGCTTCCATGATGCGCGTCTGATCCGCCGACGCCTTATGGGCTACCGCTTGCTGAAATCCGCCTTTCGGCATCCAAATCAGCCCATCCGCGTCTGGAGCCAGTTTGGGCGCCTGCGGGTGCGGCTGTTCCCGGTAGAACACTTTGGCCACGGTTTCGCCCTCATCGGGCGCGAGTGCCGCGACATAAACAAGCGATTTCACTCGCTGGTCTGTCGCGGCTGCAATCACAGCTCCGGCATACGCATGTCCAACAAGGACAATCGGACCCGTGGTTCGCCGGACGGAATGGCTCAATGCGGCCGCATCATTCGTTAGGGAGGTAAGTGGAATCGGAGCGCAGATCACGTTGAGGCCCTGTTTTTCCAAACGCAAAATCGTGTTGCTCCAACAGGATCCGTCAGCCCACGCTCCGTGCACCAGGATGATGGTCGAGCCTCCCGGGAATTCCCTCATCGCGAAGATCCGCTTGCCCCGCTTTGCCGTGAGTTATTCAAAAATTCCCTCATCGCATCCGCAATTTCGATCACATGCGTTTCGAGAGCGAAGTGCCCCGTATCGAGGAATTGAATTTGTGCGTTCGGGATGTCTTTGCGAAACGCCTCCGCTCCGGGCGGAAGAAAGAAGGGATCATTCTTGCCCCAGATGGCGAGCAGCGGCGGCTTCGACTTGCGGAAATATTCCTGGAATTTCGGGTAGAGCTTCACGTTCGATGCGTAGTCGAGAAATAGATCCAGCTGGATATCCTTATTGCCCGGGCGTTCGAGAAGTGCGGTATCGAGCGTATAGGACTCGGGCGGAACGCTATCCGGATTTGTGACGCCGTGGGTGTATTGCCAGCGTGTTCCTTCGAGATTCAAAATCGCTTTTGCGATTACTTCGCGATTTTCAGCCGTGGGCTCGGCCCAGTATTTCCGGATCGGCCCCCAGGCGTCGCCGAGTCCTTCTTCGTAGGCATTTCCGTTCTGCGTGATGATTGCAGTGATTCGCTCTGGATGGGCCAGCGCAAGCCGGAAGCCGGTCGGTGCGCCATAGTCGAACACGTAAATGGCGTAGCGGTTCAATTTCAGCGCTTCGGTGAATGCATCGATCGTCTTCGCCAATCCGTCAAACGTGTATGCGTATTGTCTTCCGGTCGGCACCTCCGTGAATCCGAAGCCGGGAAGGTCCGGCGCAATCACGCGGAAATGATCGGCCAATCGTGGAATGAGCTCGCGGAACATGAAGGACGATGCGGGGAATCCATGGAGGAGAAGAACTACCGGCGCGTCCGTATCGCCGGAAGCCCGGTAAAAAACCTTAACGCCATCAGCCTCCACTCTGTGGATGGTCGTAGGAGAACAGCAGTTCTGCGCACCCGATCCGCTTCCTTGCGTTGCTTTTGCTGGGTTCGTTTTGCTCATGCTCATTTCCTCCATTGGAAATTTCCGGCGAAAAAAGGTGCGCCCGCGAGATAAATGGACCAGGACCAGGAGCCCATCGTCAACGCCGAAGCGATCTTCGTGCAATCGCTCGACCAGAAAGGAAAACCTCGAAGGGAAGAAAAAGTCCTTGCTAACTACCTGTCGGGCGGAAAGTTATCAATTGAGACGACAGATGCAGAGGTGCCGCACATCCGACAGATTCACGACGGAAATCCGCCACCGGCGGACTTCCGTCATGCCGTCTGTCACGAATTCCTCTGCACCGCCGCCTACTCGCGGCTTGCCGGCCTCTCGCCAATTGCCGCTGGACGCTCAGACCGTGGGCGTTCTACGCGCAGCTTCTTCATCCGGTAGACAAGCGACGTTCGCTTCATTCCCAGCCGCTCGGCTGCCCCGTTTCTGCCGCCAATAACCCAGCCACTCGCTTCGAGCGCGCGAATGATGTGGTCTCGCTCGACTTCAGCGAGATCACTCATCTTACCTGACGGCGCATCCGCTTTCTGTCGAGGAGTGCTTGCCTCCAACTCCGAGATTGGGGCGCGCAACACGGAGCCGGGAGAAAGAATCACGGCGCGCTCAATGAAGTTCTGTAATTCCCTCACATTCCCCGGCCAGCGGTATTGCGCGAGTGCGGCCATCGTCTCGGGCGGGATCTGCTCGATCTTCTTGTTCATTCGCCGCGCGTAGAGCGTCGCAAAGTGGCGAACAAGTGTAGGAATGTCATCTGCTCTCTGCCTCAAAGGCGGCACCGTCACGGGAAAGACCTTCAGCCGGTAATACAGGTCTTCGCGGAAAGTCATTTGCTTGACCATGGAAGCAAGATTGCGATGCGTGGCGGCGATTAGGCGAACGTCGACCTTGTGTGTCCGATTGCTCCCCAACCGCTCGAATTCGTGTTCCTGGAGTACGCGCAAAAGTTTGGCCTGGAGTTCCAGCGGGATGTCGCCGACCTCATCGAGAAAAAGTGTTCCTTTGTCGGCTAGCTCGAAGCGCCCCGCCTTTTGTGCGATGGCTCCGGTGAACGCTCCTTTTTCATGGCCGAACAGCTCACTCTCGAGCAGGCCAAGGGGAATTGCGGCGCAATTGAGCTTGACGAAGGCCCGTTCCCTCCGGCTGCTCAAGTCGTGGATCGCCCTGGCAATCAGTTCCTTGCCGGTTCCTGTCTCGCCTTCGATCAGCACGGTGGAATCGGTTGGCGCGACTACTGAAACGAGGTTCAATGTCTCTTTCAAGCGGGGGCTGTCGCCGATAATCGCTCCAAACTCCGATCGAATTTCCGCTTCGAGATATAGCCTTTGCTTCGCCTCGTGGTCTCGATCCTCTGTCGCTCTCTCATAGCTCAGTGCGTTTTCAACAACAATAGCCACTTGACGCGCCACTTGGTCCAGAAAAGCGAGGTCATCGTCCGCAAAGCCGTTTTCCGACCGGCTCAACGCAGCCAGCACGCCCACGGTTCCGCTCCTGCCTGTCAGCGCAAGGTCGCACCCGGACTTCAATTCCTCCGCCTTCAATCGCTCGTAGAAGGGCCGGCCTGCGTCATTGCCAAAAGTCTCGGGATCATCGCGAAGGTCCTCGAAGCGATCGACGCGTTCATTCTTGCCCGTTCGAAACGCGCGGCCGGAGGTCGACCCCTGGATGGGTGCCAACGTGCCGTCAGAAATTTCCTCTCGGGCATCAGGATTATAAAGAATCGTCACTCGGAGTTCATCGTCGGAGAAGGGAAGAAGAAGAGCGCAAAAATCGCATCGCGTGACGCTCAGCAGATTCGTAGACAGCGCCTGGACCAAATGCGAAAGGTCCAGCCTCGAACTCATGCTGTTCGTGATCTCCAACAGCAGGCTCAGACGGTCGCGCTCGCGCCGCAGCTTTTCTTCGTTGATATGCCTCTCAATCGCGATTCCGGTAATGTGGCTCGCGTTTTCGATGAGCTGCACATCACACGCCCGAGGGCTTCGCGCCTCGCGGTAATGAATCGCGAATGTCCCAAGAGCCTTGCCGTCCCGCGCAAACAAGGGACGCGACCACACGGAACGAATCCCGAATGGCTGCAGCAGGTGCCGGTAATCATCCCACACGGGGTCCGTAAGAATATCGGTTACGAATACCGCCTCTCTCCGGTAGATGGCCGTCCCGCAGGATCCTCCCTTAGGACCAATCGCCATTGGCCCGACGGATTCCCGAAACCCGGGAATCCCAGGCGCAGCCGCACACACGACGTGCTTGCCATCCTCGTCCGGAAGCCAAATGGTGCACAACATTCCATCCACTTGCGACTCGACCAGTCGAGCAATGATTGTCAGCACCTCCTCGAGAGGAGCGCCCGCAAAGATCAACTTCAAGATCTCGAGCACTGCCTCGCTCGAAAGTAAGTTCGACTCGGTCTGCCCTTGATCGGCCAATGACGCGGCTCGCGTGGTTGCCTGCATGGATGTATCCATGAAACGTCCTTCCTTAGTACCGCCCAATTCGGCCTTCCCGGTTCTTTATGCGGGCGCCCTCAACAGGTTAGATGGGTGTCGCAGGACACGAGGCTCAGCCCTATTTCCAGAGGGGCAGGGTAGGTTTGCCCCCGGAGCTCCCTGCAGCTAGCTCTCCGGCCGGGCCGCAATATACCAGTCTAAGCCCACGGACTCATGTTCACCAGAGTTCAAGAAGTGCGGGCAGAATTCTGTGGACGGACGATCGACGGGAACCACCCCTCGAGCATGTAACCACGGCCCCAGCCATGGAGGAACTCATGCCCTGCTAGGGTAGCTCGTGCTCGAAAGCATTCGCTCTTAGGACTTAGGTGAAGCCTTTGCGGTAAAGATTCCAGAAAAGTACTGGCGATAGTAGAAGAACAACACAAACCAGAACACCGCCACGATCAGCGCGCCCCCGACGCCTTCGTGATTGAGCAGCAGATGGTAGAGCAAAATATTTACGATGACCGGCCCAAGAATCGTCAGCGCCAGCGGAACAAAGCGATTGATCAGCAACAGCGCCCCGCCCACCGCCTGCACTGCGCCCACCGCCAGCGCATAGCGTGACTGGAATAGAGCCTGAAGAAACTGTCCGGCGAGGCCGCCGGGTATAGGGCCCTTGAGAAATTGCAGAAACGCATTCAGGCCGAAGACGAAAAACACCAGCCCCAGCAGCAACCTGACAATCAGCACGACGATTTTCATGCCAACTTCTCCTGTAGAGTTCAGCTGGCCTTGGGTTCAGCAGAAGCGCGCCAGCCCCACTGGACGAAACCGCCAGTCTGCCATGTGCCATCAAGGCCTTGCAGAGTTTTCTCTCACTGTTTCAAGTAACGAAGCGCAACACTTCCTGATTTAAATGGCTTTGACTCCACTAGTTTCAATCGCAATTTCTCGGGCAGGCTGACGCCCTCCATCAACCGTCTTCCTTCTCCCACAAGGATCGGCTGAACAACAACACGATATTCATCCACCAGACCAAGCTCTATTAGTTGTGAAGGAATATCTACACCGCCGGTCAATATGTCTTTGCCTTGTTCTTGCTTCAATTTCAGGATTTCGTCTTGGAGCTTCGTACGAACGATTCTCGTATTCTTCTCTTCAGCGCTGTCCAACGATCGCGAGAAGACAATCTTGTTCTTGGATTCAAATGTCCGGGCAAATTCCTTGTCTGCTTCTGTCGCAGATGGGTCTTTTGCGACATCGGGCCAATAAGGAACCATCAATTGATAGGTTTTGCGCCCATAAACGAATACATCAGCATCTCGAATGAGCTGCATATGGTATTCAAGCAGTTTTTCATCATTTTCATCAGGGGCCATTCCTTTGGTGTGGTCGCAGCAGCCATCCAGCGTAACGTTGATTGCATAGATTAGCTTTCTCATTGGATTTCCCTCGTGTTGTCTTTCGTTGTTTCTGCGGCGTATTCTAGCTGGGTCTCGGATTGTTCCGCTAACGGGAAAGTGGCGATATATGTCGGAAAAGGGTCAACCTCGTAAATCGATGTTCTCAGCCCCGAATATGGAAGAACTGCGCCGTCTCTACGACACCGATACCCCTGTACTGGCATATACCTTCAAGAGGCGGACGGCCGAGGGCTGGACGCCAGAGCACAGTCACCACCGCGGGCAACTCGTCGCTCTGACCCAGGGGTTGCTCATCGTAGAAACAGAAAGCCAACGATGGATGTTTCCCTCCCAGCGTTGCGCATGGACTCCACCGAATTGTAAGCACGCGGCGCGTTCTGTCGGAGGCGCTGCAGGTTCGATGGTTGATTTGTCTCCGGAGATGTGCCGTGGACTGCCCGAGACGCCCTGCACGTTCAACTCATCGGAACTACTATTCGCCATAGTTAATCGTATGGTTGCTTGGGACCTGAGCCATCCGCTCAACACGGCGCAGAAACACTTAATCACAACCCTCCGTGATGAGATTCGTCGGCCTGACCAGCAGCTCCTGCGTTTGACGATACCAAGAGAAGAGAGACTGGCCAGAGTCGCAGACGCTCTGCTGGATGATGTTGGGGATCACCGCACGCTGGACGCCTGGGCGCATGTCGCCGGAATGGCCCGGCGTACTTTCATGCGTGCGTTTTCGGCTCAGGCAGGGATGTCATTTGGTCGGTGGCGACAGCAGGCGCGGTTGTTTGCTGCCCTGGAGATGCTGGCGCAAAGGAAATCTGTCACGGAGGTCGCTATCGCAGTCGGTTACAACAGTGTAAGTGCCTTTATTGAAATGTTTCGCGCCATGTTGGGAACCACGCCACAGACATACTTTCGAGGCAGGTGCTCATAGCACACGGTGGAGCCATGGGCGCAACGGCCCGCCTTCCTTGAAGTTATCGCGATGCCGCTAGGCGCGAAGCAACGTCTTCCGCACCGCGTCCTCGACGTCCAGCAAAGAGCCGAGCATGCGGTAACAGTGGGGCCGCAGCTCGCGGCGATGACGCTCGACCGTGCTAGCAAGCTCGTTCACTATATGCCTCCTTTTGAACGCCGCCGATGGATCAGCATGGATTCTTAGTTGTAAAACCGGAGCGGGACCAAAAACTTATCGCGCGTTGCATTCGAAATTGTTTCGAACGTCTAGGTAATCCAGTCATCGCTCCTTCCCTCGGCTACTTACCGATTCGTCGGCGATGCTTGGAAACGCCCCTGGCAGCAAGGATTTCCTAAGTTCCTTCAGGATGACTTTTTACTCGGAACGCATCCGTAGACAAATTTTCACCCCGCGTTTGAATCAGGCCGCCCTTCGTTCGCTTGATTGTCAATTCTAATGGCTACGGGGACCACAGAAGGCTAAGAAAAGAAACGCTGCGGGGGTTGGATTTGAACCAACGACCTCCGGCTGGCGAAACCTGCAGCAATTGCAGGCTTCGGTAAACGAATGTCAGCCCGCGCGTAACCCGGAGGAAAAAAGAAAGGCCAAGCGCTGAGCTTGGCCTTGAAGCAAGTC
>DATKPM010000091.1:0-18903 GCA_035524135.1 Candidatus Acidiferrum sp. | reverse complement strand
CCATTTTGGCAACGCGCGCCCGCCCCTCGCACCTTCCCGCCAAAAACTTCCTCGCATATACTCCTGAACGATGAGCCACATCCAATTCGGCACTGACGGGTGGCGCGGCATCATCGCCGAAGACTTCACGTGCGAGAACGTGCGGACAGTGGCGCACGCGATTGCCCGCTATGTCGCGCGGGCAGAAAAGCCCGGAGCCGGCGTGCTCGTTGGCCACGACACACGGTTTGGCGGCGAAATGTTTGCGCGCGTCGCCGCCGAAACCATTGCCGCAACGGGAACGCCCGTCTGGCTCACCGCGGCGCCTTGCCCCACGCCCGCGATTTCGCTTCTCGTGAAGCAGCGCGGCGCCGCTGCGGGCATCCAGATTTCCGCCAGCCACAATCCCTACCGCTGGAATGGTGTGAAGCTGAAAGCGAGCTACGGCAGCTCGGCTCTGCCGGGAATCGTCGCGCAAATCGAGGACGAGCTGAGGAAAGTCGAACATGACGGCGTCCCGAATCTTCCTCCGCGCCACAATTTGATTCATTCGCTCGACGTCCGCGCGCCTTACCTTGAGACGCTCGATGCGCTGATTGATTGGGATCGTGTGCGCTCGTCGAAATTCCGGTTTGTCGTCGATCCGATGCACGGTGCGGGAAGCGGACTGCTGAGCGAACTTTTCCGCCGCCACGGAATTGAGCACAAGGAGATTCGCGGCGCGCGCGACCCTCTTTTCGGTGGTGTGAATCCGGAGCCTATTGAACCGCACGTCGAGGCCTGCCGCCAGGCAGTCGTTTCCGGTCAATTCGACGCCGGTTTCGTGCTCGATGGCGACGGCGACCGCATCGGCGCCATCGATGCCGACGGCACGTTCATCACGCCGCATCAGATTTTTTCGATTCTGCTGTGGCATCTGGCGGGCACGCGAAAAATCTCCGGCGGCGTCGCGAAAACATTTTCCACCACGAAGATGATCGACAAAATCGCCGCGAAATTCGGCCGCCAATTGTGGGAGACGCCGGTCGGCTTCAAATACGTCTGCGAGCGCATGCTTGAAGGCGACATCCTCCTCGGCGGCGAAGAAAGCGGCGGCATCGGCACGAAGCTCTACCTGCCGGAACGCGACGCCACCGTAAATTCCCTGCTGCTCGCCGAAGTGATGGCCTGGCACGGCAAGCGATTAGGCGAGCTGGTGGCAACGTTGCACCGCGAATTCGGCGAGTTTCACTACGGCCGCATCGATTTGCATACGCGCGACGGCCAGAAGGAAAAGGCGATCGCGCTGTTCGCCGGCAAAAAGCTGAAAGAAATTCTCGATTGGCCGGTTACGCGCCGCGAAGACCTCGACGGAGTGAAAGTCTATCTCGGCGATATCGGTTGGGTGATGGTCCGCGCCTCGGGTACCGAGCGCATGCTGCGCATCTATTCGGAAACTTCGAAGGCCGCGACAACGCAGAAGGTATTGCAGGAAGTGGCGGCGATCGTCGGCCGTCTGTAGCCGCCGCGCTCTCCCGCCTGCGAAACGGGATGCCGCGGCGCGAAGGAGCCATCGAAATGGACACGGTGAATCTGCGGGAAAAGTTTGGCAAGGTGAAGGATTTCTGGAGCCCAAAGATCGTCGGCGAGCTCAACGATTCCTATGTAAAGGTCGTGAAGCTAAAAGGCGAATTTGTGTGGCACCATCATGATAACGAGGACGAGCTCTTCCTGGTCATCCAAGGAAAATTGAAGATGCGTTTCCGCGATCGCGAAGAAGAAATCCATCCCGGCGAATTTATCATCGTGCCGAAAGGTGTCGAGCACCTCCCGGTTGCGGAAGAAGAAGTCCACCTCGTCCTGCTCGAGCCGAAAACAACGCTGAACACCGGAAATATCACGAACGAACGGACCGTGGCGGAATTGGAGCGCATTTAATCCCCCGCGCCGTATGCGAAAGAGCCCCCAATGAAGCGAAGACTTTACACTCTGGATGTTTTTACCACGAAAGAATTTGCCGGCAATCCGCTGGCGGTCATCACCGATGGCGACGGCATCGCCCCCGCCGTGATGCAGGCGATCGCGCGCGAAATGAATTTGAGCGAGACCGTCTTCGTCCAGCGCCCAACCAACAATCGCGCGCTCGCGCGTCTGCGCATCTTCACCCCGACGCGTGAGCTTCCTCTCGCCGGGCATCCCGTCATCGGCACGTGGTTTCTGCTCGCGGAACTTGGCGTCGTGCCTGCGTCGGAGGGCTCTGTCCACGTCCTGCAGCAAACCGGCGCGGGCATCTTGCCGGTTGAAATTTCCTTTCGCGATGGACGGCCGGAGCGAGTCACCATGACGCAGAAGTCCGCGCAATTCAAAAAGGCTTCGGTGAACCGCGGGGCGCTCTCAAAAGCGCTCGGACTGGCGGCTTCCGACCTCGACGGGAAATTGCCCTTGGAGTTCGTCTCGACGGGCGTGTTCAACCTCATGGTCCCGCTGCGTCACCGGCGCGCGCTTGAGAAAATCCATGTGAATATGCGCTCGCTGGCGCAATTGATCGCGCCGCACGCCACGCTCGCCTACTGCTTCGTTCCGAATGGACAAGGGAAGGTCTTTTCGCGCGGGATGCTGCCTTGGGGGATGGGAGAAGACGCCGCCACCGGCTCCGCCGCCGGATCTCTTGGCGCCTACTTGGCGAAGCATCGCCGCCTCCCGGATGGCGCCACGCTGCAAATCACGCAAGGCGTCGAGATGGGCCGCCCCAGTGAAATTCATGTTGCCGTGCAGAACGAGCGCGGAAAACTCGTCCCCCGCGTCAGCGGCAGCGCTGTGCGCATCCTCGAAGCGCAGATCGAAGCGTAGCAAGATTGCCTGCAGTTGCTCCTGAAGCTTGTGCCACGAAATTGTTTTGCTTTTTCTTGACAATCCGCTTTTCACTTCATTCAATATCGCAGAGTCGCGCAGTACAGAGAGGCGAAAAATGGATCGTCGGCACTTCCTCGCTCTGTTGGGCATTGGCGTCTCCAATCCGTTCAGACAAGCGAATTTTGCAGTCGCATCAGAGCCCTCCCACTTGTCTTCCGAAGAGGGAGCCGCCGACACGAAGGCTTACGGCTCAGGGTATTTCGGCGAATGGATCACAGATTCATTCGGCCTTCCCGCGTACCGGTATACCTGCAATCAAATTAGCGACCCTAAGGCTATTACGCCCGTTCATCCCCAATGGCGCGGGCCAATAGATCAAACACATCAAGTGGGCAACGACCGACTTGTTGCCGCGGTCTCGAATTACGGATACCTGCAAGTGCGGCAGGATGAAGGTTCGCCAAAGTTTCTGAACGATTATTTCCCGGAACAAAATCGCTATGGAGCCGGCATCGGTTTTCTGACGGACGGCAAATCGGTCTTGAGCACTTATTATCCTGGCGGAGCAGCCTCCTTCGAGCGAATCTTCGGCGAGGGCTATTTTCGGAAGATCGCAAAGAGCGGCTCCTACGAGATCGATCAGGTGATCTTCGCTCCCTTCGGGCAAGATCCCGTCTTGGTCTCGCAAGTGAGCCTGACGAATCGCGGAAGCGACGCCGCTCAACTTCGCTGGGTCGAATATTGGGGCTGCCTGAACTATCAGTTTTCTTACAGGTCGTGGATGCAAGCGACGATTTCCGGAAGCGTGCCGCTAGGAGCCGAGCTTCGCCGGCGATTTGGATCGCGGTTCGCGCACCATTTCCGCATCGCGGCTGCAGACCATGGCCTGATTGAGACCCAGGAGTTTCTCGGGCGCGCGAAGGAAGATGAAGATTCGTGGGCCAAGGTAGAGGCTTATCTAAAGGCGAATCCGACGGACTTCTTCGGTGGCCCGGTTCCTCCATTTCCACCGCACGTGGCGATGGAAGATCTCGCACCTCCACCCACGTTCCTGGCTTCTCTGGACGCGCCGATGGACGGCTTTTCGACGGACGCAAACGCGTTTTTCGGCTCCGGCGGAATCGCAAATCCGAGCGGACTGGCGAATCCGCTCTCGAGGGATCGAAGCGCGACCGGACCAGAAAGCGCATTTCTGATTGAACGCAATCTCCTATTAAAGCCGGGGGAGACTCGAAGCCTCCACTTCCTCTACGGCTATCTGCCGGAAGGATTCGAAGCTGGTTCGCTGATCAAGAAATACCGGGAAACGACCGGTTCGCTCTGGCCATCCTCTAGCGTGAAATGGAAAACCTTGGGTATTCGTTTCCGCGTGCCCTCCGAGCCGTGGGCCGAGAGGGAGACGTGCTGGCATCACTATTATCTGCGAAGCAATCTGACTTACGACAGCTTCTTCAACGAACATATCCTTTCGCAGGGGCACGTCTATCAATACATCATGGGATTTCAAGGCGCCGCTCGCGACCCATTGCAGCACGTATTGCCTTTCGTGTTCAGCGATCCGGATAGGGTGCGGCAAGTCATCCGTTACACTCTGAAAGAGATTCAACCGGACGGATCGATTCCCTATGGGATCGTTGGCTGCGGTGTGCCGATGCCTGCCGTCTTTCGCCCGAGCGACCTGGAAATGTGGTTGCTTTGGGTCGCGAGCGAATATGTGTTGGCGACTCGAGACAAAGACTTTCTCAACGAAAGAATTCCTCTATACCCCCAACAAACCGCGATTTCGGGAAGTCCGAGCGTTCGCGAACTTCTGCATCGAAGTTACCTTCATTTAGTGGATACGATCGGCGTCGGAAAGCACGGCCTGATGCGCCTTTCGAACGGCGACTGGAATGACGACATCGTCGTTGGCCACGTTCCCCCCTCTCAATCGGCCGTGGTCAAAGAACAGGGAGAGAGCGTGCTGAACGCTGCGATGGCCTCCTATGTTTTGCGGTACTACGGAACTCTTCTCACTTACATCGGCGATGAAAAAACGGCCGCGGAAGCGCGCGCCAAAGCGGAAGGCCAATTGCAGGCCGTCCGCGCGCAGTGGACCGGCTCGTGGTTCCGGCGTGCCTGGTTTGGGCCGAAACTCGGATGGCTCGGAGATGAACAGTTTTGGCTCGAGCCCCAGCCCTGGGCGATCATCGGCGGCGCAACCACGCCGGAGCAGAAAAAAAAGCTCACGGATTCGATCAATCGCGACCTGCGCCAGCCATCACCCATCGGCGCGATGCTTATCAATAAGGGCGACGATACAATGAGGATGCCCGCTGGAGTCCTGACGAATGGCGGAGTCTGGCCTTCGATCAACGGAACCCTGATTTGGGCACTGGCTCTGGCGGACGGCAAGGCTGCGTGGGACGAGTGGAAGAAAAATTGTCTCGCGCTCCATGCTGAAGCTTATCCCGATGTCTGGTATGGAATTTGGAGCGGGCCGGACACTTACAATTCCGTTCTTTCACGGTATCCGGGTCAGACGATGTTCGCCGAAAAACCGTCAGCGTCCTACAAGACGCAACCGGATTGGGGATTCAACTGGACCGATTATCCTGTGATGAACATGCATCCGCACGCGTGGCCTTTGTACAGCGCCGCGAAATTGCTGGGACTGGAATTTCACGAAACGGGTCTGCGACTGGAGCCTGCTTTGCCTTTGGATGAGTATGAATTCACTTCTCCGCTGCTTGGGTTCCAAAAATCCTCGAATCGTTACTCCGGATGGTATGCGCCCTCGGTTGCAGGGCGATGGCAAATCGATTTGAAACTTCCCGGCGAAGAACTGGTCAAGTTGCAACAGTTGAAAGTTAACGGCAAAACCGTTCCGATTGCAGGAGCGAGTGGTGCGATTCGCATCGAGGGAGAGACCAAGCCGGAAGCTCCGTTGCAGTGGAAAATTAGTTGATGGCGTGGACCAGCACATCAAATCCCTTGCGGTTTGAAGCGATCAGCCGATTGCTTTGAGAGCCGCGTCGAGAATACCGTTGAGAAAAGCCGGCGCATCTTCGGAAGAGAACTTCTTCGCGAGCTCCAGCGCTTCGTCGATCACCACTCTTTCGGGAGCGGTGCCCGTGCGCAACTCGAAAATAGCCAACCGGAGGATGTTTCGGTCCACTGCGGCGAGCCGGTCGAACCGCCAGTTCTCCGACAACTTCCCCACCATTTCGTCGATTGTTTCCGCCTGCATCACCGCACCCTCGAACAACTGATTCGCAAATTTGCGCGTCGAATCGGCCGCTCGCGCCGCCTTCCAGAAACTTTTCTCAATGCTCGCGGGATTTTGCCGTGCGAGGTCCCATTGGAACAGCATCTGCAGCGCGAATTCTCTGGATTTATGGCGCAGGCTCATTCTATCGGCGTGAGCGCGCGGACGCGGTCTTCGAAAATTTCTTGGAGAAGTGAGCCATCTCGATGGCTGCGAGCCCGGCTTCGTAGCCTTTGTTCCCGCTCTTCAGCCCGGCGCGGTCGATCGCCTGCTCGAGCGTGTCGCACGTCAGAACGCAGAAGGCAATCGGCACTCCCGTATCCAGTTGCGCGAGTTGAATGCCGCGCGCCGTCTCCGAAGCCACGTGATCGTAGTGCGCCGTCTCTCCGCGCAGGATGCAGCCGATGGCGATCAACGAATCGAACCGCCCTGTGCCCGCCATTTTTTTCGCGGCGATTGGCAACTCAAACGAACCCGGCACGCGCACGATTTCGATCTGTTTCTCCTTCGCCCCCGCGCGCTCAAGCGCATCCACCGCGCCCGCCAGCAGTCGGTCCGTGATGAAGCTGTTGAATTGGCTCACGGCGACGCCGAAGCGTAGCCCCTCCGCACTAAGCGAGCCTCGAAACGAATCGTGTTGGAGCGGGCCGGCCATGGTTCAGCGTCCCTGAAATTTCGCCGGCCGCTTTTCCAGAAACGCCCGCGTCCCTTCGCGCATGTCTTCCGTCGTGCAGACGAGCCCAAACAACGTCGCCTCGAGAAACAGTCCCTCTTCCTGAGGCATTTCCATCCCGCGCTCGATTGCCTCCATCGAAAACTTCACGGCCAGCGGCGCGTTTGCGATGATTTTTTTGGCAATCGATTCGGCCAGCGGAATCAAATCGGCCGGCTCGGCGATGTGATTCACCAGTCCTATCCGCAGCGCCTCTTCCGCCGAAATCATTTCGCCCGTCAAAATCAACTCATGCGCCACGCCTTTGCCGCACAGCCGTGACAGCCGCTGCGAGCCTCCGTAGCCGGGAATCAAGCCGAGCTTCACTTCCGGCTGTCCCAGCCGCGCCGTCTTGCTCGCGATGCGAATCGTGCAGGCCAGCGCCAGTTCGCATCCGCCGCCCAGCGCGAAGCCGTTGATCGCCGCAATCGACGGTTTACCGAGCGTCTCCAAGCGGTGAATGATCTCCTGACCGAAGAGCGAAGTCTCCTTGCCGCCAACGGGATTTTGCTGCGAAAGCTCGCCGATATCCGCGCCCGCAACAAACGCCTTGTCGCCCGCGCCCGTCAGAATCAGCGCGCGCACTCCTTCGTCCTGTCGCGCGGCCGCAAGCGCCACGCCCAATTCTTCCATCGTCCCCCGGTTCAGCGCGTTCAGTGCCTTCGGCCGGTTGAACGTGATGTAGCCGATTTGTTCCTTCACTTCATACAGCAGGTTTTCAAAACTCATGCCGCGCACGTCCTCTCAGTTACGGAACGGCTATTCTAGCGTAATAGTAGAAGATTTATTGAAAAACGCGCGGCCGTGCGACCACTTCATGGACTCGATGACGCCGCAATTCCTCGCCATCCCCGTCGCCGCACCATCCACAATCTCGCCCGCTACCCTATTTTTGTCCCGCGCTTCGCGTCCGTTGATTCTGCATCGAAGGCTCGGAGGAAAACAACGGGCTCAGCCCCTCCGCCAGCGTCGGATGCGCAATGATGGCATCGCGCAGCGCTTTATACGGCAGCCCCGCAATCATCGCCACCTGCACAGCCGACATGATCTCGCCTCCTCCCGTCCCCACGACCGTGAATCCCAGAATGCGATCGTCCTCCGCGCCCACCAGCGCCTTCAAAAATCCTCGCGTCTCGGAAAGCGTCCGCGCCCGCAACACCGCCTCCATCGGCGCCTTGAACAGTCGATAGGCAACCCCCTGCGCCCTCGCTTCTCTTTCGCTCAATCCCACTCGCGCGAATTCCGGGTCCGTAAACAGGCAGAACGGGATCATCCGCCCCGTCGTCACGCGCTTCCCTCCAGCGATGTTTTCGCGCACCACGCGCGAATCGTCCATGCTCACGTGGGTGAAGAGCGGACTACCCGCCACCTCGCCGATGGCCCACACGCCCGGCGCGGTCGTCTCCAGCCGCTCGTTCACCTTCACGAATCCGCTCTCCGTTAGTTCCACTCCTCCCTCTTCCGCGGCAATCTCTGCCGTGTTCGGCACTCTTCCCGTCGCCACCAGCAGGTGTGTTCCTGCCACGGTTCTCTCCGCGCCGTTTTGCTTGAGCGTGATCTCCACGCCCTCGCCGGACCTTCCCGCCACGCGCTGCGCCTCGGCTCTTGAAATCAGATCGATTCCCTCCGCCTGAAACAACGCCAGAATCGCATCGCTCACGTCCTCATCTTCCCGTGGCAGCAGCCGCTCGCTTCGCTCGATCAGTGTCACGCGGCTCCCGAATCGCCGCATCGCCTGCGACAATTCAAGCCCCACGTACCCGCCGCCCAACACAATCAGGTGCGCGGGCACCGCCTCCAGTTCGAGCGCTTCAATGTGTGTCATTGGCTGCGCTTCCCGGAGCCCGGGAATTGCTTCCATCGCCGCGTGTGTTCCAGTACTGATGATGACGTTCGTCCCGCGCAGCTCGCGCTTCGTCGCGTCCGCAAGCGTTACTTCGATGGTTCTTGGTCCCGCAAACTTCCCCGCTCCCAGAATGAATTCCGCGCCCGTCTTCTTATAAACCTCCCGGTAGAGATCATTCAGGCTCGTCACCATCCGCCGCTTCCGCCCGCGCACCGCCGTCATCTCGACGCGCACGTTGTCCACAGTGATTCCGAATTCTCGGCTTCTCCCGATGTACGACGCCACTTTCGCGCTGTGGATCACGTTCTTGCTCGGCAGGCACGCAATGTTCGGGCACGATCCCCCGATATATTTCCTGTCTACCACCGCGACCTTCTTTCCCTCGCCCGCAAATGTCCACGCCGCAATCGTTGACCCGGTTCCCCCGCCAAGGATCACTACGTCAAAATTTTCCGATTTCGTCCGTGTCTGTGGTTTCGCTGAAGAAAGCACTTCTTTGGCGTTCATATCCGCCCTCCTTCTTTTTGAAATGCAAATCGGTGTAAATGATTGGCTGGTGGCGTAAATCGGTGACGATCAGCAGGCCCAATTGCCTCAAGGAACAATCGCGCAATGCCGCGGCGCGTTTCGCCGCGGCCGCCCAGCGGCGACAAAATGTTAGACTTCCCGCACTACGGAATGGATGCACCCCGGTGAAAATTTCTCCGAATCCGAGTTTTCTCCTCCGTCGCACTCTGTCGCTTCCCACCAATTGCTCTGGAAGATTTCCCAGGAAAGCTATAATGTCCCGCCATGCCGTTGAATCGCGGGACAAGACTTGGGCCGCATGAAATTCTGGGAACACTTGGCGCCGGAGGCATGGGCGAAGTCTATCGTGCGCGCGACACCCGCCTCGACCGCGAAGTCGCCATCAAGATTCTCCCCGGCCACCTTTCCTCCGATTCCGGTGCCCGCCAGCGCTTCGAGCGCGAGGCAAAGACCGTTTCCGGCCTGAATCACCCCAACATTTGCGTTCTCCACGACATCGGCCATCAAGATGGCGTCGACTTCATCGTCATGGAGCTTTTGGACGGCGAGACCCCCGAACGAAGAATTGCCAAGGGACCTTTGCCGCTTTCCGACGTTCTTCCCTTTCCCGCTCTGGATATCCAAATGTGTCCCGATGGCCGCTCCGTTGCCGTCGTCGGCTAGTCGGCCGCGGATCGTACGAATATTCTCTGGCTCTACGTGGTTGGCGATGCGCAAGCCAAGAGGCTCGCCGGCACCAATGGCGCGGTGACGGCAAAGAGCTCTTCTATCTCGCCGCCGACTCAAAAATCATGGCCGTACCCATCGCCGGAGGCTCGAATTTCAATGCGGGTGCGCCGGCCGCTTTGTTCCAGGCAAATCCGCGCGTTCTCGTCGCCACTTCGGAGCTTGCCAGCTACGACGTCACAAGGGATGGGAAACGGTTTCTCATCAATACGCAGTTGAAAAATCCTGAAGCAGAGCCCATGACTGTCGTCTTGAACTGGACCATCCTGCTGAAGAAGTGACACTGAAGAGGTCTTGCTTGCTCGATCATCCGCCGGCCGGCTGGCTGGCTTTGCGCCGTGGCCTAATTCATCGACTCCACGATCACCGCAATTCCTTGCCCGCCGCCGATGCACGCGCTTGCCACGCCATAGCGCCCGCCGCGCCGCCGCAACTCCAGCAGCAGCGTCAACACCAGCCGCGTCCCCGTCGCCGCCAGCGGATGCCCCAGCGCGATCGCTCCGCCGTTCACGTTCGTTTTGTCGCGGTCGAGCCCCAGCTCTTTCTCAACCGCCAAATACTGCGCGGCGAATGCTTCATTCACTTCAATGAGATCCATTTGCTCGAGCTTTAAATTCGCCAGCGCCAGAGCCTTGCGAATCGCCGGAACCGGGCCGATGCCCATAATCCTCGGCGGCACTCCCGCGGCTGCGTATGCCACCACGCGTCCTAGCGGCTTCCAGCCGCGCTCCTGCGCCGTCTTCACATGTGTCACGACCACCGCCGCCGCTCCATCCACAATTCCGCTCGCATTGCCTGCCGTCACGATCCCGTCTTTCTTGAACGCCGGTGGCAGCGACCGCAATGTCTCCATCGTCGTTTCCGGCCGCCGGTGATCGTCTTCGCTAACCACCTGCGTTTTCTTTCCTTTCTTCACTTCCACAGAAACAATTTCGTCTTTCATTTTCCCGGTCTTCACGGCGCAATCCGCCGCCTGCTGGCTCCGCAGCGCATATTCATCGGACGCTTCGCGCGTGATTCCCTGCTCCACCGCCAGGTTTTCCGCTGTGTCCGACATGCTGTAGCCGCAGTACGTATCGAACAATCCCGAAGTCAGCGAATCTTCCAGTTGCCCTTCTCCCATCCGGAATCCCGTGCGCGCGCCGCGAATCACGTGTGGGCACTGCGACATATTTTCCATTCCGCCCGCCAGCACCAGCCGTGCTTCTCCCAGCAAAATCCTCTGCGCCGCCTGTGTGATCGCTTCCATCCCCGACCCGCACAGGCGGTTCACGGTCACTCCCGGCGTCTCGATCGGCAGCCCCGCCTTCAAACCCACGTGCCGCGCTCCATAGAGCGCATCCGAACTCGTCTGCATCACGTTGCCGAAAATCACATGATCGAATTCCGCCGGCTCAGCGCCGGACCGCCGGATCGCCTCGGTCGAGGCCGCCGCCGCAAGGTCGATGGCCGTAACGGTGCTGAACGCTCCGTTGTACCGCGCCATAGGCGTGCGTGCGCCGTTCAGTATCACCACATCGGAGGTAAACATGAGTGACCTTTCTTAGGGAGTCGCCAGTTCGATCATGACGTTCCCGCCGCGCTGGCGCGCGTCTTCGAGCCCGGTTTCCGCTCGGTTCATCCATTCCGTCACGCGATCCTCGGTATCATCGCCCGGCCGTGACGACGCCTGCGCCACCACGGCGCTCACCGTAAACTCCTGTTTGCCCCACGGCGGCGTCACCGTCGCTGCCAGTTGCCGCAGCTTGTCGGCTAGCACACGCGCGTTTTCCAGCGACGTGTCCGGAAGGATGAACACCAGCGACCACGCCGTATATTTTACCGCGATGTCGGTCTGCCGGATCGACGACGATAGCGCCCGCGCCAGGTGTTCCGTGAATCGGTCGACCGCCGTATCGCTGTGCTGCCGCAGCATCTCGCCGCCCCGGTCCACCGTGAGCAACACCAGCGACAGCGGCGTGTTCTGCGCGCGCGAGCGATTGGTCTCTACCAGCAGGCAATCGATATACGATCCCCGGCTCATCAGCCCGGTCCGCTCGTCCGCCACCGCCAGCGACCTCACCAGCGAACGCAGCCGCGTATGGTTCACCGAAAGCACCAGTTGATCTCCCACGGCTTGCAGAAAGAAGCTCTCGTTCGGCTTCCACTTGCGCGAAGCCGCAACGCCCACGAGGATCGCTCCCGCGCCCGCTTGTGTCTCTTTGTCCGTCAAGACCACTCCGAGAGCCGATTGCACCCCGAGCGCCGCCAGCTCCTGCATCGTCGACGCGTGCAGTTCCACGCCGCCCAGCGCGTCCGGCGCCGCCCGCGAGACCATGCCGATCACCGACGCAATCGCCACATTTCCCACCGCAGTCATGCCCGGTGCCGCGAATTCTCCCGTCAATTGCGTTCCGTCCGCCGTGTTTCCGATCACGATCAAGCACCGCGCCACATTTAAGTGCTTCCCGATGCCCGCTGCCGTCGCCGTCAGCACGTCCCGCGGCGTCGGCTGCCGGTACATCATCCGGTTGATTTCCGCGATCACGGCTAGATCGCGGTGCGTGTCCGCTGCCGAGGCCATTGCCGCCGCGGCCACGGCTTCTTCACCTGGATTCGCAGGAGGAGGTGCCGACGCGGCAACAGGAGCCGCTGGCGGTGGAGAAGGTGGCGCTGCACCTGCCGCCGGAGAAGCTACCGGCACGCGCGCCGTGCTTCCCTTCGGCCACCAGTTCGCCCGGTCGTAGAGCGCCCGCAACCGCTCGTTGCGCTCTTCTTCTCTCGGAAAGAGTTCCGCGATGCGCTCCAGCCTTTCGACCGCCTTCGATTGCAGAGAGTATTGCAGGAAAATCTCCACCTGCACGATCAGGTCGTCCAGCGCCTGCTGCGCGCGAAGCTCTTCCGGCACGTTCGCCGCTCTGCCGGCATTTTCCGATCCCGCCCCCGCAAATCCCTCGCCCCGCGTCGTCACTGTCGCCGCTTTCGCCGCGCGTCCCAGAATGTTTTGCAAGAACACCGGATCGGCCTTGCCTTCAAGCTTTCCAATCCGTTCGTGGTTTCGGTAATCGTAGGGGTCGATGTCCACCAGCCGGTCGAGCGAATCGCACGCTTCCTTCAGTCGCCCCGCTTCGAGGTACAAATCAAACAGCCTCACAAGCGCTTCGAAATACTTCGTTTCCCGGTTCAGTTCTTCGTAGAGTTTCGCCACAAGTTCCGCCAGCGGCAACGAATGAGAGTAGGTCGCCGCCAGCCGGTCCATCTGCGTCGCCAGCTCTTGATCCTTGCGCAGGCTGTGCATCCACTCTTTCACTTGCACCAGCATCGCTGCGGCCTTCGCGTCCTGCCCGGCTCGCAGGTACCCTCCCGCCACTTCAAACAGCTTCCCGAATCCCTCCGGCTTCGCCCGGTAGAACGCCTCGTACATCTCTCGCGCCCGGTCGAGCTGCCCCGTACGCAGCAGCGCTTCGCCGAACAACGAATGAAACGCCGGATCCTTCTCCCCTGCGGCAAAGGGCTCCAGCAGCGCTGCCGCCGCCGCCGCATCCCCTTTCCGCAGTCGCGCCTCGGCATAGACGATTGACCCCGCGCGATCATCCGGGGAAAGCGCGTGTGCTCGCGCGAAATAATCCAGCGCCTCATCGAGCGCTCCCGTCGCCAGCGTTAATTGCCCTGCCCGGAAGAAGCTCCGTCCGGCCATTTCGCCGTGCCCCAGCTTTTCCGCCATCTCGCCCAGCACCACGTGCCGCGCCGGATTCTCCGGGTCCAGCAGTGCGATGCTCTCGAGGCAAGCCAGCGCCTCGATTTCACGCGCTTGCTCCTCATAGAGCCGCGCTGCGGCCGTGTATTGTTCGATGGCGTCGCTCGGCCGTGCCTGCTTTTGCAGCAGCGTGGCATAGCGCATCAGTCGATCGGGAGGTTGTGGGTAGGGGCGGAGAAAACGTTGGAAGATTGCCGTGCTTTTCGCGGCGTCGCCGGAATCCACCAACCGGTCGAACTGCACGCCGTAATACTGCGCCGCCATTGCCGGTTCGTTCAGCCGGGTATAAAGGTCTGCCAAGGCCTGCAGGGCTTCCGTGTGTGTGGGAGCTTCATCGAGGACTGCCTGGTATTCTGCGGCCGCCTCCCGCAGCTTGTTTTTCTCCAGGCTGCGCCGCGCTCGATCCAGATGCTTTTCGATGTCTTGAGCCATGGGAATCCGCGCATCCCGCGGACGATGCGGCGGCGCTGGGGGAGTCCGCTCGCTCTTGCCGCTCCGGTGCCTTTGCCCCCGCGCCCCGGCGAAGATACAACTATATAACGGACGCGCGAGCCCCCTCAAAATTGAAATCGGCCGATGTGCGCAGTCAATTCAGGCGGGAGTGACTTCTCAGAACGGCGTTACGCGCGACGGCAGCTCCTCGGGCAGGTGCGACACCTTTTCCCGCATCGTACGGAAGGAGAGTCCGCTGCGCAAAAGCGCCACGAAACCTAGAATCGCAAAGGGAAGATTCAGTGCAAGGAAGGCGAAGATCGAAAAACCTGCCGCCTTCGTCTTTTCTACCTCAAACACACTCAAGCCCAGAACGCAAAAAAACTGATACGAACCGATATTCGCCGGAGCGTTCGGCAGCGACACTCCCAGATTGATCACCACCAGCACCACCACCGCCACCAGAAACGAGAGGTTCAGCCCGTAAGAGTTCATCATGGCCCACATCCCGAACACTTGGCACAGCGGCATCAGCAACGAAAACAGCAACGCCGGATAGAAGCTGGGTGCCGTTCCCATTGCGTGCAGCCCCGCCAGGGCTCCCATGATCTTCCCCGGAGCCTGCTTCGCCTTTCCTCCCGGCTGCAGGAACTGCCTTCCCAGCTTTGCTTCCAGATAGAAGATCACCACCACCACCACACTCACCAGCACCAGCGTCACCACTCCCATGATGTCCGCCACGCGCCGGAAATTCCGTGGCAGATCCACCATGAGCGACACAACACCGAGAGCCGCCGTCGCAATCACCAGGTCCACCAGCCGCTCCACTCCCACCGACCCGATCACGTACCCAAATCCTATCTCCTCAGTATCCGACAGCAGATAGCTGCGCAGCAGCTCTCCCGGCCGCAGCGGAAAAATCAAGTTGGCGAACAAACCTGAGAACACCGCTCGCACCGCCCGTGACACTCTTACTTTTCCAAACGGCTCCAGCAGGAATTTCCAGCGAAGGGCCTGCATCACGTAACTCAGGATGTCGAATCCCATCCCGATCACCACCCACCGCCAGTCCACATTCGCTATGTCGCGCAGCGCCCGCACGATATGGAAGTCGTGCAACACCCACGCCAGGCACGCAATCGCCAGCGCATACCCCACCACGCGCGGCCATTTCGATTCTTCCGGAACCGTTGGGTTGAAAAGAGAAATCACCGCGGCGATTCCCGGGGCCCGCGCTTGCGGGGAGAAATCACCTTGCCACTTGAGGAATTTACCGCATTGGTTGTGAAATGCTTCAGACGTCGCCAGTGCATGGGGACTCTCCGGATAAAGGTCCGCTGAATCCGCCGGCCAGGCGTCGCACACGCCTCTCCTATAGCCGGCCCTCATTCCAGAATGCAATCACCAGCCAGGCCCGCCTCGCGCCCAGGACGCTAAAGCGGCTCAGAAGGCCCTAAGTCCGGTACAGCCTACGATAAGTGCTTCCGGGAGGCAATGTCAGATGCTCGGTCAACGACGCGTGAGCGGTAAGGTCTGAGAGGAACGGGCGGAAAGGTCAGGTGGGAGGGTTCGCAGCAGGGGGAGAAAAAAACTGCGCCGGAGACCAGTCGTCGCGCACGCGCGACGGGCTCGTCCCCGGCGCAGACGCATTTAGTGAGGCTTGTTGAGCGACATCAATGGCTTGGTCGCTTCGAGCTTCTTCGACTTCTTCAAGGTTTTCTTTGCCATTTTCAATTCCCTCCGGTTTGGTTGCCCCCTTGGGCGGTTGCCTCTTTATATGCAAGAGGGTGACCAATGTCCAGCGAAGATGTTCCCCACCCTAGGCTATTCACTCTGTTCGAGATGCCTCGTCCGTCCCCATCCCCGGCCACTCTCGGCGAGTCCTTGAACGTTGAAAAAACCACCCCTTGTTGAATAATTCATTGCGACAGGCTCTCCCGTTCGCAGTTGGCATCCACTTCCCGGACTTGCCAATCCGGCCGGCGAAGGATGGAACTGCGTCTGTCCCAGTTCAGTCCATTCGCAGCCACCCGCCATCGCGGCTCCAGCGAGCCCCACTGGTGGTATCATGGTCCTTCTTCACATCTCTCATTCAGGAGACCTCCTCATGTCCGAACCGACCCGCGAAGAGCTTCTCGCACGCATCGCCGAGCTCGAAAAGGAATCCCCCAAGCGCAAAGGCACACTTGAATTCCGCGTTGGCGAAAAGGGCGGCGTCAGCGTCTACGGTCTGGGCCGCTTCCCCGTCACACTCTATTACGAGCAGTGGAAGCGCCTCCTCGACGTCTCCGACGACCTTCGCACCTTCCTCGAAGAAAACAAGTCCCGCCTCAAGCTGAAGGACTCTCAGTCCTAGGTCTGCGTCCCCACATTTAACCGCCGCCCGTCTTCCTACGAACAGGCAGCCCGTGTCTATCGCTCTTCTCCCCGCGCCCTTCAGGGCGGCGCATTGGCATTGGCATTGGCATTGGCTTTAGCTTTGACCTTTATTTTTGCCCTCGCTCGATGCTCACTCAACCTGTCCTTTCGTTCAGGTTCTAGTAGGACAGTCCTAGTTCTGTACCAAAACCGTACCGCCGTACTTCGCGATTTCTGCTAGCGTAATTCTGCCCGCTTTCTTTGCGGGGGAAAGGACGATTCGCCATGAGAATCGAGCACGCAGCAGGCGCAACAACAAAAGGGTCGGTCAAACAGTCCGCCCGCGTTAAAGCACCAACCCTCACCAGGGCGGGGCGCCGGACAATCCCATTTCTAATCGCGGGTGAGGGTGATTAGAAATCGATGCAACTCGCTGAAAACACTACGCGGCGGCCAATTCTAATCGCGAGTCAAACCCGGGGTCGCGGCCTGGGCAACTGTTTCAACGCGCTCACCGCCAATCGCCGCGCCAAACGCCGCTCGAGTCATTCTGCTCTCGCTCTTCCCGGAAATTTGACGCCTCTCCGCCGCGCGCTAGGCGCGTGTCGGGACTTATGGCACACTCGATTGCTTGGAAAGCTGCTCAATTGGCTGCGGTTCTCAGGAGACTGGAGCTTTAGCTCCGGCGTGAATCTCGGCTCTCCAGGGGTTTCAACCCCTGAAGCGGCGTTTTTCCGTATTCCGCAGCCCGTCAGAGAGCACCCGCGCCGCCCGGCAAACCCGCGCCGCGCCAAGAAACGGCACATGGACCCCCAGCACATCCGGAATTTCTGCATCATCGCACACATCGACCATGGCAAATCCACGCTGGCCGACCGCCTTCTCGAGCTGACCGGGGCGCTCACCCAGCGCGAAATGCATTCGCAATTTCTCGACTCGATGGATCTCGAACGCGAGCGCGGCATCACCATCAAGGCCAAAAGCATTCGCCTGCATTACAAGGCGCGCGACGGACAGCAATACCAACTGAATTTGATCGATACGCCTGGCCACGTCGATTTCTCCTACGAAGTTTCCCGGGCCCTCTCTGCCTGCGAAGGAGCCCTGCTTGTCGTCGACGCCAGCCAGGGCGTCGAAGCTCAAACCGTCGCCAACGCGTTTCTCGCCTCGCGCCACAATCTCGAAATCATTCCCGTCATCAATAAAATCGACCTGCCCGCCGCCGAACCCGAGCGCGTAAAGGAACAGATCGAAAGCGTTCTCGCGATTCCCGCCGACGAAGCCCTTCCCATCAGCGCCAAGAGCGGCCTGGGCGTCGAGGACGTGCTCGAAGCCATCGTGAAGCGCGTGCCGGCGCCGAAGGGCTCGTCCGATGCGCCCCTCCGCGCGCTGATTTTCGATTCCTGGTTCGACGCCTACCGCGGCGCCGTCGTCCTCGTCCGCGTCATGGAAGGCCGCATCGCCCCGCGCATGAAAATCCGCCTCTGCTCCAACAACGAAGTCTACGAGGTTGAAACGCTCGGCGCGCTCACTCCCAAGCCGGTCGTTCTCGGGGAGCTGGTCACCGGCGACGTTGGCTTTATCGTCGCCAATATCAAGCGCGTGGCCGATGCGCGCGTCGGCGACACCGTTGTCGAAGCCGACCGCCCCGCCGCGCCTCTCCCCGGCTTCGAGGCCATCAAGCCGATGGTCTTCGCTGGTCTTTTTCCCGTGAATGCTACCGATTACGAACTCCTCCGCGACGCGCTCGGAAAATTGCAGCTCAACGACGCCGCCTTCTTTTACGAGCCGGAAAATTCCGTTGCTCTCGGTTTCGGCTTCCGTTGCGGTTTCCTCGGCCTGCTTCACATGGAGATCGTGCAGGAGCGCCTCGAACGCGAATTCAATATCGACCTCATCACCACCGCGCCCAGCGTGCAATATCGCATCACCACCGTCACCGGCGACGTCTTGGAAGTCGACAACCCCACCAAATTCCCCGCCCCCACCTCCATCTCCAAAGTCGAAGAGCCCATTCTCATCGCCATGATCATCACTTCGGAGGAATCCGTCGGCGGCGTCCTTCAGGTCTGCGAGGAAAAGCGCGGCATCCAGAAGAAATTCGAATATCTCTCCCCCACCCGCATCATGCTCACCTACGAGCTGCCGCTCAACGAAATCGTCCTCGATTTCTACGACCGCCTGAAAAGCGTTTCTCGCGGCTACGCTTCGCTCGATTACCACCTCTCCGGCTATCGCCAATCCGACCTCGTCAAGCTCGATGTCCTCATTGCTGGCGAGCCGGTGGACGCCCTCACCATCATCTGCCACCGCGACCAGTCCTACGAGCGCGGCCGCGATCTCGTCTCCCGCCTGAGAAAACTCATCCCCCGCCAGATGTTCGAAGTCCCCATCCAGGCCGCCATCGGCAGCCGCGTCATCGCCCGCGAAACCATCTCCGCCATCCGCAAAAACGTCCTCGCCAAATGCTACGGCGGCGACATCACTCGCAAACGCAAGCTCCTCGA
>DATKPM010000090.1:0-24005 GCA_035524135.1 Candidatus Acidiferrum sp. | reverse complement strand
CCTCGCAGCCAATCCGAAATGGCTTGCGCTCGGGGGACGAATGGGCAGCAGAGGAAGGAGTGTTCAAGGGCATAACTGGCATAACGGTTTCCCCATGTTGGGGAATTATATGATTCCCTATTTTGGGGAATCTGTCAAGATTGACTATACATGCGGAGGTGAATGCCAACGACAAGGGTTACCATAAGGCGTACAAGAGATTCCTCGCACGTTTGGTGCAGGCGCGCCACGAGGCCGGTTTAACGCAGGTCGAGGTCGCAAACCGACTTGGGAAAGCACGCTCCTTTGTGTCGAAGTGCGAACTCGGCGAGCGCAGAGTGGATTTCGTCGAGCTTCAGCAGCTGGCAAGACTTTACAGGAAAGATTTAACCTTCTTTCGCGACTGAGATGGCGAAACGGATCGATTTCGTCAAACAGCGTAGAGATCATGGGCGTTCGCTAAGCAGCGCTGTCCGCGAAATTACAGCAATGGTGGAGCCAGTAGCCAATCAACACGGAATCAATCTTCACGCAATTCTAGATCAAGCGTCAGCAAGAAAAGAGGAAGAGAAACGGCTATTAACGGAACGCTTGCAACAATCCGTGGTGCCTTTGTTCATCTATCGTGACGGGAAACCCGACAGAATTGGTTCTTGCGTCCTCGTGCGCTTGGATTCGGAGTTTTATGCGTTTACGGCAGCACACGTGATTCGAGAAGTTGGCTCCGCAACACTCTTTGCTCCTTCTGAAGGCAGAGGCGGGAAGTTACGACCCTTACCGCCGTGTACAGCGCATCTGAATTCCTCGGGAAGTGGTAACGATCTCGATGTTGGTGTGCTGGCTCTGACGGCACGTCACTTGGGGGCCTTCCAGCATCATGTGTTTTTGGCTGGCGCAGAAATCGATCAAGAAGATCAACAAGACGACCAAGATGATCTTCGGTCTTTCTATTTCGTTCTCGGCTATTCTGCATCGAGAACACAAGTGAAGATTTCCAAGGCCGAGCGTCGAATTCACCAACAGTCCTTTCGCTTCTCGACACAGCCGGTAGATGCTGCCGAGTACCTACAGGAGCAGGTGTCAAAGTCAGATCACATATTGCTCGACTTTGACCATAACGAGATCCGGGTCGAAGGGAGACGCGTCAGTCCACCTAAGCTCCAGGGTGTCAGTGGCGGAGGAATATTTCAGATCTCCAGAAAAGCAATGCGAGGCCCACTCGTCGCAATCGCTACCGAGAATTGGCGTCGGTCGCGTCTCATCGTAGGCACACGAATCAAACACTTTCTCGCGATGGTTCGTGAACTGAAACCTACATGTCCGCTTGGAGGCTTTTGAATCAGTGGGACCAATGGCCGCTACTCCTGAACTGGCTGTACCGTTGGCTGGACGATTTCGTCTTCCTTCATGCCGAAATCTGCGATCAGGCGCTCGGTCAGTTCCTTATATGCGTCAACGTGCGCGTGGAGCTTTGGGGCTGCGCCTCGCTGGACATACTTCACAGCGGCATCGAAAGGCTGCCGGAGCGTCGGATCGGTTTGAATGCGCTCTTCCATAACGTCGGCGAAAGCTTTCTTCTCCAGTACCCACATCATGCGCTCCAAGCATGAGATGCTCATGCTAACAAGCGGCGTCACATCAATGCCGTTATGCGAGTCCGTACTGAGCTGATCTTTGAATCGGCTGTTCAAATAGGCATTCACGCCCCAACATCCACCGAAATCATCGCGCGTGATGATCACTGGAACGATTTTCTTAATTCCGTTGAGATAATCCGGGACGTCAGCACCCTTGGCACCAACTCTCTTAACCGCGTTGAGGAGTTGGTTCACTCCCTTAGTCACGAGTTTCTCTTCCAAGTAAGCTTTGATCTTCTCGTAATCACCGGAATACCGATCCGCCGCCGTGCAGGTAGCCAGCTTTGCTTCGATTAGCACGGCTGTATCACCGCATACAATGAGCTGATCGCAAATTTGGTCAGTGCTGTTCAGGTATTTTGGGCTCGGGTAAAGTTTATGTAGAGCAGGCGCAGCGTACATCTCGAACATCCACGTCACATATTCTTCAAACACCAATCCCCAATAGCTGAGCCACGGTTCTTTCTTGTCTTTCGGCAGGCTGCGCAGCACGCGCCAGATAACCGCACTCTCGAGTTTGCCGAGTGCGAACTCGTAATCCAGCATGTACATCTCGTCATGGAAGAAGAAATAAGGGCGATCTTTCAGAAACTCGAAATCGCCATATCCAAGCGTGTCTTTTGGATTCGGCATGTTGTCGAGCGAAAATGAAACCGTTTCAAACATCTGTTCAAGTGTCGCCTCTGGAACGGTCGTTTTCTTGAACCAGTTCTTACGCAACGCGGCGTCAATGGGCTTGTCATACGTCTGGGTCTGGCGCTCTTGGAGTGCGTGTAGGGCAAACGTCGTTATGAATGCGGCATAGGTGATGATCGGGAACGGAAACACCTTTTGGAATTCCGCTTCGAGGTCAAATTTGAGCAGATTCGTTGGAATCCGTGGAATGATCTTCGTCAGCCAGATGTAAAAGCGCAGAAAGCTGAAGAGGGGGTCTGTCGCCGACGCGATTTCGTACGTCGGCAAGAATTCGGCAGCGATATTTGCATACCCATCGAGCTCGTTCTCGACAATAACGTGCTTTTTATAAAGTAATTCGCCGGACTTGAGCATCAACTCTCCGAACTGATCGTTCTCCGGGCCTTTCTCAGGAATCTCAGGAACGGGATCTACCGGCTGCAGGCGAACTGTCTCGGCAGCAAGGGAACGCAATTGCCCATTGAAAAACGGAATCCTTCCCTCTTGGTGAAACCACTTGTAGACGTGAGGAACTAGGCTGGGCGGAAACACAATCGGAATGTGTAAGTCTGCGACATTATCGGGGGGAACGTTGCAAGCATCTGGCCCATAGCCGAGACCGACGCTCAACTTCGTGCATGCGATCAAGATGCTGGATTTCGGATACTTAGCAAGCTCAGCTTGAAATTGCTCTTTCGCTATGCGCGGGCCATTCACTAGCTCCGACCACGTCATCCATACTCTCACCTTCACCGGCGGCACGATGTCTCCATTCAACGAACAATCGACAAACGTCCTCGATTTCGTCCCACGCCTGGAACCGCTCCCTTACGCTTTAGGCAGCGCTTTGAGTGCGTCAATCGATATCTGTTGCACACAATGCATTGTCGCAGATTTGGTAAGCTGTGTTGTATGCGAAGGAAGCGGCGGGCGCAGAGCAAAGTTGTGGAAATGATTCTGCCGCAAGAAAAAACGACACCGGTCGCAGCGGGTGTCGCTTAATGTGTATTTTCTTGTGTATCGCGCCGATTTTCCAAAAGTGGACTAAATCTTTTGGAATGAATGGCGGGGACGACGGGACTCGAACCCGCGACCTCTGCCGTGACAGGGCAGCGTTCTAGCCGGCTGAACTACGTCCCCCGCGATTGGGTACTTCGAATGGTGGGCGGCCAGTGATTTGAACACTGGACCTTCCGGGTGTAAACCGGATGCTCTAACCGCTGAGCTAGCCGCCCGCACCCACACCTCATGCTATCCAAACGCTCTTCGTGCGTCAATGCAACACATCGCCTTTCCCATACAATACAATCCGGTCCTGTGGTTGGCACGCGGGAAATCCACACTCACGTCCACGACCTGTTCCTTCGCACAGTCCTGCCTGCCGCCAGATATCCTCGATCCCGTGCTTGCCCGCACACGCACCCGGCAGCATTTTGCGTCACCCGCTGAAGTTCTTCGTCGCATCTTCCGATTTAGCTATCGGCTAGCGATGCCGAAAAACGTCCCCTCGGAGGCCCGCCTGTCCACAAGGACAGCGACGCTTTTTTGCCTGTACGCGAGGACAGGTTTCCACTTGTCCCAACGGGTGTTAGCCGATTCACTACGCGGAGCCCAGCCGAAGGCTGGCTTCCACAGGCTACCGTGTTACTCTGCGACATCGAGGGGGTTCTAGTACCGCCTCCGAACACCTAATGTCTTCTCGACTCGGCGAAATTCTGGTCAAAGACAGCCTGATCTCCGCAGATCAGTTGAAGCAGGCGCTCGACTACCAGAAAAAGAATGGCGGCCGCCTCGGCACCTGTCTTGTCAAGCTCGGTCTTGTTTCCGACGACGACATCACGGCCGTGCTTTCTCGCCAATACGGCGTTCCCTCGATCAATCTGAAGTTTTACGAGGTCGATCCGTCCGTCATCAAGCTCGTCCCCCAGGAAACGGCGGTTCGCTACCAGATTGTTCCTCTCTCCCGCGTGGGTTCTACGTTAACCATCGCGATGACCGATCCGACCAACGTCTTCGCTATGGACGATATCAAGTTCATGACCGGCTTCAATGTTGAGCCTGTCGTGGCCTCGGAGACAGCTATCGGGGAAGCCATCACCAAGTTCTACGGCAGCGTCGAGAGCGTCGAAGAGCTCGACAAGGTGATGAAGGATCTAACCGGGGAAGATGCCGATGCCCTCGAGCTTGCTAGCGAGGAAGCCGAGATGGACTTGGCGACCCTCGAAAAGGCTGCCGAAGAAGCCCCAATCATCAAGCTCGTGAACCTGATTCTTACAGACGCAGTCAAGCGCGGCGCCAGCGACATTCACGTTGAGCCCTATGAGAAGGAATACCGCGTTCGCTTTCGCATTGATGGAATTCTTCAAAACGTGATGGCGCCTCCTCTCAAGCTCAAAGATGCCATCACCAGCCGCGTCAAGATCATGTCTAAGCTGGATATCAGCGAAAAGCGGCTCCCGCAAGACGGCCGCATCATGATCAAGTACGCCAAGGACGGGAAGAAAAAAGAACTCGACTTTCGCGTTTCCACCGTTCCCACCCTCTTCGGCGAAAAGATCGTTCTTCGCTTGCTCGACAAGGAAAACCTGCGCCTCGATATGACCAAGCTCGGCTTCGAGTCGGAGTCGCTCCAGAAATTCGAGCGCCAGATTTTGAAACCTTACGGGATGGTTCTGGTCACTGGCCCCACGGGTTCAGGGAAAACCAACACCCTCTATTCCTCCGTGGCTCGCCTTAATACGCCTGAAACCAACATCATGACCGCCGAAGATCCGGTCGAGTTTCAGTTGCCGGGAATCAATCAGGTTCAGATGAAGGAGCAGATCGGCTTGAATTTCGCTTCTGCTCTGCGAGCCTTCCTTCGGCAAGACCCCAACATCATCCTTGTCGGCGAGATCCGCGACTTTGAAACGGCCGAAATCGCCGTGAAGGCCGCTCTCACAGGCCACTTGGTGCTCTCGACCCTCCACACCAATGACGCGCCCTCGACGATCAGCCGCTTGATGAACATGGGTATTGAACCATTTCTCGTGGCGACATCAGTCAACCTGATTTGCGCCCAGCGGTTGGTCCGGCGCATTTGCGCGAATTGTAAGGAACCATTGCAGATCAATACACAAGCTCTTCTTGACGCAGGGTATTCGCAGGAAGAGGCCCAGACTGTGCAGGTTATGCACGGTCACGGCTGCAGCATCTGCAACAACACGGGATACAAAGGGCGCGTCGGTCTCTACGAAGTCATGGAGATCTCGGACGACCTTCGTGAGCTAATCCTTGTCGGCGCGTCGGCGCTCGAATTGAAAAAGAAAGCTCTCGAGCTTGGCATGATCACGTTGCGGCGCAGCGGGCTCATCAAGGCCAGCGCGGGACTCACCACGATGGAAGAAGTCCTGCGCGAGACGGTTCTCTAACTCGGAGGAGAGCATGGCAGGCATTACACTCAGCGAGCTCCTGAAGAAGATGATCGAAATGGGGGGGAGCGACCTTCACCTTTCGACCAACACGCCGCCGCGCGTGCGAGTCCATGGCCACCTGCGGCCTCTCGACATGCCGCCGCTGACGGCGGCGGACACGAAGGCGCTAGCCTACAGCGTGCTGACGGACGTGCAGAAGCACCGCCTAGAAGAGAGCCTCGAGCTCGACTTCTCGTTCGGGTTGAAAAGCCTCGCGCGCTTCCGTGGCAACATCTTTCACCAGCGCGGTGCCGTGGCGGCCGTCTTCCGTACGATTCCCTGGGAAATCAAGTCGTTTGACGCGCTCGGGCTGCCGCTGGTGGTGAAGGGGCTTTGCGACAAGCCGCGCGGACTGGTCCTCGTGACGGGCCCGACGGGCTCGGGGAAGTCGACCACGCTTGCCGCGATGCTCGACAAGATCAATAACGAGCGCGAAGAGCACATGATCACGATCGAGGACCCGATCGAGTTCCTCCACAATCACAAAAAGTGTCTCGTTAACCAGCGCGAAGTGCACTCCGACACGCACTCCTTTTCCAATTCGCTTCGTGCAGCCCTTCGCGAAGACCCTGATGTTGTACTCATCGGCGAAATGCGCGACCTGGAAACAATCGAATCGGCCCTGCGCATCGCCGAGACCGGTCACTTGACTTTTGCGACTCTGCACACCAATTCCGCGTCCTCGACCATCAACAGAATCATAGATGTGTTCCCGGCGCACCAGCAGCCACAGGTTCGCGCTCAGCTCTCCATGGTGCTCGAGGGCATCCTCTGCCAGGCGCTCATTCCCAAAATTGACGGTCGCGGCCGCGCAATGGTCATGGAAATTCTCGTGCCCAATCCAGCCATTCGCAACCTCATCCGCGAAGACAAGATTCACCAGATTTATTCCGCTATGCAGACCGGCACGGGAACCACCGGAATGCAGACTTTCAACCAGAGTCTTGCGAATGCCTATTCCCAGAAATTAATCACGTTGGAGACCGCGCTCATGCGCTCTTCCAATCCCGATGAATTGCAGGATTTGATCAACCGTGGAGTGACCTCGCCGCCGGCTGGTGGCCGGGCTCCTGTCCGCCGATAGAGTCAAGGAGGGATAACACATGCCTGTCTACACATACAAAGGAACGAACCAGGCGGGAGCCGCCGTCGCCGGTGAGCGCACCGCGGCGAATAAGGCCGAGCTCCAGAATATCCTGCGCCGCGAGCGCATCAATGTGAACAAGGTTTCCGAGAAGGGGCGCGAATTCAACCTCCCTAGCTTCGGGGGAGGAAAAGTCGACTCGAAGGAACTGGCTATCTTTACACGCCAATTCTCCGTCATGATCGACGCGGGCTTGCCTCTTGTTCAATGCCTTGAAATCCTTGCAGGGCAGCAGGAGAACAAGACCTTCCAGAAAATATTGAATGGCGTTCGCTCCTCCGTCGAGGGAGGAACGACTCTCTCCGCCGCCATGAAGCAGTACGACAAAGTATTCGACCCTCTTTACTACAACATGGTGGAGGCGGGAGAGACGGGCGGTATTCTCGACACGATTCTTCAGCGCCTTTCTACCTACATCGAGAAAAACGTCAAATTGAAGAGCGCCGTCAAATCCGCGATGATTTATCCAACCGCAGTTTTGGGGATTGCGGGTGGAGTCATCACCCTGCTCCTTTGGAAGGTCGTTCCGATCTTCACAACCCTTTTCAATGGTTTAGGAGTAGACCTTCCCCTGCCGACCAGGATTGTAATTGGGCTTAGCCACTTTGTCGGCAGCATTTACGGGTTTATGATTTTTGCTTTCTTTGTCGGAGCGGTCGTTGCGTTGAAATTTTGGTATGGCACCCCTCAAGGTCGATTCGCGATCGATGCGACAACCCTCCGCCTTCCTTTAATCGGCCTTCTCTTGCGAAAGATTGCCGTTGCCCGTTTTACGCGTACACTTGGCACTTTGATTTCTAGCGGTGTTCCAATTCTCGAAGGATTGGATATTACTGCACGCACGGCAGGGAACGCGGTCGTCGAAAAGGCCATCTCCCAAACGCGAAAGGCGGTTGAGGCCGGCAGATCATTGGTTGACCCTCTTAAGGAGACGGAAGTATTTCCCGGCATGGTCACCCAAATGATCGGCGTCGGCGAACAGACTGGTGCGATGGATGCCATGCTCCAGAAGATTGGTGACTTCTATGAGGACGAAGTCGACGTCGCTGTCAAGGACCTTCTGACAGCCTTGGAGCCTGTAATGATCGTCTTTCTCGGCGTAGTTGTCGGTGGCATCGTTATTTCGATGTATTTGCCCTTGTTTTCTCTTATCGGCAAGTTGGCGGGCTCACACTGAGGCCGCTTTCGACCTTGGCACTTCTTCAGGTTGAGCGGCGATCCCGCGCCCACAAGGATGTGGGGGCATTTGCAATGGACACTTCGATCACGCCGAACCAATGGCTGTCTTTGCTGGGACGGGTTCGCTTTCTAATCATCACTTTTCTAGTTGCTTCTGTGTTGGCAGCCCGTGAACTTACGGGTGCATCGCTTCCTCTCCGTGGTTTCGTCCCGCTGATACTTCTGTGGTACATGCTGGCGATCAGCTATGTCATTCTCCAGCGCTGGGTGCCGGAGGCAAGGGCGCACGCTCCCATCCAAATAGTGTGCGACCTTGCTCTCATTACCGGTGTCGTCTACATCACAGGCGCCCACGACAGCTATTTCTCCTCTCTGTACGTGCTGGCGATCCTCATGGCCAGCATTCTATTTTCACGGCGCGGGGTTTTCGTCGTTGCCGGTGCGAGTTTCGCATTGCTTGGCACCGTTGTTGAGCTGAGCTATTTCGGCGTCATTCCGAGGACCGCCACGACGAATCCTACTGGGCACTCGCTCGAAGTCTGGCTCGCAACAAATTTCTTTGCCTTTTTCGCCGTCGCTTATCTCGGTAGCGTCCTGGCTTTATCACTCCGCAAAAAAGGTGTGGAACTCGAGGCGAAGCGCGAAGAACTGAAGGCCCTTCAAACATTCAATCAGGACATTATCGAATCTATGCGTGGAGGGCTTCTCACCACGGATGCTTCCGGCCGCATCCTCCTTCTAAACCGTGCTGGCTCGGAAATTATCTCTGGCGGGTTCGGCTTGCATCGTGGGGAATTCGTCCAGAATCTTGTTCCAGGATTTTGGCCTGTAGAAACGGACGCTGAAGGCAACCCCTTGGCCTCTCGGAGAGAAATTGCGTTTGAATCTCCGGAGTTGGGCCAGCGTTATCTTGGTATCTCGATCTCGCCTCTTCGGACCGCACAAAACGAAAAGAGCGGCTACGTCTTCAACTTCCAGGACTTGACGGAGCTCAAGCGCCTGGAGAAAGAAGTTGTGACTAAAGAGCGAATGGCCGCCCTCGGCCGCCTCTCCTCCGCGATTGCTCACGAAATCCGCCAGCCGCTCGCGGCCATGACGGGAGCTCTCAAGGAGCTGGCCCGTCTCGCCCCGCTCGATGATGACGACAAGAAGCTCGTCCACATTGTCAGCAGGGAATCGCAGCGTTTAAACCAGATCATCACCGACTTTCTTGATTACTCCCGCGAAAAAACCTACTCCTTTACTGACTTGAACGTAACGTCGGTCCTTGAAGAGACGCTTACGATTCTTGAGCACGATTCTTCCTTTGTCGGGAAATATCGCATCGAGCGGAATATCAAGTCTCGTCACGCCCGTGCTGTCGTGGACCGCGATCGCATCAAGCAGGTTTTTTGGAATCTTTGCAACAACGCCCTCCGCGCCATGCCCGACGGTGGTGTTCTTACGGTCTCGATCGAAGCGAAAGAAGATTCCGTCCAGGTCCGCATCGCCGACACAGGCATCGGCCTCGACACCCGCCAAATCTCGCGCATCTTCGAACCGTTTCAGTCCGGCTTTACTGGAGGCACTGGTTTGGGCCTCGCCGTTGTGTATCAGATTCTCCAGGCGCACCACGGCCGCATCCGCGTTGAGTCGCCCAAAAATGCCGGCGCCGAATTTATCGTCGATTTGCCGCGCGCCACCGCGAAGGGCACCGTATCGCCCGCCGATTGGCAGGCCGAGCCGCGCGCGGAACTGTTCAGTCAAACGGGGAAGACATAGTTATGGCGCAGTTGTTGGTTGTCGATGATGAACGCTCGATTTGCGAGCTGCTGGAAATTTCCTTCCGCAAGGAAGGCCACAAGGTCGAGGTGGCCTCGAACGGCGAGGCCGCCAAGCGTCGCCTTGCTTCGCAAGTCTACGACATTGTGATTTCAGATATCCGCATGCCCGACATGGATGGCGTCGACCTCCTTCGCTACACAAAAGAAGTCTCGCCATCGACCGTTTTCATTCTCATCACCGGCGTGCCCACCGTCACCACGGCCATCGACGCCGTCAATTTTGGGGCCGACCGCTACGTCATCAAGGGTGATCGCCTTGTCGATGAGCTACGGTCGGCGGTCCAGCTGGTTGCCGAAAACCTCGCGCTCAAAAAAGAAGCATCATTCCTCCGCCGCGAAATTCGCCGCCTCACCGGGCTCGACCACATTATCGGCACCAGTCCGAAAATGCGCGCGATTTTTGAGCTCATCCAGAACATCGCTCCACAATCCAGCCGCGTTCTGATTACAGGTGAAAGTGGAACTGGCAAGGAGCTTGTCGCTCGCGCCATTCACGAAAACAGTTCCCGCTCGCACAAGCCGTTCATCACCATCAATTGTGGCGCATTTCCCGAGACCCTTCTTGAATCGGAACTGTTTGGGTACGTGAAAGGTGCCTTCACGGGCGCAAACGAAAACCGTCGCGGGCTTTTTCAGGCGGCCCACGGTGGCACTCTTTTTATGGACGAAATCGGTAACATGAGCGTCACCATGCAGGTGAAGCTCTACCGTGTTCTCCAGGAGGGGAAAGTCCGCCCGCTTGGGAGTACGGAAGAGACCGACGTGGACGTTCGCGTGATCGCCGCAACCAACAAGGACCTGGAAAAAGAAATCACCGAGGAACGCTTCCGAGAGGATCTCTACTACCGCTTGAGCGTGATTCCTATCAAGCTTCCGGCGCTTCGCGAGCGCCGCGAGGATATTCCATTGCTCGCACGCCACTTTCTCAGCCGCTTCGCTGCTTCCATGTCGAAGCAAGTCGACGGAATCGAGCCCGAAGCCATGCGCCGCCTGGAAGTCTACGACTGGCCCGGCAACGTTCGCGAGCTTGAGAATACGATCGAGCGGTCCATTGCCTTGGAATTGGGAAAGCGCATCACCGTCGAAGGGTTGCCTGAAAAGATCACTTCTTTCTATCAGGAATTCAAATCGGGGGGCCAGCCCGACCCGAAAGCTTCTCTGATTCCAGATGGCGGACTTGATCTGGAAGAGCATATCGGGAACATTACGCGCACCTACCTGCTTGCATCCATGGAGAAAGCCGGGGGCGTCCGCGTCCGTGCCGCCGAACACTTGAAAATGACTTATCGCTCCTTCCGTCATTATGCGAAGAAATATGGCGTCTAACGTTCGCAGCTTCGGCGCGCTAGTTACCCTGCTTGCTTTGGGCAAGTCGAGAGGATGTTTTGGCGCCTCATCAAGCGCTTCCCACGCAATTTGCAAGCCGTCTAAATTGAGGGCTGGAACGGTTGGGCAGGTCGTTATCCAAGCGGGATTTAGTCATTTCAGGCAGACAAAAAATGTCTTTTTTTCAGCTTGATTGTACGGTGTCGCCGAATGTGCGGTTACTCATAGTAGCGGGGTTCACTCGTAAGTGATAGAAATAGAAGCACGTACACCATTGTGCCGCATCCGGCAAATCGTTGTAAGATTCTGGCATAGGGCGTGCTCTTTACCAGGCGTACCCCGCCAGGGAGTACAGACGACTTTGAGCAGTACCACTCTAAGGAGAGACAATGATTAACCGTAAGAACCAGAAAGGCTTCTCGTTGATCGAGTTGCTGATCGTCGTGGCGATCATTCTGATCATCGCGGCCATCGCAATTCCCAACCTGCTTCGCGCCAAGATTGCCGCGAACCAGGCTTCTGCTGTCGGTTCGCTCCGCACGATTACTTCGGGTGAAGCGACCTTCCAGTCGACGTATAGCGACGGCTACGCCATCACCTTGCTTCAATTGGGCGGTCCCGTGGGATCTAATACCTGCACCAATTCCGGGATCATTGACCCTGTTCTCGGCGGCGCTGACCCATCAACCAAAAGCGGATACCAGTTCACTGCTGATAAGGGTGACGGCGTCCAGTTGACGGGTGCTACAGTTCCGAACGGCTGCCCTGCATGGGGCTATACGGGCTTCAACTTTGCTGCAGCGCCCGTTTCTCCCGGCAGCACAGGAACTGCCTACTACTGCGTGGACGAATCTGCTGTGATCCGCACGGGCGTGGCCGCGACTACTAGCCCATGTTCTGGCGATGCAGCCGCTGCGGCTCTGCAGTAAGACTTGACCTGAATCAGCGCGATCTGAAGAGGGAGGAGGCATGATGAAGCTTCCTCCCTTTTCTCTAGTTTTTAGAGAGTGGTTCAAGGAGCGGGAATTAGTCGGGGCACATGCCTTTTTGCCAAGAGTGACGATGGGCAACCGTGCGGTGAGTGGCTCGAGACAGATGCGGGTTCAACCGCTGAGGTTCGGGGCTCAAGTTTTGCGGTAAGTTGCCAAATGGAGACGGACTGGCACCAATGCTCGCACACAGTCACAACTCGAGTCGCAACGAAGGCAGCAAGAGGGGCTTCTCTCTCGTCGAGCTCCTGATCGTCGTTGCCATTATTCTCCTCATCTGTGCGATTGCCATTCCCAACCTCTTGCACGCAAAGATCGCTGCAAATCAGGCTGCCGCTGCAGCAAATGTTCGTGCAATCACCTCGGATGCGCTTACGTATCAATCAACCTATCAAAATGGATTTCCGCCGAGTTTGGCCGCCCTAGGCGGCACGGGGACAGGATCTTGCAACGCCGCAGCGCTCTTGGATGACACGATTGCAGCAACTCCAAACCAGAAGAGCGGCTACACATTCGCTTATTCTGGAGAAAATGGAGTGTTGGCGGTTCCGGGTCAGGGGTGCGGGGCGCCTGGGTACAATGGATATTTCATCTCTGCCACCCCGATCACTGAGTCTGTAACAGGGGACGCCAGCTATTGCAGCTATACTCCCGCCAGCATTTATTTCGACAACTCCGGCACGCCTGCAGCTGACCCTAACTCGTGCGCGGCGCTTCCACCTCTCCAGTAAGATCCGCAAATCCTCCGGACACTCGCTCGCCGATTCGATAGCAGATGGTCCATCCCTGATAGTATAGGCATGTGAATGTCCTCGCCACGAAATGGATGATCTGCCGGCTGGTTTTGCTCCTGGTCCCAGCGGCGAATGTTCCGAGTGTCAAGTCGATCGTTCATGATATGGAATCGCGCTACCACCACGCGCGAACGCTCCAAGCCCAATTCTACGAACAATACACCGACGGCCACGGTGGCGGCGCTGCCGAGTCGGGCGTTGTGTATTTCTCTCGCCCCGACCGTATGCGCTGGGAATATGAATCTCCCCAGCAGAAACTCTTTCTCGTCGATGGCACCAACGTCTGGTATTACGTGCCTGCCGACAAAGTTGCGAGCCGTGCCCGCATCAGGCAGAGCGACGACTGGCGAACACCCATCGCATTTCTAGCCGGTAAGCTTGACCTGGGCAAATTTTGCAAGACGATTGAGTTGGCCGACCCCGAATCCGACTCATCCGTGGCCCCGCTTGTTCCAGAAGACTCCGTCCTGCAGTGCGTTCCTCGTTCGGGTTCCTCCGATTCTCCTGGGTCCATCCAGCTCATCTTCTTTGAAGTGCAGCCTTCCGGTTATCTGGCACGTATCCTGATTCGCCAGCCGGGTAACGCTCAGATCGAATTTCGCTTCGGCAATTGGAAAGAAGACATCCCGATCGAGGAAACCATGTTTCACTTCTCGCCTCCAAGCGGCGTTTCCATTGTGGATGAAGAATCGCTTCTCCAAAGTGTGCAGTAAGGCTGCTGGACATCCCTTTGTTACCTCTTATTCATCATACATTTGCGGCGCGTCGAAACTCCTCAGGTCGCGTGTGCTAAACTTCGTTTTGTAACGTCCAACTGCAAGGGACGCGCAAGCTTTCTCATGGCCGAATATGTGTGCAAAGTCGGGGACGCCTCCGGGCGCATCTTCCAGCAGCTCGAGAGCGCTCAATCCGAGCAGGAGGTGCGTCAGAGGCTCGTGGACCGTGGCTTATTGGTGTTCTCCGTTCACGCCACATTCAACGTTCTGGCCCAGTTGTCTTCTTCTGCCGGGCAAGGGAAAATTCGTCAGGACGAATTCCTGATTTTCAATCAGCAATTCAACACCCTCCTTCGCGCAGGCTTGCCGATTCTGAAGGCTCTCGACCTTCTCGCCGACCGTGCCGCTCCTACCCGGCTCAAGCCAATACTTCAGGATGTTCGCCATCGGGTCCGCGAAGGGGCTCTTCTCTCCGAAGCTCTTGCCGCGCAGGGTTCGTTTCCTCCTGTTTACGTCACCGTCATCACCGCCGGAGAGCGAAGCGGAAATCTTACGGGCGTTCTGGAGCAATACATCTCCTATCTGCGCGTCAGCACCGGCTTTCGCAGCCGCTTGATTACGACCTTGATCTATCCGGCTGTGCTGCTTCTCACTGCCATGGGCGTGGTTTCTTATATCGTCACCTACGCCATGCCTCAGTTTGCGAACCTTTATAAAGATCTGGATGTTCCGCTGCCTCACATTACGCAGATTCTCCTCGCAGCTGCGATTCCTCTCCGCCAATATTTCTTGTTTATCATCGCTGCCGTGATTGGCGGGTCCATCGCGATCTTCTTCTGGACGCGCTCCGACCGCGGTGCCATCGCCATCGACCGTCTCAAGCCCCGCATCCCCCACATGGGCGACATCTGGCTCAAAGCCCAAATCGCCCAATTCGTCCGCACGCTTTCGACGCTTCTCGCCGGAGGCACTCCATTGGTTCCTGCGCTCCACACCTCTTCCGCCGCCATTTCCACGCGCCTGATTTCTTCCAGCGTCAACGACGCAGCTGAGCGGGTCCGGGAAGGGAAGTCGTTGAGCGCAAGTTTGCAGGAAACTGGAGTTTTTCCTCCACTTGCGCTCGAAATGATCGAAGTCGGCGAAGCCTCCGGCGCACTCGCGCCCATGTTGCAAAGCGTCGCCGAATTTTACGAAGAAGAGGTTAATACAAGCCTGCAACGCACCTTGACGTGGATTCCCATCGTCATTTTGCTCGTCATGGCCGTCGTGGTAGGCTTCATTCTAGTGGCCCTCTATCTGCCCCTGTTTTCTCTCCGGGTCGGATAAGTGCGTAGGAGCGTATGACTACCGTTAACAACCCGCTGACTCCGCCGGGGCTTCCCGACGAGACTTCCGAGCGCGAGCAGGCCCGTCGCCTTGCCGAACGCTACCGCCACCCCTTCATTGACCTGCGCGAACAGCGCATCGACCCCGACCTTGTCCGCAGCATCCCTGCGGATATGATGTTCCGCTACAAATTCGTTCCTCTCGACCAGCGGGATTCGGTTCTTGTTGTGGCTATGGCCGATCCCAGCCAGCTCCACATGATTGACGAGCTCTCGCTCCTCTTGGGCAAACGGCTCCAGATTAAAGTCGCCACCGCCTCGCAGATCGACGATCTGCTCAAGCGTACCGAGCAATCACAGCGTGTCCTCGACCAGGCTACCGAAGGTTTCACCTTCCAAATTGTCAGCGAAGAAGACGACAGCGACGAAAACATCTCGATGGACAAGCTGACGCGCGAGACCGGCGTCAGTCCCGTCGTCCGCCTCGTCGATACCGTCATTTTCACGGCTCTCGAGCGCCGCGCTTCCGATATTCACATCGAAACACGTAATCAGGAAGTCGCGGTGAAGTATCGCATCGACGGCGTCTTGCAGTATGCCATGCAGCCTCTGGCGAAGGAGTGGCACGCAACTATCATTTCCCGCATCAAGGTGATGAGCGACCTCGATATCGCCGAGCGCCGCATTCCTCAGGACGGTCGCTTCCGCGTCCGCTATAAGGGCCGCTTCATCGATTTCCGCGTCTCCATCATGCCGTCGGTCCACGGCGAAGATGCGGTTCTTCGTGTCCTCGACAAGGAGACGCTGAGCGAAAAATTCCGCAATCTTACCTTGGACGTTGTTGGATTCGACGGCGAGGACCTTTCTCGCTTCCGCCGCTATATTCGCGAACCGTACGGCATGGTCCTCGTTACGGGGCCCACCGGATCTGGAAAAACGACGACCCTGTACGCCGCAATCAACGAAATCAAGAACGACGAAGACAAAATCATCACGATTGAAGACCCGGTCGAATATCAGGTTCGCGGCATCACGCAGATTCCTGTCAATGAGAAGAAGGGGCTCACCTTTGCCCGCGGACTGCGCTCCATTTTGCGCCACGATCCGGACAAAATCATGGTTGGCGAAATTCGCGATCAGGAAACCGCTCAGATTGCCATCAATTCCGCCCTCACTGGCCACCTTGTCTTCACCACGGTTCACGCCAACAATGTAACCGATGTCATCGGCCGTTTCATTAATATGGGAGTCGAGCCCTACAACTTTGTTTCCGCGCTCAACTGCATCATGGCCCAGCGTCTGGTCCGGCTGATCTGCGAAAATTGCAAGCGGCAGGTGCGCCATCCCGACGAGGTCCTGCGCGAATCGGGTTTCAACCCCGCCGAATGGTCGGGAATCCCTTTCTACGAAGGCGCTGGATGCTTGGAATGCTCCGGCAGCGGCTACCACGGCCGCACGGCGATCACGGAATTGTTGGACCTCTCCGACCGCATTCGCGAAATGATTATCGATCGCAGGCCGACTTCCGAGATCAAGCGGGCCGCGAAAGAAGAGGGCATGACGTTTTTGCGTGATTGCGGCCTTAAAAAAATTCGCCAGGGCGTGACCACTCTCCGCGAGATTAACAAGGTGACGTTTCTTGACTAGCCCGGTCTCCAGCGTCGTCTCACAGTTTCTGGAATTGGGCCCCGTGCGCCGCTTCGATGAGTGGACGCACGCCACCCCGCACCCTCCGATGGTTGTCGAGATTGCCCCGGCTCATGTTGCTGCGGCTCGCTGGAAGCGAAGTTTTGGCCAACTGGAGTCGTTTGCAGTAGAAGAAATTGCTGCCGGAGCCGTAGTACCGTCTCCCGTGGAACCGAATGTTGCCAACGCCGATGCGGTGCGCGGCGCGCTCCGCCGGATCTTTGCGCGGGTTCCTGCTCGTTCATCGGGCTTGGCTCTTTTGATCCCGGATCCGGCCGTGCGCGTTTTTATTCTCCCTTTCGACGCTTTCCCCCGCCGCGCCGATGAAGCTTTGCCGCTGCTTCGCTGGCGCCTGAAGAAGAGCGTTCCCTTTGACATCGAAGAGACCTCGATTTCCTGGACCCGGCAGTTGTCCAGGTCCGGCGGGCTTGAAATCGTCGCCATCGTGGCGCGTCAGAAAATTGTCTGCGAATATGAGGAATTGATTGAATCCCTGGAGGCGCATCCGGGCGTCGTCTTTAGTTCCACCTTGTCTGCCTTACCGCTTCTGGAAGATCGCGGTGCCACTCTCTACGTGCGTATTTCGGGGCGCTCCCTTACGACGGTGATTGTCCAGGACGGCAGGCTTTGCGTTTTCCGCACCAGTGAAATGCCGAAACCGGCGGCGGACCTTGCGCCACAGCCGGTGCTTGACGAAATTTTTCCTGCGCTTGCTTTCTTTCAGGACACTTCCGGCGGGTCCGTCGATCGCGTTCGTATGTCCGGATTTGGCCTCCGCGAAGATGTGTTCCGTCAGGCCCTGTCCAGCGAGCTCAAGTCTCCCGTGGATTCAGTTGGACGCGTTGATTCGATCGTGTCGCTTGGTTCAGAGGAAAAAGACATGATCGCGCGCGGTCTCGAGCCTCTCGCGGGTTGGATGCACGTGGGAGATGCGTAAAGAATGAGATTGACGCTCAACCTCGCTACGCATCCGCTCGAAAATAAGCGCGCGTTTCTGGTCGTCTCGCTGTTTTTGGGCGTAGTTGAAATTCTTGCACTGATCATTCTATCGCACAGCGTATATGTTTCCTGGACTTCCAGCCGCAAGCTGCGTGCTGAGATTGCCGAATATCAGCAGCAGATCAGAGCCGACCGCCAGCGCCAGCAGGAACTGAGATCATTTTTTCAAACGCCGAGGGCTACCAAAGTACTGAACCGCGCCGCATTTCTGAATTCGCTGATCGATGACCGCGCGTTTCCTTGGACGAAGGTTTTTATGGACATCGAACAGACCTTGCCTCCTGGCGTGCGCGTCGTCAGCATTTCGCCGACGCTGGAAAATGATCGCGCCAAAGTCACGCTGGTTGTCGGCGCAGATACGGATCAAAACCTCGTGAAATTTATTCAGGCCCTTGAAACGTCCAAAGTCTTTTCCGGCGTCCAGGTGGAAAAGGAACGGTACCCCGAACAGTCGAAGTCGGCTGACAAGGTCCTCGTCGCTCTTACTGTCTGGTACGAAACGACATGAACAAGAGTTGGCACGTCACCAAAGTGGCCGTCCGCATTTTGCTTGGCCTGATCTTTATAGCCGACGTTGCTTTGGGAGGATTCCTTTACTGGCAGTCACAGCAAACTTCCGTTCGGGCCTATTCGCAAGTGGCCACCCTGCGAATGCAGGCGAAGAAGCTTCATGCGGATGTGGAACGCGGCGACAGGATTCGTCAGTCGTTGACGCCTGCAGGGGAAGCTTGTGAAAAATTCTACAATGCCACCTTCCTGGATTCTGCCACGGGCTATTCCGCAATTCAGGCCGACTTGTCCTCCATCGCGTCCAAGGCGGGGGTGCATGCCAGCTCGGTGTCCTTCAAGCCCAAGGAGTTCTTGCAACAAGGAGTCACGGAGATTTCTATCAGCGAGGATATTGAGGGCGATTATCCGTCCGTCCTCCAATTCATCAACGGCTTGGAGATTTCTGACAATTTTTATTTGTTGAGAGGCCTCACGCTCGACTCCACCTCGTCTGGTGGTGCGAGTTTGAAGCTGCAGTTGGATTTGGCGACGTATTTCCGGAAATAGAAAGAAATGGATAAGACGCGCATTCGAACGTACGTCCTCGCGGGACTCTTGGTGTTTACGCTGCTGCTGTACTTCTATTTCCGCGAACCTTCGAGTGTCGGAAATTCTGTTGTCGCCGCCGATCAGAAATTCGAGCCCCTGGACGTGCGCGAACCCGATTTGCGTCTCGACTTGCTCGAAAAGCTTCACAAACTGAAATATGAAGGAACACACCGCAATATTTTCAGTGCGATCGCCCCGCCTCCGCCGGCAGCCGCTTCGGCCCCGGTGCATGAAGTGCAGAGGCCGGTGGGGCCGATGCCTCCGCCACCACCTCCTCCTGTGCAGTTTCCTGGCCAGTTTTTTGGGACGGAAATGACTCCTTCGACAGGGACGAAGCTGGCATTCTTTCAGCAAGGCCAAGATGTTTCCGTAATCGGAGAGGGGGGAGTGATTTTTGGAAACTTCCGCCTCCTTCACATAGGGGACGATTCCGTGACGGTCGAAGAGATCTCGACGGGCCGCACGACGACCGTGCCAATGCAGACGCAATCGGACCACGGTCCAGCGGCGGCCCCAGCGCCAGAGGACGATAGGCCGAATGACGAATAGAAACATTTCGGAAAAAGAGCCCTGTCGCGCGAGTAGCCCCGACGAATTCGTCCGCGCGGGCAAGGCGCAAGGGCGCTCGCGCGAAGCCGGCTTCGCCTACATCCTGGCTCTGGCCTTGGTCGTTGCTACCGTGATTCTCTCGGCTGCCGTGTTGGAGAGAGCCACTGCACAAGTGCAGCGGGAGCGCGAGCAGGAGATGATCTGGCGCGGGAACCAATACTCCCGCGCGATCCGCTTGTACTACCACAAAGTCGGCCATTATCCGGAAAGCGTGGATGATCTGTTGAAGGGCCAGCCTGGCGTGCGATTCCTGCGTGAGGCGTACACAGACCCGATGAACAAGGAAGATGGAACCTGGCGGTTCATCTACCTAAATCAGGCGGGGCAGATCATCGGCAGCACGCGCTACGCTTCGCTGCAGCAGATGGCGCTGATGGACACGCTGGGGCTGCAGCCGGGAGCCGTTCCGCAGGGGACGGGAGCATCCGGCCAACCGGGCACTCCGGCCGCGAGCCTTGCCGACTCCGACGACAATCAATCGAGCGCCGCGAGCGCACTGGCGAAACTGACGGGCGGATTGCCGCCGGCGCTTCCATATCACATCCTGATTTCCGACAACGAAGCGGCAGAGGCGCAAGCGTATTACGCCTCGCTGCAGGCGCAAGCGCCGACCCAACCGCCATCCTCGCAAACGACGGTGCTCGACGACACAGGAGTTCAGTTGACGCCCGAACAGGAGGCGGCGCTGAACTCCGCTCTCGGGCAAGGCGGAGTTTCCTCGCTGCTCTCGCAGGCAGGTTCGGGGAATTTGCAGTCGCTGCTCCAGCAAGCGCAATCGAGCGGACTTTCGTCCGTGGTGTCGCAAGCGCAGGCAAACGGATTGGCATCGAGCTTCGGGCAGAATTCGCAGAGCGCGTTTGGAAACTCCTCGGATTCGTTCGGGTCGTCGCAACCGCAACAGGGCGCTGCGGGAACGAGCCCGATTGGAACGGGCGGCGCAAACATCAACGCGCTTGCCGCGTTGAATTCAGGAATTTTGCAGCAGAAGCCAACTGGACCGGTCGATGGTCCGGTGCTTGGGGCATATTTGACAGGCGTCGGAAGCAAAGTCGACCGGCGATCGGTGATCTGGCTGCACGGCGCGAAGAAATACAGCGGCTGGGAATTTATTTGGAATCCGCTGGAAGACCAGGCAGCCGCGGCGCAGCAGCAATTGAATCAAGCCGGAGCGGGACTCGGAAACGCGACGCAAGGCGGATTGCCGGTGGCGAATCCGTTCGGCGGAAGCACGAATTTAAACGAGCCGGGAACGAATTCTCCGAATTCCAATTCACCGACAAATCCTTCCTCGAATGGTCCGTCTCAAAATCCGTCACCCGATCAGCCTTTCTCTTCGCAGCCATAGCAGCGAAGCACAGCGCAAAAGTCCTCAACTGCCGTTCGAGGGGCGCATCGCGCGCAAAATTCTTTCCACGTAGCTCTGCGTTTCTGCGAAGGGCGGAACGCCGCCATATTTTTCGACCATGTCCGGCCCCGCATTGTAGGCGGCGAGGGCGAGCCGCAGGTCGCCTTTGTATTTGTCGAGCAGCTCGCGCAGATATTTCGTTCCGGCATCGATATTTTGCGCGGGATCAAAGACGTCGCGGACGGAAAGCAGCGCCGCGGTCTGCGGCATCAACTGCATGAGGCCGCGCGCCTGTTTGGGCGAGACGGCGCGAGGATTGAAATTCGATTCGGCGGCGATCACTTTGGCGACAAGTTTTTCATCGACGCCGTGCCGCGCGGCGGCAGCGCGAATGAGATTTTCGTACGGAACACCGGAGGAAGCAGGCACCGGAGCGACGGGAAACGAGAACTGGTCCTCGGGCTCGATCGAGACGACATCGGCGGCGTCAACTTCGACGACTCCGCCATCCACATTCAGCTTGATGCGCGAGCCTTCGGCTTGATAGCCGGTGATGTGCAACCTCATGCCGGATTTCAAGACGGCATAGTCGGCGCGAGCCATCGTAGCGAAGCAGGCCAGAGAAAAAATCACCAGAATCGAAAATCGCGCGAGTGTCCGCATAGCGGCTTACCTGTTTTGGACCTCCTCTTCGCGGAAAACGTAGCGGTGAATCGCGTCGGCGACGCCGTGCTCGTCGTTGGTGCGCGTGACGGTCCAGCCGCGCGATTTCAAATCATCCACAGCGTTGGCCATGATAACCGGGAATCCGGCAAAGTCGAGCATTTCGGCGTCGTTCCAGTTATCGCCGAAGGCCATGATTTCCTCGCGCGCGATGCCGCGGCGGCGGGCCCATTCGGCGAGGCCCGCGGCCTTGGTGACGCCGGGGCCAAGCGCGTCGAGGATCGAGAGGTTGCGCTTCTCGTATTCCGTGAAGGCAATCGTGAAATCCGCTGAGTTGGGAAGCGAACGCAAGAGCGAATGAACGCTGCGCATGGCAGAGATGGAGCCGCTGAAGGCGACCTGAATGGGATCTTCGGCTGGTCCATCGCCGGAGAGACCGTCAGAGGCGAGACAATTTTCCAAGGGAGTGACGATGGCGAGGTAATCGACGCTGCGGCGGAGATAGGGGCCGCGGACGGGATCGTTCCAATCGACGCGCTCCATGACGATCTGGCGCTCTTTTTTGCGGTCGAAAATGACGGCGGTGCATTCGCGGAAATCACGGGTTGCTTCGACGATGGCGCGCGCCGTCGAGGCGGGCATCGCGGCGCGAAAAAGAGTGGCGCCATCGAGAGACTTGATGACGGCACCGTTGCTGGCAATCAGATGGAGACTTGAGGGCAAGCCTTCGGCGATGGGGCGGGCAAAATCGAAGCGGCGGCCAGTGACGAGGACGATCTCGATGCCCCTGGAGGCGGCTTCTTCGATGGCGCGGCGGTTCTCCAGGGAGACCTCCGAGGAGGTGTTGAGAAGCGTGCCGTCGAGGTCCATTGCGATCATGCGAATGGGCATCTGTCTATTGTAGCGAAAGGAGGAGCGGCTGGAGCGGGTGATGGTGGATGCAGATGGAAACATGGCCCAGGCAGGGCAAGCGAGGCAGGAGGCGATGTTACGAAAGTACCCGCGATTAGAAATGGGTGCGAATGAATGTTTTGAAGGAGTTACGGCGATTTCTAATCCCCGTGAGACGCGATTAGAAGGGCGGAGACTTGTGACTCGTGAAAGGCGCAATCGCGCGGGAAGCGCACATGCATTGCGTTGTTTCAGGCAAAGAGGGACCGAGTGTTGTGCGTGCAAATCTTTCGCGACTGCTTCCGGCGACATTTTCGTGCATGCCTCGACTGACGCTAGCACGAGGAGGAGAAGAAGTGGGGAAGAGAAAGGGACAGAAAAGGGACAAGGCATAGGACTCGACGAAGGAGCAGGGTAGCGAGAAGGACAGCTTTAAGGGACTGGACGAAAGGCCAAGAAGGACAGGGGGAAAAGAGGATTTCAAATTTGAAAATGAAGAGCAAAAGCAAAGCGGCGTCAAGCCTGCCTGCCGGCAGGCAGGCCGCCGCACCTGCCTACCGTGCCTTCGGCAGGGAAGCGGCAGGCAGGCTCCAAAAAACAAAAACAAAAACAAAGGCAAAGGCAAAAGCAAAGCGGCGATGACTCGCCGCACTCCACAAAAGGCAACACCAACACCAACACCAAGAACGGCGACAGCAACAAGAACGACGGCGCTGCCCTGAAGGCCACCGCTACGAGCGCGTGAGGGCGGGCAAGAGTTTTCGTTGGAAACGACCGGAGCATGGAAGAGGCTTGCGCGGTGGTTTAGAATAGAGGCCGGAATGTCTCCTACCTCGCAGAATTTTGTCCACCTGCATTTGCACACGGATTACTCCCTGCTCGACGGGGCGTGCGAAATCGGCGAGCTGACGGAGGAAGCCGCACGGCGAGGGATGCCTGCGGTAGCGGTGACGGACCACGGAAACCTGTTTGCGGCGGCGAATTTCTTCCACAAGGCGACGACCCACGGTGTGAAGCCGATTATCGGGTGCGAAGTGTACGTCGCGCCGGATAACCACAAGAACCGCGGGTCGGACGCAGAGCGGTCGAACCATCTGGTTTTGCTCGCGGAAAACGAAGAAGGCTACCGGAATCTCATCAAGCTCGTTTCCACCGGATTTCTCGACGGCTTCTATTACAAGCCGCGCGTGGACCACGACCTGCTGGCGCAGCACGGCAAGGGGCTGATTGCGCTGTCGGCTTGCCTGCGAGGAGAAGTGGCCTCGGCGCTGCTGGACGAGAAATACGACCAGGCGAAGGCGAACGCGTACCGGCTGCGGGATATTTTCGGGAAGGGGAATTTTTTTCTGGAGGTGCAGGACCAGGGCATCGAGGTGGAGACGCGGGTGAACCGCGAGCTGGTGAGGCTGTCGAAGGAATCGGGGATTCCGCTGGTGGCAACGAACGACTGCCACTACCTGACGCAATCGGACGCGCACGCGCAGGAAGTGCTGATGTGCATTCAGACGGGCAAGACGATGTCTGACGCGCAGCGGATGAAATTTGCGACCGACCAATTTTATTTCAAGACCGCAGAAGAGATGGCGCAGGTGTTTCGCGAGCTGCCGGACGCCGTGTCGCGGACGGTGGCGATTGCCGAGCGCTGCAACGTGAAAATCCAACGGGTCTCGAACCC
>DATKPM010000089.1:0-76286 GCA_035524135.1 Candidatus Acidiferrum sp. | reverse complement strand
GGATGGCCCGATCGCCAAGGCTGCCGAATCCAGCGGAGTGAAAGGGTAGAGCCGAAGAATGGCGTACGCCGTTCAGCTCGCAAAAGGCATCTTCGATCTGGTTCGAGACGACCTTGTGCTGGTCGAGCGGGAAATCACCTCGCAAAATGAAGGCGCGTTCGCGCCTGTTTCCCAGATATCGAGCTATTTGCAGGAAGGCGGCGGGAAGCGGCTGCGCCCCGCGCTGCTTTTGCTTTCCGCCGGGGCTTGTGGCTATCGCGGCGAGAGCGCGATCCGGCTGGGCGCGGTGGTGGAGCTGATTCACAGCGCGACGTTGATTCACGACGACGTGATCGACGGCGCGCAGACGCGCCGCGGACGCCCGAGCACCAACGCGCGCTGGGGCAATCACATGAGCGTGCTCGCGGGCGACTGGCTTTACATGCAGTCGTTTGAAATGGCGCTGCGCGAGCGGAACTTCACGATTCTCGACATTCTGATCGACCTGACGCAAAACATGGTCGAGGGTGAGCTGCTGCAACTCACTTGCCTGGGGCGCATCGATCTTGATGAGACCGAAGTGGTCGAGTTGGCTTTCCGCAAGACGGCCTGCCTCTTCAGCGGTTGCTCGCGGCTGGGCGCCGTGCTCGGGAAGCAGGACAAGGAAATTGAATCGGCGCTGGCGGAATACGGACGCAACGCCGGGCTCGCGTTTCAACTGGTGGACGATCTTCTGGATTTCACCGCTTCGCCCGAACAACTGGGCAAGCCGGTGCTGAGCGATTTGAAAGAAGGCAAGGTTACGCTCCCTCTGATTTTCGCGCTCGAGACCGAGGCAAAGCATTCCGCGCCGCACAATGGGCACGCCGAAGGCCGCAAGCTGGTTGCGAAGGTGCTCGAAGAGCGCGGGTTCGAAAGCGTGAAGCCCGAGCAGATCACGCGGCTGGTGCGTGAAACCGGGGCCCTCGACCGTGCCGCGCAACTCGCCCGCGATTATGCGGCGCGCGCGAAAGATTCGCTTGCCGTTCTGCCCGACACGGAATACCGCCGCGCCCTTCTTGCCGTTCCCGACTTCATCCTCGACCGCAGCAATTGACAGCTTTTCTTGTTTCCCGCGTTTTCATCGCTCCGTTTTTCTTCAGAAGTGAAAGTGCCAGCGAAATTCTCCGTAAATCTCGCGCGGATCATTGTAGTGAAAGCCGCCGAACGTGAGGCTGTTGTCGAGCAGCACGCGGCGGTTGGCGACGTTGAGCGCCGTCACGGAAATGGTGTAGTCCTTCCAGAACGTCTTGCCCACCGAAAGATCGAACGTCGTGTGCTGCGGCAGGTAGTCTCCGGGATATTGCGCGTCCGGGAAGCCGTTGGAGAATCCCGAACCATAATAGATGTTCGTCGAGGCAATCACGCCCCAGGGAAGGAACGAGTTCACGCCGAAGTTCAGCGTGTTCCGCTGGTCATGATCCGCTGCCCCGTAACCCGGAGCCGGTTCGCAATCCGGGGGAGCCGGGGTGGGGCAGACCAAGCCGCCTGTGAAGGGCCCTCGCGACTGAGCGATCTGGTTCGCATAGGCGAGGTGGAACTGAGCGCGGTGATAGACCCGCGGCGAGCGAAGGGTCAACTCCCACGTTTGAATCAGCGCGCCATCCCAGGTGAGAGGCCAGAAGATGTTCGATTCACCGATATTGCTGTGATCGAGCCAATTCTTCGCACGCGTCTGGAATGTGTCGGCGTCGAGTGCCCAGCCGAAAATCGGAATCGTGACACCAAACTGGTGTTCCTCGTCGCGCTCGCCGCGAATCGGAGCAAACACGAATCCCTGATCTTCCGTCAGGCTGTTGAGTGGCCCGGTGAGAATGGAGAGCGGAGGCGCCTGATAGAAATCCCCGTAGAAGGCGCGAAAGACCCAGTTGAGGTGAGGAATCCGAGCGGCGATTCCGACGCGGGGATCCGTTGCGTTGTCGACCACTTCCGGCAGACCTTCGATGGCAGGCGCATAGAAATGCGAATAGCGCAAGCCGCCGATTACCGTCAACCAGGACGTGACTTTGAAGCGGTCGCTGAGGAAGGCTTCGGTGAGACCGGCGGTTACGGCTGCGGAGGAAGGAGGATAGTTCGTGCAAGAGGGGGCGCAATCGGTGAACGTGTTCGCGTAATAGTTGTTCTCGTGTTGCGCGAAGCCGTAAAGACCACCCTGCAGATTGTTCTTCCAGAAATTGACGCTCAGTGTGGCCTGTGCGCCGCCGTAATTGGAGGCTAGATTGACGTCGGTGATAACGGGCACATCGTTGGGAGAGGCGATGTAGTCGGCTTTGTTGTAGTGATAGAAGGGCGAGACGGTGAGCATCACGTTCGGGTTGAAAGTGTGCAGCCACGTGAATGCGGCGTAGCCGTCGGTCTCGCGATCGCCGTCGCGAAGGCCGTAGCTAGGATAGATCTGGTTGCCGGAAGAGTTCGGATCCGGATCGATGGGAATCTGGTAGTAATCCTGGCGCAGAGAAGTGACAAGTCGAAATTGGTTGTCGGAGTCGTGATTAAAAATAAAGGAGCCGAAACCACCAAAGCCGTTCTCGGCGTCATGGACGACCTCGCCGACGGGCGGCTGAAGGCCATAGTTACTTCGATTGCCATTAACACTTGCATAATAGGCGAACCGCTCGGTGTGGCCGCCGAAATTGACCTGATCGTTGGTCTGGAACCAGTTGCCAAACGACACGACAAGTTCGCCTTCGTTTTCCCGCTCGAATCCCGTGCGGGGAACGATGTTAAAAACGCCATAAGTGCGATCTCCGAAGCTGGCGTCGTAGCTGCCGCGCTGGACTTCGAGATAATCGATGTCCTTGGGATCAATCTGAGGCGCGAGGTTGGCTGCAATGTTTGTGTTGGGAATCGGCACGCCGTCGATGAGCCATTCGAACTGGTGGCCACCACGGATATGGAGCATGTCGTGGGTGACATAAGCGGCCGGGACGTAGTCGGTGATCATTTGCAGGGCATTGGTGCGGTCGGCACCGGGAGTAGCGGCGATGGTGGTGCGGTCGACGAGAGTCGTGGGTGTGACCGTGTTCGTTGTGCCGATGACTTCCGGCTCGCCTAGGACTGTCGCCGTCTGGTGTCCGGACTCAATCTGCAACTGGAAATGGAAGACGGGCGAGGAATTGGAAATGATGGTCAACGGCTCCGTGACGGTCCGGAATCCGGACTTGCTGATAGTAAGCGTGTAATCGCCCAAGGTGACGGCCTGAAAAACAAATTCTCCGTCATCGTTGGTCTGCTGGGTTTGGGACCAATCCGAATGGGCCGCTTTGAGAACGACCGTCGCGCCGGGGATCGGACGATGCTGCGGGTCGTGAATGACGCCGCGGACGGTGCTGAAGGTGGCAGAGCGCACTATGAATGCAAAGAAAAACAGAAATACCGCGAGAATGCAAAATGACACTTTTCGCACGAAAGCAATCCTCCTGAGATTTTGAATGCACTGCTGGGATGAGGAGGTGCTGTCAGGAACGCGGAGGCTGGTAGGGCGGCGGAACAACGGCGAAGGAGATGAGGGGATCGCTGAAGAGAATCGCGGCGCGGGCGGCGGGAGGCGCGGCGACATACACCTCATCGAGCGGAAATCCAGGATGCATCAGGACGTTCAATCCGTAGTCCTGAGTATGCTTGTCATGGCCCATGCCGCATTTGAGGGCGCAGTGTATCGGGCGGTCCTGCGCGGCGCCTGAATTCGGAGCGATGGCTGCGGTATTGCCGGAGGATTGCGCGGGAGAAACGCTGTGGCGGGGCATACAGCACATCATGCCGCAGCAGGATCGGCCGCAGTCCATTGCTCTTGCCAGTAAGGCCACAGGAGAGGCAAGGAGCGCAAGGATGACGGTGATGGCGTGCACGCGGCGCATCCGGGAAAGCCTAACATACAACGGCGAGATTCGTGCGCGTGCAAATTGCACGGCAATGAGGGGGATAATTGTACCCGGCAAATCTTCGCGGTAGGCTGAACAGATGCTTCCATTCAAGTTGGTTTATGACGACGCGTACGACCTGAATCTGGGCGCGCACGTGTTTCCTTCCCAGAAATACCGACTGATCTGCAAGCGGTTGCTCGAGGAGGGTTACGCGGCAGCGGAAGACGTGCTGAAGCCTGAGCCTGCGACGGATGAGGACATCCTGCGCGTGCACACGGCGGATTACGTTGAGAAGCTGAGGCGCGGGATGCTTTCGCCTGCGGAAATTGCGCGGATGGAGATTCCTTATTCACAGGAGATGGTGCGGGCGTGCTGGATGGCGGCGGGCGGATCGATCCTAGCAGGACAGAAAGCGCTGGGGGATGGGTGGGCGGCGAACATCGGCGGAGGATTCCACCACGCGTGCCCGGGACACGGCGAGGGATTTTGTGTGATTCATGACGTCGCAGTAGCGATTCGCCGATTGCAGGCGGACAAAGCCATCGAGCGCGCGATGGTGGTGGATACGGATGTGCACCAGGGAAATGGAACGGCGGTGATTTTTCGCGGCGACGAAAACGTGTTCACGCTTTCGATCCACCAGGAAAACAATTATCCGATTCCCAAGGCGCGTTCGACGATGGACATCAATCTCGAAGACGGCACGGGCGACGAAGATTACCTGGCGATTCTCGAAAAGCATCTGCACAAAGCGTTCGAGCATTTTTCACCGCAGATTATTTTCTACGTCGCGGGCGCGGATCCGTATCGCGAAGATCAGTTGGGCGGGCTGGCGCTGACGATTGAGGGACTGAAAAAGCGCGACGCGCTGGTGTTCGGCTACGCGAGGCGCGAAGGAGTTCCCGCCGTAATTACACTGGCGGGAGGATACGCGCGCGCTGTGGCGGACACGGTTACGATTCACGTGAATACGATCCTGGCAGTGCGCGACGAGGCAGTGCGGCAGGCGGAATCGGCCGCGGTTCGCAATTAAACAGTGAGCGCGACGGCTGCCAAGGCATTCAGTGCGCAGCGGTGGGAGCGGCGTGCGAGGCGCTGCCCACAGCAGATTGAATGGCAGCGACGAGTGAAGCAGGAAACGTGGCGGGATCGAGGCCGTTCGCGCGATAGGTGATGTTGCCGCTGCGGTCGACGACCATGAGCGTAGGCAAACTTTCCACGCCGAGATAATCGTCGAGGCCGTCGGCAAACACAGCCGGAAGCTCCCACTTCACGCCAGCGAGGAAAGGCGCAACGCGTGTTTGATCGTCGTCGATATTCACAGCGAGAAACACAGGCTCGGGATCTCCCGTGTAATCCTTTGCGATGCGAGCCACGGCCGGCTCCACGATGCGGCAGGGGCCGCACCAAGTGGCCCAAAAGCTGAGAACGAGAACTTTCCCTTTTTCGCTCGCAAGCGGAAGCGGCTTGCCGTCGATTCCGCGAAGCACAAAATCGTAGAGCGACTTTGCGTCTTTATTTTTTGACGCGGCTCCAGAATCGGCCTGGGCGGGCGAGAGACGATCGTAGGCGGCGAGGATTGCGTCGCCCAGGCCTGCTTCGCTGCCGTGAACCTGCTTCCACACGTTGCCGAGGGACAAGCGAACATCGCGACGGTCCACTTTTCCGGCAGGCCCTTCACGAGGAAGCACGAATGCGAGCAGATATTGCTGAATTGCCAGCGCGTCATCGTGCCGGACTTCGGCGATCTCACCAAGCTCATCGGCAGCGAGCGCGTTGGCAACGATTGAATAGCTCGTCTGCAAGTCCTTGCGCGCGGCGTCGTAATTGCCCTGCCTCTTTGCGATGTGGCCGCGGAAGTAGTAAAGGCCGGAGCGAGTCTGGTCCTGCTCATCCTTCCACTCCTCAACCGAGTCGCGCTCGGAGCGGTCGTCGGGAGTCTCCTTCTCGAGGCGGTCGATGACGCGAGTGAGGTAGCCTGTGGCGCGCGTGAGGCTCGCGTCGTCGCCCTGCTCCTGGAGCATCGCGACGGCGATCATCATCATTTCGTAGTCATCCGGGTCGACAGCGACGAGGCGTTCGGCGTTTTCGAGAGCACAAGCAGTGTCGCGAAGCTGCTGGCAGGATTCGACCAGAGCGCGGTAGACGTCGGCCTTTCGGGGCGCGTCGGGATACTCATTCAGATAAGCCTTCAGGTTGCGAACTAAAGCGGCGCGGTCGTTCCCGGCGGACGAAACTGCTTTTTCAAGAGCCGCGTTCGCGGCTGCTGTTTTCTCCGTAGCTTCTTTTTGAGGAGAGGTTTTGGAGGATTTTGCAGGTGGAGGCGTCGTCGTGGTCTGCTGCGCGAAGGTGGCTGGAGCGGAAAGGAGAATGGCGGCTACAAAGATGTGAGCAGCGGCGAGGGAGCGAGAGCGCACAGCTTGATTGTATCGCGGAAAGGGAGCCATGACGTCCGCTGGCGCGGGAGGTCGCGGCTAGTGCAGTGTGATGCCGCCGGAAGTGGTGGAGATTTCGACGTGCGCTTTGCCGTCGCCGATGCGCGCGCGGAGTTCGTGCGCGCCGGTGGTCCCTTCCATGGTGATGGGGATCTGCGCGTCGATATCGCCAGAGGAGGAGTGGGCATAGAGTTCGAAGCTTGCGGAGGGTGGAGTATTGAGAGTCACATCACCCGAGCCCGCATGCAGGTCCCAGAAGGCTCCCGAAAACGGCTCGCCGGAGACGGTGATATCGCCGGAGGATGTGCGCACGCGAAGATCCCGGCTGGCACTGGTGATTTCCACGTCACCGTCGCCGGTTTGTATGGTGACGGCGTCGGCGGGCTGATTGATTTGCACGTCGCCACCGCCGGTTTCGATGCGAACTTCGCCCTTCGGGAAGGAAAGAGTGGCGTCGCCAGAGCCGGTGGTGATTTGCGTCTGCCCGCCGATATTTGTCAGCGTGAGATCACCGCTACCAGAAGTGATGCGAACATCGCCGCCGATTTGCGCAACGGTGACATCGCCGGAACCGGCGGTGATCTTCACTGCGCCGTTGAGCCCCGTGACAGCAAGCTCGCCGCTGCCCGTGGCGCCTTGAAAATCGGTGTTGGCAGGAATCGTGATGGTGTAGTCGATCGAAGCGTCGCCACCTCCCGCGCCGATGCGCACGACGCTGCCTTCCTGCTTGATGGGAGGATTTGACTGCAACTGGCGGACGAGTTCTTGCGAGCGGGCTTCCGACCAATCGCTCGCGTGGATCGAGGCCTCGACATGCACCTGTCCGTCGGCGCCTGCATTCACGCGAGAATCACCGCTGCCATTGACGAGTTCTACGCGCAGCGGACCTTGCACAGAGATCGTCTTTTGAAACGAGCCTTCCGCGGATTGGCGGGGCATGCAGCCTGCCAGAGCCGCGACTGCGAAAGCGACAGGAAAGCAAAAAAGCAACCGGCGAATTGGAAGCGTGCGGCGGGGGTGTGTGTCCACGTGACTTTTCCTATCAGAAATGTACGCAAAGGCGCAACGGGAAGTTCCGTGGAGGCGGGGAGGAAGAGCAAAAAGCCGCACTTCAGAGGGACTCCGCCTTCGCTGCCTCTATCAAGGCGGAGTTGAGCGAGCCTTGGCGGTAGCCTTCGGGATCGATTGTCACCTGAGCGAAGCCAGCACGGGCGATGGAGTCGGCCAGAGCCTGCGACATTTCCGGAGCAATGCCGCGGACAAGTTCGTCGCGAGAAAGTTCGAGGCGAGCGTTTGCACCGTGCGCGCGAACTCGAAATTGCCGGAAGCCGAGGATGCGGACGGCTGCTTCGGCGCGTTCAATTCGTTCAAGGAGTTCGGACGTGACAGCGGTGCCGTAGGGGATGCGGGAAGAAAGACAAGGCGATGCGGGACGATCCCACGTGCCGAGGCCGGAGAGACGAGAAAGATGGCGGATTTCCGCCTTGGTGAGACCGGCATCGAGCAGGGGAGCGAGGACGCGATGCTCGCGAGCCGCACGATGACCGGGGCGGAAATCGCGCGTGTCGTCGGCATTGATTCCGTAGGCGATGGCGGAAAAACCGCGCTCGTGAGCGATCGCGTCGAGTTGTGTGAACAGCTCATCTTTGCAGTGATAGCAACGGTCAGCGTTGTTGGCGATGTAGAGAGGATTCGCGAACTCATGCGTCTCGACAAATTCGTGGCGGATGGAATGGGAGAGGACAAAACGCTCGGCATGCTCGCGGTCGTGGCGCGAATAGCTGGCGGAAAGTGCCGTGACGCAAAGTGCCCTCGCACCAATGGCGCGATGCGCAGCCCAGGCGAGATAGGCGGAGTCGGCTCCGCCGGAAAAAGCAATCAAGAGCGAGGAGTGATCGCGCAAACTGGCGAGGAGCCGTTCCTGTTTCGCGAAAGCGGAGCACTCATCGAGCGGCGGAGCGGCCGCGGAGGTTGGGGCGGCGAGCGAGAGCAGATTCGGACTCATGAGAAAACGAGTATAGCAGAGCTACTGAAAGTCCATGAGGACGTCAACCTGCGCCGTATCGGGATGCTTGTCGAGAAAGCGTCCGATTTTGTCGTAATGGACAGGGAGTCCGGAGAACGCCTGCTGAATGCCTGTGTCGAGGAACTGGCGGTAAGCCGATTCATCGAAGATGTTCCCCTCGGGCACAGGGAAAGCGCCGCGGATGCGGCGTTCGCCTTCCATGGAGAGGCCGGAAAGAACGAGATTGCGCATGTGGTATTGCGGGCCTTCCGCGATTGTCACGTCGTAAGAGACGGTGTCGCTGGATTGTGCAAACTGCGGCTTGGGGGTAACGGTGGCGTCGAGAAAGCCGTGCTGACCGTACCAATCCTGCACGGCATACCAGAGTCCCTGCAAGGCTACGCCGTCAGCCGCATCGCCTGGATGAAGCTTGACGAGAGCGTCGAGCGCTTCTGTGGATATGCGACCGTTTCCTTCCCAAGTAACGCCGCCCCATTTGTAGGCCAGGCCTGGATTGACGGTAATGACGGCTGTGACGGCGCCTAAGACCGGGGAGCCGGAACCCGAGGCAATTTTCGCGGAGGGAGCAGCGAAGCTCGCTTGCAGATAGGCGCGCGAGCGATAAAGCGGCAGCACCTGTTCTTGCTGAAATAGTTCGAGGCGCGCGCGAGAATACGGTTTGCCGACGATTTCGTTGAGCTCCTGCTGAAGCGACGGAGAAGAACCGGCGAGAGGATCGGAAAATTCCAATTGCGAAACGGTGAGGTCGAGCCCTTCGACGCGGAACTGTTGCACATTACCGTTGCCGGCAGGATTCTGGACCAGCTCGTGCGCCACCTGCGCGTGAATGTCGTGAGCGTCGAGGATTTTTTCAAGAGCGGAGGAGATGTCGTCGAGAATCGCGCCGCGCTCGGGCGCCTGGCCGCCGAAAAGAATTCCGGACTTGGTGAGAGCGTTCGCAAGTTCCGCATCGGTGAACCAGATGAAATTATCGAACTCGACGGGAATCATGGGAGCGTCGGTGACGGCGTATTCGACGGAAACGCCCGCGGGGCCGCTGGAGAATTTATATTGCACGGTGGCGAAGCAGCCAAGCGCTGTGAGGCGATTGGCGCCCGCCTGCAAACCGTCCCGCGTGACGCGGTCGCCAGGCTTCATCCCTGTGAAAGGAGCGATCTGCGGCGACGAGAAGCGCGAGGAGCCGGATACGGTGACGGAAGCGAGCGGAGCGGAAGGCTCCGCAGTTTGCGGAAACGGCAGGGCGGCGGAAGGGAGGCCGGCCGAAAACAGGAGCAGAAAAGCACCGAAATGGAGCGCGGTACGAACCATCGGAAAAATTCTAAGACAAATCCGCAGGGAGATTCAAACTATTCCACCGTGACGGACTTGGCAAGATTGCGGGGCTGGTCGACATCGCAGCCGCGCCGCACGGCAATGTGATAGGCCAAAAGCTGGAGCGGGATGATTTCGAGAATCGGCGCGAGAAGATCGGGAGCGTCGGGAACTTCGAAGACGTGGTCGGCGGACTCGCGGGCGAGGCGGTCGCCTTCGGTGACGATGGCGATAACGATGCCGTCGCGCGCCTTCACTTCCTGCAAATTCGAGATGGTCTTTTCGTAGCGCGTCATGGACGAGGGGTCGCCTTCGTGGCGCGTGGCAAGAATCACGACGGGAAGGTTTTCGTCGATCAGGGCGTTGGGGCCGTGCTTCATTTCTCCGGCCGGATAGCCTTCGGCGTGGATGTAGGAAATTTCCTTCAGCTTGAGAGCGCCTTCGAGAGCGATGGGATAGTGAACTCCGCGGCCAAGGTAGAGAAAATCGGTGTGGCGGAAGAACTGGCGGCTCAATTCGTCTAGCTCCGCGTCGCGCTGGAGAATTGTTTCGATTTTGTGCGGAAGGCGCGTGAGCTCCTGCATGAGTTCGCGAGCGCGGGTGGGCGTCAAGTGGCCGCGCGCTTGGGCGAGATACAGCGAGGTAAGGAGTAAAGCCGTGAGCTGGCCCGTGAAAGCTTTTGTCGAGGCAACGCCGATCTCCGGGCCGGCGTGCGTGTAAATGGTGCCGCTCGCCTCGCGCGTGAGCATGGAGCCAACGACATTGCAGATGCCGAGGATCGTTCCGCCCTTTTGCTTTGCTTCCCGGAGGGCAGCAAGCGTGTCGGCCGTCTCGCCGGACTGGCTGATGCCGATGACGAGAGTATCTTTCGCGACGATGGGATCGCGATAACGAAATTCACTGCCGTAATCCACTTCGACGGGCACATGAGCGAGGCGCTCGATCATGAATTTTCCGGCCAGCGCAGAATGCCAGCTCGTGCCGCAGGCGACGATCTTCACATTCTGAAAATTATGAAACTGTTCTTCGGGGATGTCGATTTCATTCAGGAACACGCGGCCCGTGTCCTGGGAAATGCGTCCGAGCAGAGTATCGCGGACAGCGCGCGGCTGCTCAAAAATCTCTTTTTGCATGAAATGCTTGAAGCCGCCTTTTTCCGCCATGATCGGGTCCCAGGTGATCTGTTGCGGGCGGCGAGCAATGGAGCGGCTTTCGAAATCGCTGAGCTTCACTCCCTGGGGCGTGAGGACGGCCATTTCGCCGTCGCCGAGGAAGAAGACGGTGCGAGTGTGCTGCAAAAGAGCGGGGATATCGCTGGCGACGAAGTATTCGCCTTCGCCGATGCCGATTACGATGGGAGGGCCCATGCGCGCGGTGACGATCTTGTGCGGATCGCGCGTGGAAATGGCGACGATCGCATAAGCGCCCGTCATGGACTTGACAGTTTTCTGCACGGCTTCTTCGAGAGAAGCATCCTTCGAGAACTTTTCGATCAGGTGGGCGATGATTTCGGTGTCCGTCTCGGTGACGAACTTGTGGCCTTCCTTGGCGAGCTGCTGCTTCAACTCCAGATAGTTTTCGATGATGCCGTTGTGGACGACGACGATTTCGCCGGTGCAATCACGGTGCGGATGGGCGTTTTCCTCGGTGGGGCGGCCGTGGGTAGCCCAGCGGGTGTGGCCAACGCCGTATTCGCCCTCAAGCGGTGTCGCGTGGATCGACTCTTCGAGGTTGCGCAGTTTTCCAGATGCGCGGCGGACCTCCATCTTGCCGTCTTTGGCGACAACGGCGATGCCTGCGGAGTCGTAGCCCCTGTATTCGAGGCGGCGAAGGCCGTCGAGAATCAGCGGGACAACGCGCTTATTGCCGATGTAACCAACAATTCCGCACATGCCGATCCTCTCCGTAAACGTACGCATCCTCCAAGGACCGGAGGATTACGCGTCCATTAGGTTAGCACACGCGGAAGCTACGGCAGGAAATCCACGCGGAGCGGGACGAGAGGAACAAGGGGAAAGGGCTAATCGACAATCTCGTAGCGGAATTCCTCGATGACCGGATTGGCGAGGACATCCTTGGCGATGCGCTCGACTTGTTTGGAAGCGTCTTCGCGGGAAAGGCCGTCCAACTGGAGGACAAAGAACTTGCCCTGCCGGACGCCCTGGACCTTGTCGTAGCCGAGAGAAGAAAGCGCGCGCTGAATCGTCTGCCCCTGTGGATCGAGGACCGTGGATTTGAGCATGACCCAGATGTGAGCTCTCATCGCGAGGATTATAGCAAGCCTGCCGATTTGGCAGCGGCACGAAATTCGTCGTGCAAGCGGCGTTTTTCGACAGCGGGAAGGAAAGAAGCAAGAAAACTTTGCTCGGCGAGCTGCACGAGTTGACGATCACTGAGGCCAAGCGAAGCGGCGAGCGAGTATTCGTTGAGGAGATCGGTGTGGAACATGGCGGGGTCGTCGGTCGAAAGCGTCACGGGGACGCCCAGTTCGATGAATTTGCGCAGCGGGTGGTCGGCAGCGGCGGCAGAAGGCTTATCCAATTGCTTGGCAAGCGCGCCCGTACACAAGTTGCTCGCGATGCAGTTCTCGAGAACCACGCGGCGCGAATTCAACCAGGCAGCGAGTGCGGGGTCGTTCATCACTGCGATACCGTGACCGATGCGTTCGGCACCGAGAATTTCGATTGCCTCGCGAACAGAGGTTGGGCCGCCGATTTCTCCCGCATGGCAGACGAGGCGAAGACCTTCGCTGCGCGCATAGTCGAAAGCAGGGCGAAACTGCACGGTGGGAAAGGCGAGCTCGTCGCCGCCCATGCCGAAGGCAACCGCGCCCCCGCGCTGGCATTTCGCGGCGTGCTGCGCGACCTCGATCGCCGCCTGCGGTCCCCATTGGCGGGCGGCGTCGAAAATCCATGCGATACGCAGATTGCGGAATGGGACACTTTCGGCGGTCTCGCGAATTGCGGTGAAATTCGCTTCGACGTTTTGCGTGCGCCGCAGCATGACGCCGACAGAGAGCGTTACTTCGGCGTAGACGACGTTCTGGCGCAGCAGCTCTTCTGCAAGACGCCGGGTGATGAGGGCATAGTCCTCCGGTCCGCGGAGGAAGGACGTGACCCACTTGAAGGCTTCGATGAAGCCTGCGAAGTCGGAGTAGTTGTAGCGGGCAACGACTTTTTCCGGCGCAATCTGAACGCCGTGGCGGCGGGCCAGCTCTGAAGCGGTTTCCGGGCGGATCGAGCCTTCGAGATGAAGATGAAGCTCGGCCTTAGGAAGGGCATCAATCACGGTAGGTTTTCGTGTGCTGGTGTTCACGTTGCTATTTTACTGCGAAGGGAGGAGCGGACGGCCAGCGTTGATCCAAGCCGTCATCCAGTAGGAACCTACATCCGTGGCGGCTTCAGAGAGCTGGCGCACCATGATGGCTCCAGCCTGCGCATAGAAGCGGTCGTAATACTGGTCAGAGTAGGCTGTCTCGCCCCGATGAGCGATACGGTCGGCAAGAAGGACAGGTTCGAGCCAGGAATGAGCTGCCAGAACCATTTCGAAGGCGTGGTCGGTGGGATCGCTAATGAACGCGGCCTCACCGGGCTTGACGAAGAAGAAGAGCTGGTAGCGATCGACAAGGCCGGAGCTATAGCGTTCGTCCACACCAGGCTGTCCGGAGAGGCTTCCGTCGGTGTTGATGGTGGTGTTGAAGGGATCGTGGGCGGCCTCAACGTAGTGGGCAAGAAGCGCGGCGGTGAGTTTGGCTTCCTGCCAATTGTGGGCGTGAAAATCGTCGGTCAGGCGCTTGCTGTACAAGCCGATCTGCCAGGGAAGGAGTCCGTATTGCTCGACGGTTCGGCGGGAGTATTTCTTGACGGCGGCAGAATAGGAGCGTGGGAGCACCGTGAAGGGAAACGAACCGTAGTGATCGATCTGGATGAAGTCATTGTTGTGAGGTCCGGGAGTCTTGTCGTTCAGCTCGGAAACATCGGTCGAGTGCTGGACGATGTACTGGCGGTTGCTGACAAAGAAAGAAAGCATTTCGTCGGGCAGAGTGTCGACGGCCTTATTGGTGATCAGCCTCTCGGCGCTTTCGCCCCAGCCGAAGGACGAACTGGAAGTCAAAAGCAGGACGAGAAGAAAGACGGCCAATCCGGCGCTAAGCTTTCTGCGCATTACGTCTTCGCGCCTCCCGAGATGGCGGTCTCCGCGGCAGCCTCACGCGCCAACTGGCTATGTTTGCGGCCGTAGAAGCGGTAAAGAACCAAGCCAATGATGAGCCAGACGACGAAGCGAATCCAGTTGGTAATCGGCAGGCCGGCCATCAGGAGCAGGCAGGTGACGATCGTCACGATGGGCGCGAGCAGTCCGCCGGGCGCGCGGAAATGGCGGACGCGGTCGGGTTCGCGGAAGCGAAGGATCAGGACGCCTCCGGCCACGAGAGCGAAGGCGAAAAGAGTACCGATGTTCGAAAGATCCGCCAGCGTTCCGATGTCGAGCAGGCCGGCTGGAATGCCGACAAGAAATCCTGCGACCCAAGTGGAAAAATCGGGCGTGCGAAAACGTTTGTGGACGCGGCTGAATATACCGGGCAACAGTCCATCGCGCGACATGGCGAACCAGACGCGGGCCTGCCCAAGCTGGAAGACGAGCAGTGAAGAAATCATCCCCAGCAGCGCACCAAAAAGCACCACGACACGCACGCTGCCGAAATGCAGCCGCGCCATCGTGTTCACTACAGGCGCCGCGTCGTCCATCAGCGTCTGCCAGCGGACAAGCCCCGTGAGCACCACCACGACGGCGATATAGAGCACGGTGCAGACCGCAAGCGTCAGAAGAATGCCAATGGGGACGTCCCTTTGAGGGTTCTTGCATTCCTCGGCGGCCGTCGAGACCGAATCAAATCCGATATACGTGAAGAAAATGATGGAGCCGCCCGTGAGGATGCCCGGCCAGCCGTTGGGCGCGAACGGATGCCAATTCGCGGGATGAATGTAGTGCGCGGCCACGCCGACGAAGACGAGAATCGCGACGATCTTCAAGAGCACCATGACGTTGTTAGCTTCCGCTGATTCGCGGATGCCACGAACCAAGACAACCGTGAGCAGCATGACGATTACGAACGCGGGCCAGTTGAAGCCGAAATGCCATCCGGGCGTGTACAGTGTGTTGCCCTGCAAATCGGACAATCCGCCGGGAAGATAGGCGGGCGTAATCCAGCGCAGACTCGGATGGATTCCGAAATAATCGAACATGGCCACCACATGGGCTGAAAATCCCACGCTGACGGCCATATTCGAGACAGCATATTCAAGGATCAGGTCCCAGCCAATGATCCAGGCGATCAATTCGCCCATAGTGGCGTATGTATAGGTGTAAGCGCTGCCGGCGATGGGAATCATGGCTGCGAGCTCCGCATAGCAGAGAGCCGCGAAGCCGCAGACGACAGCAACGAGAACGAAAGACAGAGCGATGGCGGGTCCCGCGCCGGGGCGCCCGAACGAGGCGGAATGGTAGATCAGGTATTCGAGGAGAGGAGCATTGAGGACGGATTTGAAGTCGAGCTTTTGTCCGGCGATGGCCGTCCCGATGACGGTGAAGATCCCCGAACCAATCACCGCGCCGATACCGAGGGACGTGAGGCTCAGCCAACCGAGAGACTTCTTGAGTCGTTTTTCGGGGAGCTCGGAATCGGCGATGAGCCGGTCAATGCTCTTGGTCCGGAAGAGCTGTCCTGCCAATCGGCACCGTCCTTAGATTTGGAATCGCAGAACTCTACCTTGCGCAGTTTGTTCGCGCAACCTCCTTCGCTGAGGGGCGCTCGCGAGCCTTGGCCGGGGCCAACGAGGGCCGGATCACGCCGGCTGTAGATTCGCATAACGCTCGATCAGTTTTTTCGGGCCGTAGTCCTGGAAGCTGACCATCAGTCGGCGCTCCTCTCCTTCTCCTTCGACGCCTGTAATCGTGCCCATGCCGTATTTCGGATGACGGACGCGCGTACCGATCAGCGGATTCGAGGCAGGGCGTTCGCGCTCTTTCGACGAAGCGCGCGATGGGCCGGAGTTGCCACGCGCCTGCGACGCGGAGCCGCCAAAGGAGCGGCGCGGATAGCCGGAGTATTCCGCGTAGTCGGGGTCAGGTTCGTAGCGGCGCGTCTCGCCGGGATCGGCAAAGGTTCCCGGAGCGGACTCGAGCAGTTCGCTGGGAATTTCCTTGAGGAAGCGCGAGGGCAGGGAAGCGCGCAGGCGCTCTTCCCCGTAGACGCGGCGGTAAATGGCGCGCGAAAGCGTGAGATTTTTCTTGGCGCGCGTCATGCCGACATAGAAAAGACGCCGCTCCTCTTCGACTTCCGCGGGAGAATCGGACGATCGGCTGTGCGGCAGCAATCCTTCTTCGAGGCCGGGGAGAAACACGGCGTCGAATTCGAGGCCCTTCGCGCTATGCAGAGTCATCAACGACACGGCGACGTCCTCCTGATATTGATCCGCGTCGGAGACGAGCGCGGCATAGTCGAGGACGTCTTGCAGAGTTTCGCCACGTTCGGAAGATTCGGCGACGGCGTTCGCAAGCTCGCGCAGGTTCTCCGCACGCGAAGTGTGCTCGAGATTGTCCTGCTGTTCGATCCAGCCGAGATATCCGGTGCGATCGAGGACGCCTTCGATGATTTGCTCGGGCGAGCGGTCGAGAAGATCGCCTCTCATGCGCTCGATCATTTCGCGGAAGCCGTGCAGCGCACCGCTGATGCGCTTGGTCGAGGAGACGTCCTGCGATTGGATTGCCTGCCAAAGCGTTTGCTTCGCTTCCTTCGCACGGGCCTCGAGAGCGGCCACCGTGGTGGTGCCGATCCCGCGCGGCGGCACGTTGAGCACGCGGAGCAGGGCGATGTTGTCTTCGGGATGCAGCAAAAGGCGGACGTAGGCCAGAACGGTCTTTATTTCGCTCCGTTCGTAGAAGCTCATGCCTCCCACGACGCGATGGCGAATCGACATGCCGCGCAGAATTTCCTCAAAAGGGCGCGATTGCGCTGTGGTGCGGTACAGAACAGCGATGCGAGCGGCTGGATCGCGGCGCACCAGAGAAGCAATTTCCTCGCCGACGAATCGCGCCTCGGCCGTGGCGTCGGGAAATTCGTGGAATTGCAACCGGTCGCCCGAACCGATCGTGCCGGAAAGAGTTTTTCCCAGGCGATTCGTGTTGTTTTCGACCACGGCCGCGGCCGCATCGAGAATTGTCTGCGTCGAGCGGTAATTCTCTTCGAGGCGAATGATGCGCGCTTCAGGGAAATCCTCGGTGAAGCGCTTCAAATTGCCCGCGCGGGCGCCGCGCCAGCCGTAGATGGACTGGTCTTCGTCGCCGACGACGCAGACGTTTTTTCTCGCGCCTGCCAGCAAACGGACCAGCTTTTCCTGTGAAGCGTTGGTGTCTTGAAATTCGTCGACGAGGATGTACTGGAAGCGCTGGTTCCAGCGGGCGTGGACGTCGGGATGTTCGCGCAGCAGATCGACGGCCTTGAGAAGGAGATCGTCAAAATCGAGCGCAGCGGCGTCATGCAGAGTCTTCTCATAGGCGCGGAAAACTTTTGCAACGTCGGTGCGCGAGAAATTGCGCATTTCCGCAGCTTCCGATTCCATTTGGTCCGGCGAGATGCCGTGATTTTTCGCGTGGCTGATCTGCGCACGGACGCTGCGCGGAGGATAGTCTTCCGTTGCAAAACCAAGCGAGGCGAGCGAGCGCTTGACGGCGGCTGTCTGGTCATCGTCGTCATAGATGGCAAAATCGCGCGGCAGACCCAGCGATTCGGCCTCGCGGCGCAGAAGGCGTGCGCAGAAGGAGTGAAACGTCGAGACCCATACATCGGAGGCGTCGCGGCCGCCGGAGCGCAACAGGTCCGAGATGCGGTCCTTCATCACGCCGGCCGCTTTGTTGGTGAACGTGACCGCGAGAATCGCGTGCGGGGGAACCCCGAGGTCGATGAGGTGAGCGACCCGAAACGTGATCACACGCGTTTTGCCGGTGCCTGCTCCGGCGAGGACCAAAAGGGGGCCGTCGACGGCTTCGACAGCGGCTCGCTGTTGTGGATTTAATTCCGAAAGGTCGATCATGGAGGAAAAATTGTCCCGTGGGAAATTCTAGCCGACGCCGAAGGATTGAGCAATTTGCGATTCGTGGTGTGCGGAAAAAATGAGCGGCGCGCAACAAGAACATTCGGAAGAAAGTTGTCTCGACGGCGCGTCTGATAGAATGAAAGACTTTGGTCTTGGGTTCTTCCGCACATGCACACATTCAAATTGCCTGGATGGCTGCAGAAGCTGGTCGCGACGCTGGGTGGCGGAGGGCTCTTCCTTGTCGCGTTCTTCGACTCCTCGGTGCTGTCGTTCCCATTGGTCACCGATGGCCTGATGATCGAGCTTTCGATCACGCATCCGCACCGGATGCCCTACTATGCAGCTATGGCCGCGGCGGGGTCGCTGGCGGGGTGCATCTGGCTTTACCTGTTGGCACGCAAGGGAGGGGAAGCGTATTTTCATCGGCACGCCGGGACCCGCGCGACCAAGATTCGCAGCTGGGTGGAGAAAAACGCGTTTCTGACAGTCTTCATCCCCGGTATTTTGCCTCCCCCGTGCCCTTTCAAGCCGTTTGTTTTAGCGGAGGGAGTGTTTCAAGTACCGCTACGCACGTTTGTCCTGGCGCTGCTGCTCGGGCGCGGGCTGCGCTATTTCGGCGAGGGAATTCTTGCGGTTCGTTACGGCGACGCGGCGCTGACAATGATGGCCAGGCACAGCGTCGCATTTGTTTTGACTGTCGTCACCTCGCTGGCGGTCCTCTACCTCATCGGCCATTTCGTGTTTCATCCATCCCGCACCGCGGAATAAAACTCCCAACCTAGCGAGAACTGCCTGAAGAAAACTCCAGGGCAGAGCTCTGGACTTGTCCTATGTTGTTGAACTGCACAACGGCGATGATATTTTCGGGGCCGGGGTCGGCAGGCGAGAATCGCAGGTCGCGCAGGGTGACGGTCCAGCCAGAATGCGATTCCTCGACGTTTACGAGAGGGAAACGGGCGTACGCAAGAAATTGCTTTGCGGCCCGCGTGTCCTCGGCAGCCTGGAGAGGCAGGGAATTTGCCGGCTTGTAGTAGCTCAAGCTGTGGTCGCTGTCGAACTCGTCGGGTTGTCCGACGGGGACAAAAACCTCCTCAATCGTGTTGTCGGTGGAAACCACGCCTCGCCAGGAGAATGGATTTGCGGACATGGGAAATGCGTCCGCTTCGAGAGGCGCGCGGTGATGATAGTCGCTCGACATCAAAAGGTTGATGGCGCGGGCGCGCAGTTCAGCCCGAAAACCAAGATAGCCGGTGATGAGCACAAGCGTGGTCAGCGCCGCCACCCGCCCGCGCGGGCCTTGCTTCCTCTCGCCGATTTCTTCGCCTACCATGCTGACGAGTTCTGGGATGAGAATTCCCGCAACAAGCACAGCGAGCAGCCAGGGGTCGAAATTCTGGACTAATTCGCAACCCCACCATCGCAGGCGGAAAGGCCACAGAAACATCACGCCGGGCCCGCTGAGGTAGTCGAGCGCCAAGTGCAATGAGACTCCCAGAGTTGCTGCAGCGAGCGCGGGAAGAAATCTCAGCGGAGGTGAATTCTCTTTCGATGGAATCCTGCGCGCAACGGAGCACGCACTGGCAGCGATAATGCAAGCGAGAAGGGGAGCGCCGAGAATTCCGTGAAGCAATCCGAGATGCAGGCGAAGGTAAGCTGCCGCGCCGATCCAGACACTCGCAGCATCCAGGCCGGGAGAAAGCCCCGCAGCGACAACAATCCACACGCCGAATCGTGGCAGCCGTTTGCGGGCAGCACGCGCCGCAGCAAGGGATGTCAAAGCATGCGTGAGCGGATCCACGCTGGATACTTCCTTTATGCGGCTAGCCCACCTTTGGAGCGGGCACGACCAGCGAGAGCGCGTTTTGGCAAATGCGGAATTTCAGAGGCAGCGGGCCGATCGGCTCGCCGTCGACCTGCGCGAAAACAAGAGTCGTTCCCGCAGGCTCGCAGGTGACTTCGTCAGATTTCCACGCTTCGATTCCTTCCATCTGGCGTAATTTTCCGAGCCATAGCGCAGGCAGACAAGCCAAATAGCGAAAACGGCTGGTGGCCGCATTGGTGAGCAACTCAAAGGAATTATCGAATAAGCTGGCCTCGGTGGTGATCTTGAAAGGGCCGCCGTAGTTCGCCGTTCTTCCGACAACGATCAGCGACGCGCGATGCTCGGTGCCATTGGAGCGCGCGCGCAAGAGAGGGAAATCGTAGGTGAAAAGCTGCCGTAGCCCTTCCGCCCAGTAGGCGAGAATCCCCGCCTGCTTTTTTAGTTCGGAGTGAACGCCGTTGACGATCGCGCCATCCGGCCCTGCGCCCGCGACGCATAGAAAATAGCGGCCCTCGGGTGGAATTTCGGGCCGTTCCTTCCCCTGTGGTGCAATGGCCACGCCGATTGCAATCCGCTTCACTATGCCGCCGGGAATCAGCCGAGCCGCATGCGGGATGTCCCAAGGAATGCCCAACTCCTTGGCGAGGATATTGGCGGTTCCTGCTGGCAGCAGCGCGAGCGGAACGTCGCTGCCCGCCATGCCATTGAGAACTTCGTTGACCGTGCCGTCTCCACCACAGGCAATCACCATGCCGCGGCGCTGCCCGACGGCGAGTTTCGCGATGTCCTTGGCGGCGCCGGGAGACGAAGTTGACGCCAGCTCCGTGCGGATGCCCGCGTCCTTCAGGATTCGCGCGGCCTGCTCGATTTCCGCAAAGCGGCGATGCCGCCTGCGCCCGCTCGCCGGGTTATAAATCAATAGAGCGTCTTGGATTCCGTCCGGCATTCACCTTATCCCAGGAATTCGGAGTAATCGGCCATTGTATAATACCGGACGGTTTTGACCGACACTTTGCCTACTGTTTCCGAGGGTTCCATGCCAAAGGACCGCAAAGCCGCCGCGGAAATCGAAAAGCTGCGCGAAGACATCCGCCGCCACGAATACCTCTACTACGTCGCCGACGATCCGCAGATCTCCGACGCGGCGTTCGACAAGTTGATGGTGAAGCTGCGGGCTTTGGAGGAGAAACATCCTCAGCTGGTGACTCCGGATTCGCCGACGCAGCGCGTGGGCGGCCAACCGCGCGAAGGTTTCCAGACCGTCCGCCACCGGACGCCGATGATTAGTCTCGACAACGCCTTTTCTTTCGAGGAGCTGGCGGCGTTCGACCGCCGCGTGCGCGAGCTGACCGGGCGCGAAAAGATCGAATACATCGCCGAGCACAAATTCGACGGCCTCAGCCTCTCGCTGCTTTACGAAAAAGGCCGCCTGGCGCGCGGCATCACGCGCGGCGATGGTACGACCGGCGAAGATGTGACGCCCAACGTGAAGACGATTCGCTCGATTCCACTATCGATTGATGCGGCTTTGCTGAAAAAGACGGGAATTCCGCAGGATTTCGAAGTGCGCGGCGAAGCGATTATGACACGCAAGGCGTTTGAGGCTTTGAACGAGCAGCAGGAGGAAGAAGGAGGCAAGCGGTTTGCGAATCCGCGCAATGCGGCGGCAGGCGCCGTGCGTATGCTTGACCCGTCCATCACGGCGTCGCGACGTCTCGATTTTTTTGCCTACTATCTGCTGGCGGACGGCCGCGTGCCGAAGAAGCGGCATTCGGAAGTTCTCGAAGCGCTCGCCGAATTGCATTTCAAGGCCAGTGAGGACTGGGAACTGTGCCATTCGCTCGAAGAAGCCGAAAAGTACATCCAGCGTTGGGAATCGAAACGCGAAAAGCTGGCGTACGAAATCGACGGCATCGTCATCAAGGTGAACGAAATTGCTTTGCAAAATGAGGTGGGCTATACGGCGCGCGCGCCCCGCTGGGCCATTGCGTACAAATATCCCGCGCATCAGGAAACGACCGTCGTGAATGAAATACGCGTGCAGGTGGGTCGCACGGGCGTGCTGACTCCTGTCGCATTTCTTGCGCCCGTGCAGGTGGGCGGTGTTACCGTCAGCCGCTCGACGCTGCACAATCTGGACGAAATTCGCCGCCTCGATTTGCACGCGGGCGACACCGTGCTGGTGGAGCGCGCCGGAGAAGTGATCCCGCACGTGGTGAAGGTCGTGAAGCACGGCAAGCAGGAACACGAATTCGAGATGCCGAAGAAGTGCCCGGAATGCGGCACTCGGATCCACCATCCCGAGGGGGAGGTGGCCTACCGCTGCGTCAACGTTTCCTGCCCTGCGCGGCGCAGGGAATCGCTGCTGCACTTTGCCGGGCGCCACGCGATGAATATCGATGGGCTGGGGGACAAAATAGTCGATCAGCTTGTGAACAAAAATCTGGTGAAGGATTTTGCCGACCTCTACAAGCTCGATCTCGAAACGGTGGCGGATCTGGAGCGCATGGCGGAGAAATCGGCGCAGAATCTGCTCGACGAGATTGCCGCGAGCAAGAAAAATTCGCTCGCGCGGCTGATCAACGCGCTGGGGATTCGATTTGTGGGCGAGCGTACGGGTCAGCTATTGGCGCAGCATTTCGGCTCGATGGACAAGTTGGAAAAAGCAACGACCGAAGAACTGACCGAAGTGACGGAAGTTGGGCCGAAGGTGGCCGAAGGCGTTGCCGAATTTTTCTCCGAGCCCGCCAATCGGAAATTGATCGAACGCCTTCGCGCCGCGGGCGTGAATATGAAGGAAGAGCGGCAGGCGCCCAAGGACACGCGATTCGCCGGCATGACGTTTGTCTTCACAGGGACGCTGGAGCGGCGGTCGCGAGAGGAAGCCGAGGCGCTTGTCACGTCCCACGGCGGCAAGGCTGGCTCGTCCGTCAGCAAGAAGACGAGCTACGTCGTTGTTGGCGCCGACCCGGGCTCGAAATATGACAAGGCGAAGGAACTCGGTGTAAAAATTCTGGACGAAGCGCAGTTTGAAAAACTTCTCAATTCTCGTCAGTAGTGTTCCGATTCTGCAGCCAATCCACGGTATAATTGGTTTGGCGGGTGAGCCGGGTGATCGCCGGCCCTTAGCAATCGGGGCGGGAGGAAAGTCCGGACTCCAGTCGCTGCCACTCTTACGGGTGAGCGGCGTAGGGCAACGCGCCTGGTAACGCCAGGGGGCTTTTGCGGGGCAACTCGCAGAGACCACGGAAAGTGCCACAGAAAATAGACCGCCGATGAGCTTGCACCTCGGCGGCAGGCCTGCGGTGACACCAAGGGCCCGCCTCTTTCGGTCGAGCGCATTTGGCAAGGGTGAAAAGGTGGGGTAAGAGCCCACCGCCCGGATGGTAACATCCGGGGCACGGAAAACCCCGCGTGGAGCAAGGCCAAATAGGAGGGGAGGGCTGGCCCGGCCCGCATGACGTAGCTCGCAAGAGCCGCGTCTCTGACCCTCGGGTAGGCTGCTGGAGTCCCGGAGCGATCCGGGACCTAGAGGAATGATCGCCACGCTGTGCGCCACGGTGCAAGTCGCGGCAGCGCAGCGGACAGAATCCGGCTTACAGGCTCATCCGCCAAATTCATACCATCCGGGTTCCCGGAAAAGTTCGATTGTAAAAAGAGAGCGAGCTGCTTCTCGCACTCTTCTTCCCGAACGAATACAGTTTGCGCAGCATTGCTGCGATATCAAGTTCGTGGGACACTGTCCGCGCCTTTCGCACGATTGTGTCGGGACACGTTCTTCGGGAGAAAACCGCTGGCCGTTGAACCTCTCTCCTCGCGAATTCCGCGCCGCCGATGGAGGATCGCGTTTCTTCTTTCGCTCGGCGTGCTGGTGAATTTCTTCGACCGCGTGAATCTTTCCGTTTCCGAAAGGGCCCTGCACGCTTCTTTCGGCATTTCGATCGTTGCCTTCGGCTATCTTTCGAGCGCTTACAGTTGGACCTATGCACTCATGCAGTTGCCCGCGGGAGCTTTGCTCGACAGTTGGGGAGTCCGTCGCGTGGGACGCATCAGCACTTTTCTTTGGAGCGCTGCATCGTTCGGCGCGGCAGCCTCGACCGGCATCGGGAGTTTTTTCGGTGCGCGTTTTCTGCTCGGGATCGGCGAATCACCAACTTTTCCCTCGAACGTGAAGGCTCTCGGCTATTGGTTTCCGGAGCGCGAGCGCAGCTTGGCAACAGCCATCACCGACGCTGCGGCAAAATTTTCAACGGCGATCGGTGTTCCGTTTCTCGGCGTCCTCCTCCTGCGCTTCGGCTGGCGCTGGAGCTTTGTGACGACCGGTGTTATCAGTTTCCTATATTTCCTTCTTTTCTTTTTTGTCTATCGCAATCCGAGCGAGGACAAAGGGCTGATCAAAGAGGAACTCCGGTACATGGTCGAGGGCCGCGTGCAGTCGGAGCGTGCCGTGGGAGAAAAAAACGGCGCCTCGATCGCCTACCTACTGCGCCAGCCCAAGGTTTTGGGACTCTCTCTCGGCTGGGGCGCTTATAACTACTGCTTCTACCTGCTGCTTACCTGGCTGCCGAGCTATCTATCGATATCGATGCACATAGACTTGCTCCGCTCCGTTTTCTACACAAGCGTTCCCTGGTTTTTTGCCACCGTCACGGATTTGCTTGTAGGCGGTTGGATGGTCGATTGGCTTGTGCGTCGCGGTGCGGATGCAAGCCGCGTCCGGCAGTCAGTGTTGGTTGTGGGCACCGGGCTCGGCCTCGGCATTCTCGGCGCTGCTCACGCACACTCCCCAAGGGTGGCTCTCGTCTGGATCAGCCTATCTCTGGGCGGTCTCGCGGCTGCTGCACCTGTGGCGTGGACTGTCCCATCGTTGATCGCGCCGCGCGAGAGCGTGGGCCGCTTGGGAGGAATCGCAAATTTTTGCGGGCAGATTGGCGCGATTACGGCGCCCATCGTCACCGGATATGTGGCGAGCATCACGCACGCATTTGCATCGGCTTTCGTCGTCGCCACAGTCATCTTGCTCGTGGGCATTGCCGGATATATTTTCTTGCTTCGGCGCATCGAGCCTATTCCCGAGCCAGAATAAGATTCTCCGCGCGGAATTGTTATGGGTCGGATCATGAAAATGGGGAGGAGGTCTCATAGATGAGAAAATTGTGGGGCATGCTTGGACTGCACTCTTGCGCGGCACTCTTCATTCTTTTGGCAGCAGCTCTTTGCGCTCGGGCGGCGGGCGGCGAGAAATACTTGATCTACATAGGAACGTACACGGACCACGGTAGCCAGGGGATTTACGCTTATGGCTTCAATTCTGATTCGGGAGGGCTGACGTCTCTTGGTCTCGCCGCGGCCACTCCTCAACCCTCCTTCCTTGTCACGACACGCGACCACCGTTTTCTCTACGCCATCAATGAGCTGGACAAATTCGATGGTCAGTCGGCGGGCGCGGTCAGCGCCTTCTCCATTGATGTTTCCTCAGGAAAATTGACATTGCTCAATCAGGTGTCTTCGCGCGGCCCGGGCCCCGCGTTCATCACGCTTGACAAGACACAGCGCTATATTCTCGTTGCAAATTATGGAGGCGGCAGCGTTGCTGTTTTTGCGCGCAGGCCGGATGGGGGCATTGGCGACCTCACGGCGTTCGTCCGCCACAGCGGTTCGAGCGTGAATCCCGAGCGCCAGGAAGCTCCTCACGCTCACTGCATTGCGATGTCGCCGGACAATCGTTACGCGGCAGTCGCCGACCTTGGTCTCGACCAGATTCTTGTCTACCCATTCGACCAGAAGCATGGGGCACTTGGCCAAGCTCGCATCAACCATACCGACCCTGGCGTCGGGCCGCGCCACCTCACGTTTTCTTCCAACGGAAAGTTTCTCTATGTGATCAACGAGCTTGCTTCCACGGTCGTGGTCAATTCCTTCGACAAGCATTTTGGTTCGTTGACGCCGCTGCAGAGCATTTCGACGCTGCCGGCGAATTTTAAGGGCACAAACACCGATGCCGAGATCGCTCTTGATCCGTCGGGAAAATTTCTATACGCCTCGAATCGAGGCGACGACAGCATCACAGTCTTTGCCGTCAAGCCAAGGAAGGGAACTCTCTCGGTGGTGCAGACGGTTGCGACTGGCGGCAAGACGCCGCGGAATTTTGCCATTGACCCAACCGGCCAGTGGCTGCTCGCCGCCAATCAGAATTCGAACACGGTCTACACGTTCCGCATCGACACGCGCACGGGTCGCTTGACCGCCAGCGGCAATCCCATTGAAGTTTTTTCGCCATCGATGGTGGATTTTGTTTCTTTGCAAGGGAAGAAGTGAACGCCTCGGAAGTCTGCCGGTAGAAATGGTGCACATAGCATGAAGGAGACGTGGCGCTGGTTCGGTCCGCAGGATCCTGTCTCGCTCCCGCAAGTCAAGCAGGCGGGGGCGACGGGAATCGTTACTGCCTTGCATCACCTCTACCGCGGCGAGCCTTGGCCGCTTGACGACGTTCGACAGCGCAAGCAGGAGATCGAATCCGCGGGGCTCGCCTGGTCCGTTGTCGAAAGCATTCCTATACAAAATTCCATCAAATTGAATCGTCCTGAAGCGCGCGTTCACATCGGCGCTTGGAAGGATTCGCTCGTCGCTCTTGCCAAGGCCGGCGTTTCGACGATCTGCTACAACTTCATGCCGCTCGTCGACTGGACCCGCACCGATTTGAAATGGCTCCTTCCTTCGACCGGATATGCTCTGCGCTTCGATGCTGTCGATTTTGCCGTTTACGACTGCCTGATGCTTCAGCGCAAGGGAGCGGAATCACAGTATCGGCCGGATCAACTTGCGGCGGCCCGCTCGCGCTTCACCGCAATGCCCGAATCCCGCCGCGACGAGCTCGAACGCACCATCATTGCCGGGCTGCCGGGCGCCGAGGCTTCCTACGACCGTGAGTCATTTCGCCGCCAGCTCGCCGAATACGAAGGCGTCACTCCCGCCGACCTGCGTTCCAATCTCATCGCGTTCCTGCGGGAAGTCGTTCCCGTCGCCCAGGATTTGCGCCTCCGCCTCTGCATCCATCCCGACGATCCACCGTGGTCGCTGTTTGGATTGCCGCGCGTTCTTTCGACTGCCGAAGATGTTCGCCGGATTTTTGCCGCCGTAGACGCGCAGGAAAACGGGTTGACGTTTTGCGTTGGCTCGTTTGGAGCGCGTGCGGATAACGATCTGGTCGCCATGGTTCGCGAATTTGCTTCGCGTATACACTTCGTTCATTTGCGCCAGGTTCGCCGCGAAGCGGACGGCTCTTTCTACGAAGCGGAACATCTCGACGGGAGTTCCGATATGGTGGGCGTGATTCGCGTGGTTCTAGAGGAGGAATTACGCCGTCGCCGCGAAGGCCGTGCCGACTATGAGATTCCAATGCGTCCGGACCACGGCCATCTGCTCGCGGACGACATACAGAAAAAGGTCAATCCGGGCTATTCACTTGTGGGAAGGTTGAAGGGACTGGCAGAACTTCGCGGCGTCTCTCGCGGCCTTCTTTGCGCATTTCCCGAGCTGTCCAACTAACCCCCGCCCCGCTTGACGTTACGAAAGACGCGAATGCGGCTTGCAGGACGGATATCGCCACGCTCTATTTCTTCTTGTCATTTGGCGCCGAGGCGCCTGTGGTTTGTGGCGGGGGTACGGGTTTTGCGCTCTCCCCCTTCGCCCCAGCGGGATTTGCGGATTCTCCGGGACTGCTCCCGCCCTTCTCCGGCGTCTCTAGGTATTTCACGATCAAGGTAATTCGGCGGTTGGCAGGATCGAAGGGGTTTTTCGTGTCCCGCAGTTTCATATCTGCAAAGCCACGCACTTGCTCCACCTGATCGTCGCGCACCCCGTGCGATTGCAGCAGCCTACGTGCATCGTTCGCTCGGTCGGCGGAAAGCTCCCAGTTTGTGTATCCCGATCCCCCAGAGTACGGCGTCGCGTCCGTATGCCCCTCCACATAGATCTTGTTCGGCAGTTTTCCAATTTCCTTGGCCAGAGTGAACAGCAGGTCCTGCCCGTCTGAATTGAACTTTGCGCTCCCTTTGTCAAAAAAAGTGCCCGTGGCCGATTCGGTCAATTCGATCCGCAGTCCTTCGTTCGTCACGGTCATGTCGATGTGATTCTTCAGCTTGTCGAAGTCCGGCACCTGCCGGATTGCCTTTTGTAATTCCTCCTTCAGTTGTTCCATGTTTTGCTTCGAGACGACGAAATTCTCGCCCGACCCCACCATGTCGCTGCCTACTTTCTTCGCCGTGCCCGTTGGGTCCTTGAAATAACCCCCGATCGCCTCTTGAAGTTGTTTGCTCGTGTTCATCAGCCAAAGAACGATGAAAAGCGCCATCATCGCCGTCACGAAATCCGCGTATGCCACTTTCCACGCGCCGCCATGGTGCCCGCCGTGGCCGCCCTTTTTCTTGACGACGATGATGGGAGCTTTCCCGTTCATGCTGCAGCCTCCGCCGGTGCTTCCGTCTTCCCCTTGATGTAGTTTTCTGTTTCCTGGAAGTCGGGCCGGATGCGGTGGGGGATCGCCCGCCGCCCGAATTCCACAGCCAAGCTGGGTGCCATGCCCTTCATGAACGAGACGATCATCACGCGCAGCACCTGATAGTATTCGTGCTCCTCATCCGCCGCCTTGGCCATGTTTCCCGAAAGCGGCCCAATAAACCCGTAACAAAGAAGAATTCCCAGGAAAGTTCCGACCAGCGCGGCCGCCACCTTTTTCCCGATTTCTTCCGGCGGCCCTCCGAGCGCCCCCATCGTAATCACTACTCCGAGTACGGCCGCTACGATGCCCAATCCGGGGAGGGAATCGGCCATCGTCGAAAGAGCTCCCACCGGCTGTGCGCTTTCGTGGTGATGAACGTCCATGTCCACTTCCAGCATCTGGTCGGCGTCAAACGGCTCGATGCCGCCGCTTGCTGCCATGCGAATTGAGTCGCACACAAACAGCAGCGCATGGTGATCCTTCAGAAATTTGGGATATTTCGAGAATACTGGACTTTTGTCCGGGGCGTCGCTATCCGCTTCGAGCGCCATCATTCCTTCGCGCCGGGCCCGCCCGAACAGTTCGTACATCACCTTCAATGTTTCCAGGTATCGTGCCTTGGTGTATTTCGAGGATCCGAATACGCCGCCGATTCCGCTCGCGATTTTCTTGATGATGTGCAGCGGGTTGGCAATCAGGACCGTCCCAATGGCGGCTCCGAGAATGATGATTAGTTCCGCGGGTTGGATCAATACGCGGAGATTCCCGTGCTCCATCAAGTAGCCGGCCAAGATCGCACCGATGACCACCACAATGCCGATGATTGCAAACATCTGGCCTCAAGCCTCCGGTTCTGCCGGCTTCACCGGCTCCAGCAGGAATGTGATTCGGTTTCCTCCCTCTGTCACGCTGTTCTGCAACGACCGCTCCACGCGCGCCAGAATGCTCTCCGGCGTGTCGTCCCGCAGGACTGTTGTCGCTCCCAATGAAACAGTCACCGGAATGCGATCGCCCCACCAGTTCAGCCGGACGCCCTGCACGCCGGTTTTCAATCGCTCGCACACTTTGCCGACATCGAACCGCGAACACTCGGTCAGGATTGCGAGGAACTCGGATTCACCCTTCCGTCCCAGAAAATCCGTGGGGCGAAGCGTGTTTTCCAAAGTTTGCGCCGTCGCGCGCAGCATGACGGGGACCATGGTTGGTCCGAATCGGGCCCTATACTCTTCAATCTTGTCCATACGCGCGGCAACGACGCTGAAGGGCACTTGGCACTCGCCAAATGTCCGGAGGCTCGCCCGCAGGTGTGTGAGCAGAAAACTCTCTGTCATCACGCCTGTGATTACGTCGAGTGCTCCGTAGCCCGCGAGCTTTTCTTGGCGCCTCTCCCAGTCCGAGGCAGCCGGGTTGCCGTCAAAACTCTCCGCAACTCCTACGATCGTCCCGCGCTCATTCCGAATGGCCACGGCTCGCATTCGCACCGGCACCAGATGCCCGTCCTTATGCCGCAAGAGGACCTCCGCATAGGTTGGCTTGCCGTCCCGCAGCACCTGTTGGATATACTCGATGTTTTTCGAGGTTCTATTGCCTCCGGCCGCTTCTTCATTGTTTTGAATCACTTCTTGTCGCAGCCTCCCCAATACGTCCTGCCGCAAATGTCCGGTTATTTTTTCCGCTCCTTCATTCCAGAAGAGAATCTTCTCCGTTTTGTCGACCAGATACACCCCTGTGGGAAGCTGTTCGAGAACACGCTGGTAGAGGTCCGCTAATGCAAGGTCAGGCACAAGTCCGCCCTGCTTTCCTTCATCGGATAATTTGCCGCCAAGTTTAGATTTCGCTTACCTACGGTGTCCGGATTACCAACGGCGACTTTTTCGGCGGATTGACGCGTTCATGTTTCCGTAACAATTCATTGCTAACGTCCCTCGTTTGCTTAGGTTCCTGGATTCTCGAACATGGACGTGTGGAGAAGATTGCGCGGATGGAAAAACGAAACTTTCTCTTTGTCTCGCTCAGCGGCCTGATCAGCGACATCGCCTGGCAGGTTTCCAAGGAAGGTCACGAAGTCCGCTATTTCATCCAGGACAAGAAAGAGCGCGACATCGCCGACGGATTCGTCGCCAAGTCCAAAGACTGGGAAAAAGACTCCGACTGGGCCGACATTATCATCTTCGACGACACGCTGGGCCAGGGCGAAAAAGCCAAGGCGCTGCGCGCTGCCGGCAAAAAAATCATTGGTGGGACTCCCTACACGGACCGTCTCGAAGACGATCGTTCCTTTGGCCAGGAGGAACTCAAGAAAGCCGGCGTGAATATCATTCCCTATGCCGAATTCCAATCGTTTGACGACGCCATCGATCACGTCCAGCAGAATCCAGGGCGCTACGTCATCAAGCCCAGCGGCGAGGCACAAAACGTCAAGCGCCGCCTCTTCGTTGGCGAAGAGGACGACGGTCAGGACGTGGTTCGCATGTTGGAGGCCTACAAAAAGGCGCTGTCGGATGAGATTAAGGTCTTTCAGCTCCAGCGCCGTGTCACCGGCGTCGAGGTGGCCGTCGGGGCATTCTTCAACGGCACGAGCTTCGTCTATCCCATCAACATTAATTTCGAGCACAAGAAATTATTTCCCGGCGACCTCGGCCCTCCCACTGGAGAGATGGGCACTTCGATGTTTTGGAGCGGCCCAAACACGCTGTTCAATCAAACGCTGTTGAAAATGGAATCGGCGCTCGCCGCCGAGGGCTACGTTGGCTACATCGACCTGAATTGCATCGTCAACAATCACGGCATCTACCCGCTCGAATTCACTTCGCGCTTCGGCTACCCGACCATCAGCATCCAGCAGGCGGGGATGATCACTCCCATCGGCCAGTTCTTCTGGGACCTCGCCAACGGCGCCGACCCGAAGCTGAAAGTCCGCAGCGGATTCCAGATCGGCGTCCGCATCGTCGTTCCACCGTTTCCGTTTGACGATGATGAGACATTCGATTCCTTCTCCAAGAACGCCGTCATCGTTTTCAAGCGTCCTCCTACGGATGAATTCCGCATCGAAGACGTCAAGCAGGTCAATGGCGAATGGCTCGTGGCCGGCACGTCCGGTGTCATCCTCGTCGTGATCGGTCTCGGCCCCACGATGAAGCAAGCCCAGGCGCAGGTCTATTCGCGCATCAAAAATGTGATGATCCCCAACATGTACTACCGCACCGATATCGGCGACCGCTGGGAGGAAGATAGCGACCGCCTCCACGCCTGGGGTTATCTCCGGTAGAAGCACCGCCATATCCGCTGCCGTGTGCACGCCTTGTCATTGTCTTGTTCGTGGGATAAAGTAGCGCACTTCCGTCCGGGGGAATTTTCCGCATGGCTTCTCGCAACGGCGAAAAATTGAAGGTGCTCATCCGGCGCGTTGCAATCCAGAAGCGCGTGCGCGAAGTGGCCCAGCAGATCACACGCGATTTCAAAGGCGAACGCGTCCACCTGATTGGCGTTCTCAAAGGTGCCTGTATCTTTCTTTCCGACCTGGTGCGCGAAATCGGGCTTGATTGCTCCATCGATTTCATCGCTGTCTCGAGCTACGGCAAAAACAAGGAATCTTCCGGGCAGGTTCGCGTCTTGAAAGATCTCGATAGCAGCATTGAAGGCCTCAACGTCATCCTCGTCGAAGACATTCTCGACACCGGACTGACTCTTTCCTATCTTCTTCGCGTCCTCGAACAGCGCAAGCCGAAATCGCTTCACGTCGCCGCACTTCTTGACAAGCCTTCCCGTCGTCTCAAGCCCGTCAAAGGCGACTACGTCGGCTTTACGATCCCGAATGAATTCGTCGTCGGCTATGGCCTCGACTACGCGGAACGCTATCGGAACTTGAAAGACGTCTGTGTCCTGACGTTGACGCCGGATTGATCGTGCCGAAAAACGTTCTCACTACCCGCGATCTGGAGGGAGTCGCTCCGGGCGGAGAACTTGCCGTCCCGCACGGCACCATCATCACTCCTCTGGCCGCCGACGAAGCCGCTTCGCGCGGCATCACGATTCGATTTGAAGACTCAAAATCCGCCGCCACTTCGCCCGCCCCGAATTCCGCGCGCACCATCGCGCTCGGCGCCGATCACGGCGGCTTCGATTTGAAAGAGCAGTTGAAGAGCTATCTCCTCGAATGGGGTTACACGCCGCTGGACCTCGGCACTTCCAGCCGCGATGCGGTTGACTATCCCGACTTTGCCGAAGCCGTAGCGAATGCCGTCGTGCGCGGCGACGCACACCTCGGCGTAGTCGTCGACAGCGCCGGCATCGGCTCATCCATTGCCGCCAACAAGGTCCCAGGAGCGCGCGCGGCGCTATGCTATGATAGGGCCACGGCGCGCAACAGTCGCGAGCACAACGACGCAAACATTCTTTCTCTTGGCGCTCGCTTGATTGCTCCCGAAACGGCTCGCGAAATTCTGGCTGTTTGGCTTGAGACGCCGTTTGCGGGGGGGCGTCATTTGAAACGCGTCGACAAGATTCGCGCCATTGAGGCGCGCCACTCAAAGTAAGCGAAGTGATTGGCGGGTGGCGGCGCCTTTGCTTGTTTGAGTGACTGAGCGTCTGACGGAGTCTCCTCTTTGGACCAGCAGCAGCTTGAGCGCATCGTCCAGGCCATTACCGAAGAAATCCTTCGCTATCTCGACTCGGGGCAGGGGGCCGCGCTCTGCGGCCTCGAGATTGACGACGTTGTTTGCCCTGGATGCGACCAGCGTTGTGCCGAGCGTTGCTCGCGCAAGACCCGCAAGATGGTGGAGGCGGGTGCCGACCGCATTTCTGCCGGAGCGAGCGTCGGCGCCATCGAATCCGACATCGCCCGCTATATCGACCACACGCTCCTGAAGCCCGATGCGTCGAGAAAAGACATCCAGAAGCTCTGCGAAGAAGCGTTGAAATTCGGCTTCGCGTCTGTTTGCGTCAATCCATGGAATGTCGCTCAGGCCGCCGAAATTCTCCGCGGCAGCCCGGTCCGCGTCTGCACCGTCATAGGGTTTCCTCTCGGCGCCACATTACCGCAGGTGAAAGTGTTTGAGGCCGAAGAAGCCATCAAGCTCGGCGCGCAGGAAGTGGACATGGTCATCAATGTCGGCGCGCTGAACTCGAAACTGGACGACGCGGTCGAAGCCGACATCCGCGGGGTTGTCGCCGCCAGCCATCGCAGCGGTGCCATCTGCAAAGTCATTCTCGAAACCTCGCTCCTCTCAACCGAAGAAAAAGTCCGCGGCTCGCAAGCCGCCAAGAATGCGGGAGCCGATTTCGTGAAGACCTCCACCGGCTTCAGCACCGGCGGCGCCACTGTTGAGGACGTGCGGCTGATGCGCGCGGTTGTCGGTGGAGACCTGGGCGTGAAGGCGTCCGGCGGAGTTCGCAGTCTTGAGGACCTTCAGAAAATGGTCGAAGCCGGCGCCACGCGGATTGGCGCCAGCGCCAGCGTGAAGATTGTCGAAGAGGCTCTCGGCAAGCCGCCGCTTCCGCCTTCTGTTCCCGCTGCTTCCGCGGCGCCTGCGGGAAATTACTAGCCTGCTTTCTCTGTTCCTTGACCCGCAGCAAGTCCGTTTCTCGACACCTGCTATACTATGTGGGGCAGCGCCGCTGGGGACTGACGACACTTTCCTGGACGAATCGAGATTTTCATGCCGCGCCGCACGGCGCGGGGTGGCACAAGAGCATCCATGACCGCTACGAAGCTTACAAACCGGTTCGATTTTCCCGCCGAGACCCTCGCCGTTCTCGCCGATCTCGTTCAGGCGATCAACGAGTCTCTCGATCTGGAGAAGGTGCTCGGCACGGCCGCCGCGGAAATCAAGCGCCTTATCGACTACGAAGTTTTCGCCGTCCTTCTGCCTGACCAGGGCACCAACCAGCTCTATTTCCGCTTTGCCATCGGCCATCGCCCCGAAGTCGTCGAGCACTGGCGCATCCCGCTCGGAGAGGGAATCATTGGCGCTGCCGCCACCACCGGGCAATCCATCCGCGTCGGCGATGTGACCAAAGACTCGCGCTATCTCGACGCTCTTGAAGGCATCCGCTCCGAGCTCGCTGTCCCCTTGATTGTTCGCGGCCGCGTTATCGGCGTGCTCGATATCGAAAGTACGCAGCTCGATTATTTCACCCCCGACCAGCAGAACATCCTCACACTCGTCGCTTCGCGCATCGGGACAGCCATCGAAAACGCACGCCTGTTTGAAGAGGCGCGCCGCCATGCCGAGACGCTTCTCCTGCTCAACGAAGTGGCTCGCGAGGCGAATTCCACCTTGCAAGTCGAAGAAGTGCTTCGTCGCGCCGCCGAGCTGACCAAGCGGCTCATCAACTATCAAATCTTCAGCATTCTTCTGCTCGACGAGGAAGAAGGTTTCTTCCGTCACCGTGTCACCGTGAAATTCGGACAGCGCACTCAAGAAAAGTTTGCCGTTCCAGCGCATGAAGGCATCGTCGGCGCCGCGGCTTCTCTCCGCCGCCCCGTTGTTGTGCCGGATGTGACGCGCGATCCGCGCTACCTGATGGTCAATCCCGAAACGCGTTCCGAACTCGCGATTCCCATGCTCTATAAGAACCGAGTGATCGGCGTCATGGACCTCGAAAGCCCGCAGCTCAACTACTTCACGCCCGAGCACGTACAAGTGCTCTCGACGCTCGCCTCGCAGCTCGCCGTATCCATCGAGAATGCCCGATTGTTCGAACAGGTCGTCCGTGATGAAACGCGAATGGAGCGAGACCTTACTGCCGCTCGCCGTCTCCAAGGCGCGCTACTGCCTCGCCTGCCCGGCCCTGAATTCGGCCTCGACATTGCCGCCCGCGTTGTCTCCTCGCGCGAGCTCAGCGGCGATATCTACGATTTTCTCCGCTACGGGCCGCACGACCTGGCCGTCGCCATGGGCGATGTCAGCGGGAAGGGAAGCGCCGCCGCTCTGTATGGCGCGATCGTCATCGGCACCTTGCGGAGCTTGGGCCCTCAGAAGCTTCCTCCGGCGCAGCTTCTCCAGTCGATCAACTCGCTCATCGGCGAACGCCGCATCGAGGGCCGCTTCATGACGCTCTGTTTCGTCACTTGGAATCTACGCCGCCGCCGGTTGAAATTCTCCAACGCAGGCCAGGAGGAGCCATTTCTCTGCCACGGAGGTGAGTGCAAGAAGCTGCAGCTTCCCGGATTTCCGCTCGGCATCTACGAAGAAGTCACGTACGAGGAACTGTCCTTCACGCTCGATCCCGGCGACATTCTCGTCTTCCATTCCGATGGCATCGGCGACACACAGAACGCGGCAGGCGATTTTTTCGGTGACGACCGCGTCGCAAAGATTATCTTCGACAACAAGTCCCTTTCGGCCGACGGCATCGCCGACCGCATCCTCGAAGCCGTCGATGAATTCTCCGGTGGCGCCCATCCTGCCGACGACCGCACGCTTGTCGTCCTCAAGGTCAAGCTGATCCCCGAGGCCGATTCTCCCGCTGCATGCGATTGAACCTCTTGAACGTTTAGCAGGTTACCGTGAGGGTTTCTAATCTCGATTTGGCGGGGGCAACATCTCTGGACGGCTAAATACCGGAGGACCTTGATGCGTTCACCTTTCTCCCCACCGCAGCTTGCTTCGCAGCACTTCGTAATACGTCTTTCGCAGCGGCCGCACAAAACGCACTCGCGACGCCGATTTCGTCACCACCACCCGGTCGCCGGGGTTCAGTTCGAATCCGATTTGCCCGTCGAGCGTCAGATATGCAGGATCGTCGCCCGCCCCAAAATCCACTTCGATCGTTGCCGTCGCGGGAACTACCAGCGGGCGATTCGTCAGCATGTGCGGGCAGATGGGCGTAATCACGAACGCTTCCAAATCCGGCTGCACTACGGGTCCTCCCGCGGCAAGTGAATAGGCCGTCGAGCCTGTTGGCGTAGCCACAATCAGCCCGTCTGCTCGATAGCGCCCCACGTGGCTCTTATCCACGTACACGTCGAACGAGAGCATTCGCGACAGCGCACCTTTGTTAGCCACGGCGTCGTTCAACGCGCAATGTTCATTCAACTTCGCTCCATCGCGCATTACTTTCGCGTCCAGCATCATTCGATGAGTGATCCGGTAATCTCCCGCCAAAGCCAGTTCCAGCATCGGGTACATCTCTTCGAGCGTGAAGCTCGTCAGAAAACCCAGTCCGCCCAAATTCACTGCCAGGATCGGCACCGCGCTCCCAGACAACGCCCTGGCTGCCGAGAGCAGCGTCCCGTCACCGCCAAGCACCAGCAGCAAGTCGATTCCCTCGGCCAGCTTTTCGCGCTCCACTGATGGCTCGTCTACGTCCAGATGTTCGCGTGTCTGCTTTTCGAAATGAACCGTAACTCCACGTGCCTGCAGCCACTCTGCCAGCGGCGGTACCACCGTCCGCACCATCTCCGCCATGGGTTTGCAAATAATTCCGACCGATCGAATCGCGCTCATGGGATTTCCGAGTGTATCTCACCCTCTCCGCCGGGCGAGCAGGAAAAACTCCTGGTTCCCCTCCGCCCCGGTTAGGCGACTCGGCTTCATCCCTTCCACATCAAGCCCCTCCGCCTCTGCCGCCCGCCTCACTCGCTCGATGGCCTTCTCGTGCAGGCGCGTCTCCCGCACGATCCCTCCCTTTCCGACTTCGCCGCGCTCCAGTTCGAATTGCGGCTTAACCAGAATCAGCAGAATCGCGGCGGGAACCCCGAGCGCTGCAATCGCGGGAATCACCTTCGTGGCGGAAATGAACGACACGTCCATCACTATCAGCTCTGCTGCTTCGGGCACATCCTCCGGCTTCAGGTATCGCGCATTTTTCTCAAGCAGCACAACGCGCGAGTCCTGCTGCAGTTTCCAATCCATCTGCTTCGGCGTCACGTCCACCGCATAGACTTTTTTCGCTCCATGCTGCAGCAGGCAGTCCGTGAACCCTCCGGACGAGCTTCCCACGTCCAGGCAGATTCTCCCCTCCGGGGAAATCCCAAAATCCTCGAGCGCGCCTTCAAGTTTCTCTCCACCTCTGCTCGCATATTTCGCAGGCTCGCCCGCCAGCTCCACTTGCGCATCCAACGCCACCCGGCTACCCGCCTTCTCCATCTTCTGTCCGTTCACACGCACGTACCCTGCCAGTAGCAGCGCTTGCGCGCGCTCCCGCGAAGCTGCCAGCCCGCGCTCCACCAGCAGCACATCCAGCCTGGTTTTCCCCGGTTTAGTCCCCATCAGAAATGATGGCTTGCACCGCTTACGACTTCCGCGCCACCAGAACGGTCGCCAGCTCACGCAGCCGGCCCGCCTCCGCGCCATACCATTCCAGCTCTCGCATGGCGTTTTGCTCTAGCTCGGCGGCAATTTGGCGCGACTTCTCAAGCCCGTACAAAGCCGGATACGTCGCCTTCTGTTGCGACTGATCTTTCCCTGCCGTTTTTCCCAGCGTTTCCGACGATTCCGACACATCCAGGATGTCGTCCACCACCTGAAAGGCCCATCCGATTTGCTCGCCGAAGCGCCTCAGCCGCTCCACATCTTCGTCCTTCGCGCCTCCTGCGATCGCTCCCGCCACGATCGCTCCGCGAATCAGCGCCGCCGTCTTCGAGCGATGAATGTATTCAAGCGTCGCTGCATCCACCGGCTTCCGCTCCGCCTCGATATCCGCCACTTGCCCGCCGACCATCCCGTTCACCGTTCCTGCAGCCCGCGAGACTTCCTGCAAGACACGCACTCGCCTCGCGGCCTCCACATCCGCCTCGCCAAGCGTTTGAAAAGCCAGGGTAAGCAGGGCGTCTCCCGCAAGGATCGCGATCGCTTCTCCGAATTTTTTGTGATTTGTTGGTTTTCCGCGCCGCAAGTCGTCGTTGTCGAGCGCCGGCAGGTCGTCGTGAATCAGCGAGTAGGTGTGGATGAACTCGATCGCGCATCCGACGGTCAGTGCTCCTCGCGGCTCTTCGCAAAATAGCCGCGCCGCTTCATAGCTCAAAATCGGACGCAGGCGCTTGCCTCCGGCAAACACGCTGTAGCGCATTGCTTGGTGAATCGAATGAGGCGGAGTCTTCGCGTCCGGCAGCAGGTGTTCGAGCTCCTGGTCTACCAGTTTTATGTCCTGCTCGAAAAATGAGGGATATTTCATGCGCGAGATCGCGGGAGAGTCCGTTTACTGGTTACCAGCATTTTCGGATTGGGGCTTTCTTTGCATCCAGGGCAGGGAACTCATTCGCCTTCCGGCTTGAAGGGCTCGGCCGTCACCTTTCCATCCGCTTTCTTCAGCAGAATCTCCACGCGCCCTTCAGCCTCTTCCAGTTGCTTCTGGCATTCGCGCGACAGCTTCACGCCCTCCTCGAACAGTTTCATTGCTTCGTCCAGCGACAGGTCGACACTTTCCAGGCGCTTCACCACTTCTTCCAATCGCCCGAGGCTTTTCTCAAAATCGCCTTTCGGCTTCGCCGCCTCCGCCGTCTTATTCGTCGCCGGATTCATTCACCCTCCGCTGCCTTTCACTTCTGGCATCCCGGGCACCAATACGTTCCTCGCCCGCCCTGCTCGATCCGCACGATTTCATGCCCGCACCGCCGGCATTTCTTTCCCTCCCGGCCGTAGGCGCGCAAAATCTTTTCAGTCCCCTGAAACCACCAGTTCGCATCGCGAAAATTCGGCGCTGGATGGAGGCAGCATTTTAGCGCACTGCGCAGAACGTCAACAATGCCCCGGTGCAACCGTTTCGTTTCCGTCCCGCTCAGTCTCCCTGCCGCTCTCCGCGGATCGATCCTTGAGCGCCAAAGAGCCTCGCTCGAATAGATATTCCCCACGCCAGCAATCTTTGCTTGGTCCAGCAGGCACAGCTTTATGGGCTTCCGCGAACCCGCTAATTCCTCTCGCAGCCGTTCGGGCGTGAACTCCTTTGCCAGCGGCTCGATTCCCATTGTCCGCAAGCCTGGAATCTCTTCCTGTGATTCCACCCATTGCACACGTCCTAGATGCCGTGGATCGAAAAATCCCAGCGTTCCGTGCGTCATATCCAATGCCACGTCGATGTGCCCGCGCAGTTCCGCGTTGTCGAACCATACGAGTTGACCGTCAAATTTGAAGTGCATCACGGCACTGCCGCCGTCCAGCGCCAGAATCAAAAATTTTCCCCGCCGTTCGACTCGCTCGATCCTTCGCTCGCGGAGCCGCATTTCCAGATTTTTTGCCGCCTCTTTCTTGCCCTTTCCGGAAATTCTCGCCGCCGCAATCGGATGAATCACACGGCAGCGCTCGATGGTGTGGCCCTCCACAAAGGGGCGCAGCGTCTGCGCAATCGCTTCCACTTCAGGCAATTCCGGCATGGGGTAAAGAAATCCTCGATTGGGGAAATGGCTTTTAATTCGTGTTCTTGTCTTGGCTCAATGGCAGCAGCGTCAGCCTGTGCGCTCGAATCTTCGCCTCGGCCGCTTCGCTGAACGGCGCCTCGATGCCTCTTCCCGCAAACCATTCAGGAAACTGATCTCGATAATACCGGCTTCCATATTGTCCCGACTCGCCTGTCGGGACTTCCATCAGCGAATCGTCAAAATTCGCCAAATCCGCCACAAATCGCATCGCGGGTCCGTGGCCAATGCCCATCGCCCGCACAGTGTCCACCGTCCCACCCTGTGGGTAGGGTCCGATGCTCAAAAACTGTGCCAGGATTCCACTGCGTCCCAGCGGATGGCTCATCATCAAAGGATGCAGCCCTCCCCAGTTCCACTTCGCGGGATCTTTTTCGCCCGTTAGTTTCTCAAGCGCCAGCAGCGCATCATCTGCGCTGGCCATGAGCAGGTCGCCATAGTCTTTGTATCCGGCCGGAAGCCACGCCGGCGGCTGCTTCAGCAGCACGTTCGTCAGGAACACCTTGTCCCGCCACCACACGTCGTTGTAGGCGCTCTCCGGTTCCCACAGTTCGTACTTGTAAATCTCATTTCCTAAATAGGGCGCGAGAATCTTTTCAAACAGCGCCTTCCGCGTGAATTCCAGAAAACTCGTCTCGGCCGAATCTTTTGACGCCCTGCCGTCCCAATCATTCAACCCGACGATCAGCGTCACCGCGCGAAAATCCTTCGGCCGCTTGGTCTTGATTGCGTCGAGAAGTTGGTCTGCCAAAAACTCATCCGGCAGGCTCGTTACATCGTTCTGAATCTCGTTACAGTCCGCTACTGTCAGTTTCTTTTTAGCCGCAAGCATTTCGTAGATTCTTGCCGTCCGGTACGGACCTGCCCAGCGGTCGGTCAGGTAATATTTGTAGCCTGGCCCGACGGTTCTCGCATTCGCCGTCGCAATCACACCCATTGCCGGATTTTCCACGCGCGGCAGGTCGTCAAACGGAATATAGCCCGTCCAATCGTAGTCGTCCGTATCGCCCGGCACGGGCAGTGCCCCATCGCCGTGAGCACGAATCGGAATTTTCGCCGGAATCGTAAATCCGATGTTTCCATCCACATCCGCATAAATCGTATTTTGTCCAGGTCCCGCGATGTTTCGCGTCACATCGATGAATTCATCCCAGTTCTGCGCCTTTCCCAGCATTGGGAATCCGAAATCGAGCCCGCCCGGTTCCGTCGCGATCCAGCGCAGCGCGTATGCCTTCCCGCCATCCTTCTGCGAATCCCGACGGATCACCGGCCCGTGCCGCGTCACCTCCACATCCAACTCCACGTCCGGCTTTCCTCGCACGTGAATGATTTCTTTCCGCACCTGCGCTGGAATCCAGCTCCCGTTCGCCCGGTAATCGAGTGAACCATCGGCTTCGAACGTTTCCTCGTACAAATCTGCTACGTCCGCGTTGCTGTTCGTAAATCCCCACGCAATCCGGTCGTTGTGCCCGATGATCACCATCGGAGCTCCCGGCAGCGCAAAGCCCTCCACATTCCATCCGGGCGCCGTCAGGTGAATCACATACCACAGCGCCGGAACGGTTAACGCCAGATGAGTGTCGTTCGCCAACAGCGGTTTCCCCGTCGCCGTAAGCGCGCCGCTCACCACAAAATTGTTGCTCCCAGTAATCTCCGTCACGTCTTCTTCGAACTCGCGCAGAAATTCCCGGGCCTCTCCCCAAAGCTGGGGAGGGTAGGGAAACGTCTGCTGCGCGTGATCTTCCGGTATATTCCCACGCGCCGGTAGAGCCGGAGAAACTCGCGCAGGCTCACCCATATTTGGTCCGTCCACAATGTAATGGTCCAAAGGCGAGTCTTCGACGAACAGGTCCTTAGCTCGCTCCGCGCCCACGCGGTCCGTCGCCCATTGCCGGTTCAGCTTTTCTTTCCATGTTGCCGTCAGCGTCTTGTACATATACAGGCTGATCAAATAAGTATCCGCCGGCGTCCACGGTTTCGGCTTGTAGCCCAGCAGTGCAAACTCCATCGGCAGCCGTCCGCTTCGCTGCTGGATGTATTCGTTCACGCCTCGCGCGTACGCTTCGAGCAGCGCTCGTATTTCCGGTGACGAATCCTGCGCCGCTCGCTCCGCCGCTTCATGCATTCCCAGCATACGGTTCTCTTTGTCGTACTCGAGCGTCACGTCGCCGAAAATTTCGGAGAGATCTCCCCCGGCCGCGCGCCGCAGCAAATCCATCTGCCACAGCCGGTCCTGTGCCATCACATATCCCTGCGCCTCTACCAAATCCTGTTCCGACTGCGCGCGGATCCACGGCCGTCCCCATGTGTCCCGGTCAACAATCACCCCGACCTTCAGGCCCAGCAACACAACGTTCCCGTCAAGCTTTGGCAAGGGCCTTTCTACCACCCACCAGCTTCCGAGCAATACCACTCCAGCCACGAGCAGCGCTCCCGCCACCACCCATTGCACGATGCGTAAACGTTGCGCCATTTCTCTCCATAAAAGTCCGCGATTTTGAGTCTCGAACCGCGCGGAGTTTAGCCCACTCGTTACTCACCGCGCAACCTGCGTTGTCCGCTTGCCATGCCGTTTTGCTGCAGTAGAGTCCCGCGCCTCTTGCGCCCGCGCGCCCCCTCGATGCACAATCGCCTCATGCCGCACGAGTTCTCCACGTCCTACCTCAAGGACGCGATAGCCCTTCTTCGCTATTACAAAAAGCTCGCCGAGCGCGCGATGTCGCAAACCCCCGACGACGCTCTCTTCGCCGTCCCCGATCCCGAATCCAACTGCATCGCCATCATCGTCAAGCATCTCTCCGGCAACATGCGTTCTCGCTGGACCGATTTTCTGGCAACCGATGGTGAAAAACCGGATCGCAATCGCGATTCGGAATTTCTCTCTCCGCCTTCCACGCGCACCGAACTTCTTTCTCTCTGGGATTCCGGCTGGAATTGCCTTTTCTCCGCGCTCGATTCGCTCACCGAGTCGGACCTCGCGCGCCAGGTCACGATTCGCGGCGAGCCGCATTCCGTGCTTCAAGCCATCAATCGCCAGCTCGCGCATTATCCCTATCACGTCGGCCAAATCGTGTTTCTCGCGCGTCATTATTCCGGCGGATGCTGGACTGCTCTGACCGTCCCGCGCGGCCAATCCGTTGCTTTCAACGCTTCCATGGCCGCGCGCCAGGCGCCCCCGCGCTAAACCTTGCCTTCTTCCTTTATTGACGCTCTGGTTTCTCCGGCGCTGGGGTTCGCTGCGCCATGATCGCTCTTCATCTCGCTGCTGTTCTTCTCCTCGTTTTCATCAACGCTTTTTTCGCCGCCACGGAGTTTTCTCTCGTCGCTGTTCGCGCTTCGCGCGTTCACCAATTGGTTGAAGAGGGCGACGCCCGCGCCAAGGTCGTCGAATCGCTTCTCGCCGACCTCAACCACGTCGTCTCCGGCGTGCAGGTCGGCATCACCGTCGTCAGCCTGCTTCTCGGCTACGTCGGCGAAATCACGCTTTCCAACCTCATCGGCCCGCTCGTCGCTGAAATTCCACGTCCTTGGGCCGCTGTTCTCGCCCATAGCGTCGCTCTCGTCGTTGCCTTCGCCCTTCTCACCGGGCTCGAAGTCGTCCTCGGCGAGCTCGTTCCGAAATCCCTCAGCCTCGCCAGCGCCGAACGCGTTGCCCTCGTCATCGCCCGCCCATTCAACTGGTTCCTGCACACGTTCCGCTGGGCCATCCAGTTGCTCGACTTCATCGCCGCGCGCTTCGTGCGCCTTCTCGGCGTCACTTCGCCTCCCGGCCACACCCTCGTCCGTTCCATCGAGGAGCTTCAGGTTCTCGTCCAGCAGGCGCGCGAAGGCGGACTCATCAACGCCAGCGAAGTCAAATTCATTCAGTCGGCGATGGAACTCAGCCAGGTCCAAGTCCGCGAAGTCATGGTTCCGCGCCCGGATGTTCACGCGCTCCCCGTCACCGCCTCCCTCGAAGACACGATGTCCATGATCGCCACCACGCAACGCTCACGCATTCCCGTCTATGAAGGCTCTCTCGACCACATTCTCGGCTTCGTCCACATCAAAGACCTCATCTGGGTGCTTCTCGACCGCGCCCGCCGCTCCGAAGAGCGTCTCGCCCCCGGCGAATTTCATCTCCGCCCGCTTCTCCGCGACGTTCTCATCGTTCCCGAAACCAAAGCCGCCAGCGAACTGCTTCTCGAATTTCGCTCCCGCCGCACCGGCCTCGCCATGGTCGTCGACGAATTCGGCAGCATCCTCGGCCTCGCCACTCTCGAAGACATCCTCGAGCAGATGGTCGGCGAAATTCACGACGAGTTCGACGTCGTCGAGCGCCCGCTGCCGCTTCCCGACGGCTCGATGGTTTTCGACGCAGCACTCAAAGTCCGCGATCTTGCCTCGCAGTACAACATCGTCCTTCCCGACGATCCCGGCTATGAAACCGTCGGCGGCTTCATCCTCACGCGCCTCGGTTTCATCCCTCGCGGCGGCGAAAGCTTCGAAGCCGAAGGCTATCGCTTCACCGTCATGGAAATGGACCGCCGCCGCGTCTCCCGCGTCAAAATCAAGCCTCTCCCCGTCCCAGCCGCCGCGCTTGCTTCTCCACCTGACTCTTCAGCCTCGCAAGCCGATGCTCCTGCCGCACATCACCATACGCACCATCATCGCCACCACACCGCGAAATCCACTCCTCGCAAGCCCCGCTCCAGGAAATCCTCCACAAAGCATGTTCCTCACAAGGAAAATCGCGACAAAGCAAGCTCGGGAGACGCACCGCCACCAGAAGTCACCGGTGGTGCGGAACAGTTGAATGTCGATACCGAAGGGAAGGACAAGCCTTCCTGAAAAGGGCTTGTCGCGCAAATCTGCAAATGCCAGCTCCAAGAGCAGTCTTCAACTGAAGATGTGATTCGTGGATCTACATTTCTGATCGAAGAGCCGGTCGCGAAGGTCCTTAGGGGCACGGCATGCCGTGCCCGATACCTCTCTTCAATCTCTTCCCATCGCACACTTCCTCACTTTCGCCGCCTCACTCTTGGTCCATTGTGCGAAAATCACCAGCGCATACACTTGCGCTCTCGCGTATCGCCAGGAGCCAACGCCTCTCATCGAAAAATGCTTCGCCGCCTCCTCCAACGCATTCTGTTCTCTCTTCCCGCCCTCTGGCTCATCGTCACCATGGTTTTCCTTCTCGCCCACATCGTTCCCGGCGATCCGGTCCAGCAAATGCTCGGCGAAGGCGCTCGCGCCCAAGACATCGCCCAGCTTCGCCACGCTCTCGGTCTCGATCAGCCCATTTCCGCGCAATACGTTCATTTTCTAGTAGGAATTTTTCGCGGCAATCTCGGGGAATCCTTCCGCTTCCAGCAGCCGGTTACCCATGTCGTTCTCTCGCATTATCCCGCCACGCTCGAACTTGCCTTCGTCGCTCTTCTTGTCTGCGCCGCCATCGCCATTCCCGCGGGGCTCTTCGCTGCAGAGCGACGAGGCACCGCGGCCGACCATGCCGTCGGCGTCTTCACTCTTTTCGGCCTCTCGATCCCCAATTTCGCACTCGGTCCTGTCTTGATTCTCGTCTTCTCGATCCTCCTCGGTTGGCTTCCCGTCTCCGGGCGCGGTGGTCCAGCGCATCTCGTCCTTCCCGCCATCACTCTGGGAGCCGCTCTTGCCGCCATCCTCACGCGCATGGTCCGCACCTCCGTCATTGAGGAGCTTTCCGCCGACTACGTTCGCACCGCCCGCGCCAAGGGCCTCTCCGAATCCGCCGTGCTTTTTCGGCACGCCTTTCGCAACGCCTTGATTCCCATCCTCACGATTCTCGGCCTCCAATTCGGCACGCTTCTTGCCGGCACCATCGTCACCGAAACGATTTTTTCCTGGCCAGGCATAGGCCGCCTTGCTGTCCAGGCCATCGAAGCGCGCGATTACCCGCTCCTTCAAGGCTGCATTCTTTTCATCGCTGTCTCCTACGTCGCCGTTAATCTTCTCACCGACGTTGTCTATGTCCTCGTCGATCCCCGGGTGCGCTTCGAATGAGCATTTTTTCCCACCTGCGCTCCTTCCTCGGCTCCAGCCTGCCCGGCCGCGTCGGCTTCACGCTCACGCTCCTCCTCCTCATCCTTGCCCTCGCCGCGCCGCTTATCTCTCCTGCAAGCCCCACTGCACAAAATCTCCCCGCTCGCCTCGAGTCTCCCAGCCGCGCTCACTGGATGGGCACGGACGATCTCGGCCGCGACGTCCTCTCCCGCATCATCTATGGCGCGCGTGTTTCCATGACCGTCAGTGTCTGTGTTGTCTTTGGCGCAGGCGCGATCGGCCTGGCCATCGGTTCTCTGGCAGGCTATTTCGGTGGCTGGCTCGACCGCTTCGTCAACATCATCCTTATCAACGCGTTTCTTTCTTTCCCCGGAATTCTTCTCGCCATCGCTTTCGCGGCGTTTCTCGGTCCCGGCATCGGCAAGGTGATTCTCGCTCTCGTCGTCACCGGATGGGCCGGTTACGCCCGCCTCGCCCGCGCGCAGGTGCTTCAAGTCCGCGAAATGGAATATATCCTCGCCGCCCGCTCTCTCGGCGCGTCAAGCCCGCGCATCATTCTTCGCCACGTCCTGCCCAATATTCTTCAGCCCGTCCTCGTCCAAGCCACCATCGCTATGGCGGGAGCGATTCTCGCCGAATCCACTCTCAGCTTTCTCGGCGTCGGCGTTCTCGCGCCCATGCCCAGTTGGGGTTCGATGCTCAACGACGCGCGTGCCCATCTCTTCGACGCGCCTCACCTCGTCCTCTTTCCCGCTTTCGCCGTCGCCGCCGCCGTTCTCGCCTTCAACATGCTCGGCGACGCCCTCCGTGACTACCTCGATCCCCGCCTCCGCCTTACCCTCCAAATCCGCCAGGGCCAGATTTGAAATTTCCCTCCTCGCCGTCTGTTCGCCCGCTGAGGTGTCTTTCCGCCCGAGCCTACGTGCCGCCGCTTATGGCATCCACCCTCGATCGTCCTGCGCGTGTTCTCGAAGCTTCGAGCCTGCAGGCGCCCCCGCTTGTGTTCTTAGGTTGTCATTTCGACTGGAATGGGCGCGCACGTTTTTCCCCAGACCCGCGATGCGGTGCCTGCGCTTCCATGAAGCGGAGAAATCTCTCTGTCGACGAGGGCGTCGCGGGAGCCCTGCTTATTGCGCCCGTTCCCGCCACGGTGCCATGCGGCTCAACAACCTATCCCGTAAAACCAGGTTGTGAAACAGCACCGCTCCAAAATGCGCCACGAACGCGAAGAACAGCAGGTAGGCAAGAATTGTATGCAGCTTCCGCAAAGCCGCGTACAACATCACGCTATGCGGAAGAATTGGAAAGAGGTGTACCGCCCCAAACATCACGATCGGATAGCGCGCCGCCGATAGCATTCCCCAGCCGACCAGTGGCTGCACGAATAGCAGCGTGTACAACAAAACCTCCGACGCAGTTGCAACCAGCCGCTCTTGCGGCGACATCGTAGCCGGAAAAGGAGGCAGCTTGTGCAGCAGCCGGTTGACGAACCGGATCGCCACCACAATCAAGAGAGCAATCCCTAGCGGGCGGTGGATGGACACCAAAGTGTGATAGTCGCCCAGCGACGCCACCATGGCCACGCCGATGCCGAGCATCGTCAGCACCATGGACGCCGTCAGCCAGTGAAGCACTCGCATGGAAGCAGGGAATTGCTGCGGCTCGCTTGTCATCTTGGCGCTCACTTTCTGACGTCCGCAGGGGTGATCGCGCTCGCTTCTTTCTTCTCCCCGGCGCGCCTCGTGAAGGATTGTGAGTAAATCGCCGACCGGGCGCTCAGCAGTGGATCGTCCGACGGCGATATCCCATCCGGCAAAACCAGCGGATCGAAGTTCACGTCCCTCGTCGGACTCGTTTCCTCGCTCTCTACAGTATCAATCGTCAGCGTCCCCGCGTCCACCTGCTGGCGGCTCTCCGGCCACATGATGGTGGCGTTGTCGGTCGGGTCGCCCGGCTGGCCGATGATGAGCATCAGGTGCCATTGCAAAGGGTGCTGCAGGATGCTCGCGATCAATCCGTCAAACAGGTAATTCTTGTCGCCCGCAGGAGCTCCCGCCGCGTTTGCCGCCACGTACGGCTGCACCGGCTGGAGCCACCAACGCACAGGCGTCACCTTGCCGCTCTCGTTTTTGAAAAGGAATGCGTTCAGACTGTAGTAAGCGCTGTTGTCGAATCCCGATGATGGCTGCCCGCTTTTCAGGATTTTTATCGCCGCCAGAAACTCCGGATGGCTCGCCACAAACGCTGCCATCTTTGCCGGGTCTGGTTGGTGCGTCGCAGGATCCGGCTTCGACGCCATCAGGTTGTCGTAGAAATCCTGCGGCGTGTGGAAAGGAAACACCGGCAGGTCAACCATCGCCGTGCGCCACTCTTCGCCGTCCGGCAACTTGTATTCAATCCCGAAGCCTCGCACCGCGCCGGCGCTGTCCGCCATATATGGATCACCGCCGCCCAGCGAAAACCTTCCGATTACCGGCACGCGTCCCGCTCGAAACACGAGCGCCTTGGAAAATTGCACGCCATTGCCGTTGCTGTCGAAAAATCCAGTTACGCACACGCCTTTCGCGTGATTGCGCCGAAAACCCGAGTAGACCCCGTCGACCTGCTGAAAGCCATCTACGAACTTCCCCGGCGTCAGCTTGTTCGGGCTGAACCAACCGCCCAAACAGAGAAACGCTCCCACCACGCCAAGGAGGATGATGCCAACCCCAGCGAATCGCGCGAGTTTGTCGCCTCCCGTTAACGGTATAGGAGTTTTTTCCGTTGGTGCGGTCGCGTCGCTTGGCATCTGCTTGCTCCCATCGATTTTTCGGGTTGCGGCCTCAGCCGCCGCTGGATCGGCCGTTGCTTTTCGGCTTTCTTTGAGTTCTCTGATAACACTTCGATGCGCGATTAGGCAAGAGGTTAGATTTTTTCGAACCGCTCACTCAGTTGCCGGAATGATGTCAACGCAAACAGGGCCGCGCTTTTATTAGGCGCATTCTCCGCAAAATGAATCGGGTGCCCTCACACCTGTAAAGACGCAATTCCCTGCAAAGCATTTCAGCAAGTGCGCTATTTTTCGATGAATGTCTTGTGTCCGTGAGGCTTTAAGGTTTACCGCAGATTCCCACCCAATGTCCGTCTTCTACGCAGAAGGTTATCCGGCCGCCACTTCCACCGTCACTTCCGCGCCTCTGGCCGCGCCCAGCGTCTTTGCCGCGTTGCCCTTGTTCACCACAATCTCCAGATACCCGCTCGACCCCAGAATCCCGATCGGCTCTCCCGGCGCGCCTTCCGCAAACGTCGAGCAGATTTTCTTGATCTCCGCGTTCCCCGCTCGGACCGTCACTTTCCCATCAGGAGCAGCCAGCGCCGGCACATCTTGCGGAGACACGTTCGTGATCAAATTTCCAAAATGATCCACGCGCAGCACCACGCCTTTCACTTGCGATCCCTGCGACTTCGGCTTCGGGATGCTGAACCGCACGAAATCCGTAATCTCTTCTCCGAAGCTCGCCGTCTGCCACGATTTCGAAAGCCATCCCGCCACTGGCGCAAAAATGTCCCGCCCGTGAAACGTGTTGCTCACCGGATGCAGAAAATAGTGCTCGGAAGTGATGTGCCACGCGTGCAGCGTCTCCGACTGGTCGAAGACCACGCTCAGCACGCCATTGTCCGGCGCCACAAAATAGTGCGTGTCTCCCGCCACCAGAATCGGACGCCGCTGCGTTCCCACGCCCGGATCCACCACCACCACGTGAATCGTCCGCGCTGGAAAATATTTGTACGCCCGCCCAATCGCCAGCGCGCCATCCAGAATATCGTGCGGGATCACGCCGTGCGTCACGTCCACCACCGTTGCTTCCGGATTGACGTTCAGGATCACGCCCTTCATCGCGCCCACAAAGTGGTCGTTCGTACCGTAATCCGTCGTCAGCGTTATGATCGGACGCGCCATTCTTTGCCCCTGTTGGCTCGGAAGCCAACTTAAAGATTGTCGTCCCGAGGCGCCTTAGGCGCCGAGGGATATGCTCTCCGAATTTTATGCTCTACTTCGACGCTATCGGACCCTCGCTCTCGTGTCAATCCAGCCGACGCGCCGCTGTGTGCCGCTTGCAACTCTGTTAGCGTCTGCAAAAGTCCACCGTAGCCCTCTCATTCGCATCTCCCGCCCATTCATGCTAGGCTAATTTGTCGCCTTTTCGGGGAGCGGCAAAGTCGCCGCCCGTGGCGGGAAAGGAGCCAGCGCCAGGCAGAAAAACTCGCACAAATCGGAGCCTCCGGTTCGCTACACTCGTAAGAGCAAAAGTGTTGCAAATAAATGGGTTAAGCCATCCGGCCCGACACTCTATTGATGAAGGCCATGGCTCGGCGGAATTCGCTCTCGATTTTCGCCGCTGTCACACGAAAATGCGCGCCTATCTCGACCATAACGCAACCACCCCCGTGGACCCCGCCGTCCTCGACGCTATGGTGGGATTCCTCTCATCCGACTACGGCAACGCAAGCTCCATCCACACACCGGGCCAAAACGCTCGCGCCGCAGTCAATCGCGCGCGCGATTCCGTCGCCGATCTTCTCGGTGCTCGCCCCGCGGAAATCATTTTCACCAGCGGCGGCACCGAAGCCGACAATCTCGCCATCCTCGGCGCTATCGAAGCCTCGCGTCTCCCGAAGAAGCACGTTGTCTCGACGGTAATCGAACATCCGGGCGTCCTCCACGCCTGCCAGTCGCTCGAATCTCGTGGCGTCGCCGTCACCTACGTTCCCGTCTCGCTGAATGGCGCCGTCGATCCAGAAGCGGTTCGCCGCGCCCTGCGTCCAGAAACCGTTCTCATCAGCGTCATGCATGCCAATAACGAAACCGGCGTCATCCAACCCATCGAGGAAATCGGCCGCATCGCCGCCGAATTCGGCGTTCTCTTTCACACCGACGCTGTGCAGTCCGCCGGAAAAGTTTCCTTCGATGTCGACCGCATGGGTGTCCATTTGCTTTCGCTCTCCGCCCACAAAATTTATGGCCCCAAAGGCGTTGGCGTTCTCTACGTTCGCGGCGGCACGCGCATCTCTCCCCAGTTCCATGGCGGTCATCACGAACGCGATCTCCGCCCCGGCACCGAAAATGTTCCCGGCATCGTCGGTCTCGGCAAGGCCGCCGAGCTCGCCCTCGTGCACATGGACAGTGAAGCTTCGGCTCCTTTGCGCGTCTCCGCCTTGCGCGACCGCTTCGAGAATGCCGTTCTCGAGAAAATTCCCTCTGCGCACGTCAATGGCGCGGGCGCGCCCCGCGTTCCCGGCACGACGAACATCTGCTTCGATCATGCGGGCGGCGAAGCGCTCGTCATTGCGCTCGATCTCCTCGGCATCGCCTGCTCGACGGGTGCGGCATGTTCTTCTGGCGCTGTCGAGCCTTCGCACGTCCTTCTCGCAATGGGCCTCTCGCCCGACGAAGCGCGCTCGAGCATCCGCTTCAGCCTCGGCCGCCCGACGACGCCCGAAGAAATTGACTATGTCATCGCCTCTCTTCCCGGAGTGGTCGAGCGCCTCCGATCGCTTTCTCCGCGCTCCTCGACGCCGGCGGTGACCACCTAAGAAAATGGCGACCGTTCTCCGACTCGAACAGCAAGCCGCGGCGGCCACTTCAGCCGGCCCTGCGGTTGCCATTGCAATGAGCGGAGGCGTTGATAGCTCCACCGTCGCCGCGATCCTCCACGACCGCGGCCGCAATATCGTCGGCCTCACCATGCAGCTCTGGAATCAGCGCCGCTTGCCCGAATTACAGAACGCCGGGGGTCCCGCGCAGCATCGCTGCTGCTCGCTCGACGATGTCTACGACGCGCGCCGCGTCGCCGAGCATTTGAAGATTCCGTTCTACGTCGTCAATTTTGAGCGGCAGTTCGAGCAGACCGTCATCCAGCCCTTCGTCAACGACTATCTCGCTGGCCGCACGCCGATCCCGTGCACGCTCTGCAATAATCACGTGAAGTTCGATCAACTTCTCGTCACCGCGCGCCAGATCGGCGCGGATCGCGTCGCCACCGGCCATTACGCGCGTGTTCGCCACAACGCGGCTATCGCCCGCTACGAACTTCTCCGCGCGTGCGACGACTCCAAAGACCAGACCTACTTCTTGTTTGGTCTCACGCAGGAGCAGCTCTCGCGCTCCGAATTTCCTCTCGGCGAATTGTCCAAGCAGGAAGTCCGCGAAATCGCCCGCCGCCTCGCCGTTCCCGTGGCGGAAAAGCCCGAAAGCCAGGAAATCTGTTTTGTCCCCACGGGCAATTACGTCCGCTTCATCGAAAGCTATTTGGGAGAGAAGGGAAGCGCGTTGCCGGATTCTTCCGGAGAAATTGTCGCCACGGACGGCGAAGTCCTTGGCCGCCACTCCGGGCTGCATCACTACACCGTCGGCCAGCGCAAGGGCCTCGGCTTTGCCGCTGGCCGCCCCCTCTACGTCGTCGCGCTCGATCGTGCCGCGAATCGCCTCGTTGTCGGCGATGACGCCGAGCTCCGCCGCACCACCTGCGAGGTCCACAGAGTCAATTGGGTTTCCATCGCGCGTCCCTCCGCTCCGGTCGAAGCGATGGTCCGCATTCGCAATCGCCACACGCCCGCTCTCGCCACGGTCACGGCGCCCGACGAAGTCACGGCCCGAGTTGACTTCCGCGAGCCGCAGCGCGCTATCACTCCCGGCCAGGCAGCCGTGTTTTATTCCGGCGATCTCGTTCTCGGCGGCGGCTGGATTAAATAGCCATGAATTCCGCGACGCTTCGCCCGGCGCTCGGCAAACAGAGCGCAGGGCCGGCGCGCGACTTCCAGCGACACACCCCTCCCCGAATTTCGCGTACACCAATCCGCAAAATTAATTTCCTGACATTTGATTTTCGAAGATTCGCAAATCGCCGGACGGCGATTCGTTCAGATGAAAAGCTCTTCGTCCTGCGTGGCCGCTTCCGGCTCCGAGTTGCGCCGTGCGCGCCCCTGCTGCCCGCGAATGAAATCGAGCCCCGCCTTGAAACCCTTGAGCACCGCGGAGACCTGATGCAGCGGACCCCACACCGTCTTCCGCACGCGCGTTCCCGCGTCTTCCACCACTTCGAGCACGCCCGTCAAAATCTGGTCCGCGCGGACCACTTGAATGCGCAGCCGCTCCACCGTGTCGGTGAAAACGCGATCCACTTTCTGTGCTTGGCTTCGCGCCAAGCGCGTGATTTCCGCCGCATCGCCCATCACGTTCGCGATGCGGTCTTCGGAATCCTCTAGGATGCGGTTGACGCGCAGAAGAATGGGATCGACGCGGTTCTGCAGATCCGTTGCAATCCTCGTAAATTCCTGGATCGCTTTTTGCATCTGCAGAAACATCGCCAGCAGAATGACCATCTGGACCACAATGGCCACTCCGGCGATTATCACGAACGCTTCGACCACCCCTGGCATCTGCTTCCCCTCGCCGCTCTAGGACGCTGCCTTCGACTTCTCGCGCACGTACGCGTCTTTCCCCGCGTCCACTGCCGCCGAAATCGAATCCTTCTGGCGGGCCATAATTTCCTTGCTTCGCTCAATCAGATCTTCGGCGCGCTCGCGCAGTTCGCGCGCTTTCTTTTGCGCGTAGTCGCGGCCTTCGTCGGCGCGGTTCGACAGATATTCGCGCGTCTCTTCGCCGGATTTCGGCGCAAACAGGATTCCCACCAGCGCCCCGATGCCCAATCCGACAAGGAAAAAGCTGACTTTCGAACCTACGTTGTCGCTCATGTTTTGCCTCCGGAATCTGCCAATAGCATAGCCTTACCAGTACAGCCGCGCAAGGCGGGAAATGTCCGCGCCTCTAGCGCGCTCCTATTCGGCCCGTTTTTCACGCGCCGCCGCTTCGTGAAGCGCGCTGTGCAGCCGCGCCGCCTTCGCTGCGGGCATTTCGCGCGACAATTCCTCCACGCTCAGTTTCTGAAGTTGTGCGACGCTGCCGAATTTTCGCAGCAGCTTTTGCGCCGTGCCTTTGCCCACGCCGGGAATATCGGTTAGGGAAGTCCGCAAGCGGCTCGACGCGCGCCGTTGCCGGTGAAACGTCACCGCAAATCGGTGAGTCTCGTCGCGAATCTGCTGGATCAAGTGCAGCACCGGAGAATGCTTTTCGAGGATGATAGGCTCATTCTCGCGCCCATAGACGTACAAAATTTCTTCCTTCTTCGCGATGCTCGCGAGCGGCTGGTTAATGATTTCCAGTTTGTCGAGTGCCTGCGCCGCTGCGTGCAATTGCCCCACGCCGCCGTCGATCAGGATCAAGCTCGGCAGCGATTTCTTCTCCTCCTGCAACCGGCGATAGCGCCGCTCCACGGCTTCTCTCATGCTTGCAAAATCGTCGCGCAGCCGACCAGCGTTTTTATCCGAGCCTTCCGCCATCTTCTCGCCGCGAATTACGAATTTGCGGTAGTCGGATTTTTTCATCTTTCCGTCTTCCCACGCAACCATCGAAGCCACTGTGTCCGACCCCTGGATGTGCGAAATATCGAAGCATTCGATGCGCTTTGGCGGTTCAGACAGCCCAAGCGCCGATTCGAGCGCTTCGACGATCGCTTTCGGAGAAGGCTTCAGCACGCGAAACCGAAGCGTGAAGGAGTGCTTCGCGTTTTTCTCCACAAGCTCCAAAAACGCGTGCTTCTTTCCCCTCTGCGGATTCAGGATTTCCACGCGATGTCCGGCGGCATCGCTCAAGACATCTTCAAGCAGTTCGCGGTCTTCAAAATCCTGCGGCACGTGGATGTATTTCGGATAGTAAGCCGCTCCGAGATAGAGCTGCTTCAGCAGCGACGGGAGAAACTCCGCCGGGTCGAATTCGTCCTGGTCTTCCCAGTAAAAATCGCGCCTGTCCACGACGCGCCCGCCGCGAATGTGGAACAGGTTCACGGCCACCTGCGGCGGCTCGGCATACCATGCGAGAACGTCCGTATCGTCGCCCGAGGCTGCAGCGATTTTCTGCCGCTCCTCCATATCCGCCAGGGTGCGCAGCAGGTCGCGGTATCCGGCGGCCTCTTCGTAGCGCTCCTCGGCAGAAGCGAGTTCCATCCGGCCTTCCAGGCTTCGCGAGAGATCGCTGCGGCGGCCTTCGAGAAACAACCGCACGTCGCGCGCCGCTTCCGCGTACCGCTCGTCCGTCACCAGCCCCTTCACGCACGGTCCGAGGCAGCGGTGAATGTAAAACTGCAGGCAGGGACGCGGATGCGTTCGCGTCAGGTCTACCGCGCACGATGGCACCAGAAAATGTTTGTGGATCAGGTGCACCAATCGATACGCGAGGCTTGCCGGAAAATACGGCCCGAAATAGATCGAACCATCCTTCGCCAGGCGGCGGGTGACGTAAACGCGCGGAAATTTCTCAAAGGCCGTGTAGCGGATGTAGGGATACGTCTTGTCGTCGCGCAGCAGAACGTTGAATTTCGGCTTGTGCTGCTTGATCAGCTCGTTCTCAAGCGCCAGCGCCTCGCGCTCATTATCAACGACGATGTATTGCAAATCGGCGATCTCGCGCACCAACGAACCGGTTTTGGCATCCTGCCAGCGCGATTCGAGAAAATACGACCGGACACGGTTGCGCAGCGAGCGCGCTTTTCCCACGTAAATGATTTTTCCCGCCGCGTCGAGATACAAATACACTCCCGGCTGGAGCGGCAGGTTGTCGACTTTTTCACGGAGTTCCATCGCGCTGTGTCACCGCAGAGCGATACAATGGCGGCCGGGCTCGCAGAGCATTTTTCGCCAGCCTCATGCAACGTTCATCATAGCAAACCGAATCCAACGGAAGAGTCCGATGAAGATTCGCTGGCTCGTTCCCGCTTTCTGCCTGGCGCTTTTCGCCTGGCCCTCGCGCGCCCAGCAGCAGAATTCTCAGCAGAAACCACAAGACAGCCAGGATTCGTCCTCTTCCAGTTCTTCGAGTCTGCCTCCCACTGATTCTCGGGACAATTCGGATTCCGGCGCTCATTCGAAACATTCTTCCGCGAAATCGTCGTCCTCGCCGTCGGACGATTTCTTGTCGAACAAAGTTGTGAACCCGAAGGATCCCTCCACGTGGGACCCCTACGGCGCCTATCACGACGTGGACGTCGGCAATTTCTACAAGGCGAAAGGCGACCAGGACGCGGCGATCGGGCGATACCAGGATGCCATCCGCTTGAAGCCCGATTTTGCCAAGCCGCGCCTGCTGCTGGCGGAGATTTACGAGAAGCGGCACGACGACCAGATCGCCCTGAAATACTACAAAGAATATCTGCAGGTGCTCCCTAACGGGCCCGACGCGAAGAAAGTCCAAAAGAAAATCGAAAAACTATCCTCGCGCTAGCGCGCGAACGATCGCGTGGGGAAGTGGCGAAGGAAACGCATCGCGCGCGTGTACGCCCCGAAGCGTTTTTCTTCGCTCCGAAATTCTGCGGTGTGTGATTCCCGGCGGCAGCGCGCGAAGCGCATCGGATGCTTCACGTGCAGCATTTCGTGGTAGAGCACGTAGGCGACCACGTAGTGGGGCACGGCGGGACGGTCGAGCACGCGGTTCATCACGATCTGATCGAGCGCAGGATCGTAGCAGCCCAGTTGCGAGCTCCACACGCGGCGGCTCCAGCCTAGGCGCGGCTTTCGCAATTCTCCCCGAAAATATTCAGCGTTCAGCCGGTCGAACATCGGCTCGAGATCGAAATGAGCCCCCGCCGGAGCGTGCGTGGCGTGCCGGGCGCGCGTCTGCCGGAAATGCCGCAATTTTTCGCGCGTCGACTGTTCGTAGGAAAATCGGCGATAGAGATCGAGCAGGTCGCGCGGCGGCTTTCTACGGTAGAGCCTGGCCAGCAGAAGAGCGGCGGCCGCTTCGACCACCGTCACAGGAGCATCTTCGAGCGCGTCGGACATCCGCACGTGCGCAATTTCATTGCGAACGCGGATCGTCAGCGTGAGATCCGTATAGGGATGGAATTGCACGTGAAACTGCGGGGGCCGGCCGTGAAATCCAAGGCGCGTGAACATGCGCTGAAAAATCCGCTCGCCGCCCGGAAATTCGCGCGAAGCGCACGCCGCTCTTCTCAAGAGGGTTTTCTCCGCACCGGTGCGGGATTCAGTTCTTTCAACGCGGCCTCGATGTCGTGCAAATCTTCTTGCGTGCCTTCGACGGCGTCCTGGAGCGTGTCGGAATACATGTCGTAGTCGGGGCTGTTCTTGTTGATTTTTTGGAGTTGCGCGAGAAATTCCTTGCCCTTCTTGTCGAAGAGCTGCAGGGCGGAGCGAATGTCGACCTGGCGCTCGCGGGCGACTTCGATCTCGTCGGTGCCGTCGTCGAAGCAGCCAACGTAGCCGTTCAGAAGGCTGTTGAGAATATCGCCGCGGCGGCCTTCGGGCGTCTTGCGCGCCAGCTCATATTGGAACTGCTTCAAGCGCTCTTCTGCGTAGGAGATGTAGAGGCGAATGCGTTCGCCGGGATCCTGCGTGTCCCGAATTTTGTCCGCCTCATAATCAGTGAGGTAGTTTTTCTTCTCCTGTGGCTGCAGAAGCGAATGTGCGATCGTCGTCGCGGGAAGAGCAGCAAAAGCCAGCAGCACGATGAGGGCATATTTAGAACGGTTCAGCATACTAATCTCCTACGGGTGAGGCGCCGCCGGAGAGGTGGCCGGCGGGTGGTCGCGAGGGAAGAGCTCGCGAAGAAGTCTTTGGTCGGTCTGCTGGAGCTGGTCGTGAATATCCGTAAACGCTTTTTTCTGATCCACGGGGAGACTGAAGTCGATGTCGTCAAGGCGGCGAAGCGCTTCGCGCACGGAGATTTCAAGCTGGCGGTAGCCGGAGGAATGCTTCGCCGGATCGGCGCCGGTCGCGTCGAGAGCTTTCTCGGTGGCGGCCACTTGATTGTGGTACAGGGCAAGCGTCTTGAGAGCGGCTTCGTAATTTCCGGCAGCGGCCTGCGTTTGAATTTCCTGGAATTCGCCATTGCCAAGGTCGGGCATCAACTTCGCTTTGTGCACCGGATTCGTTTCGCGGTCGAACTTCGCAGCAAGCTCCGCGGTGTGGTCTTGCGACGGCAAGAAGGGAGCAAAGAGCAGGAACGCTGCGGGCAAGAGGAGCAGACGCCTGGAGGATGGAAGCGAAGCTCGCAAAGGACTATTTCCTTTTTTCCTGGATCTCGCGCGAAAGCTCGCGGACGCGGGACGCGGCTGCGAAATACGAATCGCTGTTCAGGTCCGTGTTCATCTGCAAAAACTTCTGATACGCATCGAGCGCCTGAGGCGCATAGCCGAGTTTATCGTAACAGGACGCGCGGATGAACCAATTGCCCGCTGTGAGCGGCTGGCGCTTTTCGAGGAGTTCGAGGCCGTGGAGCGTGGCGCCGTAATTCTTGTTCAGATATTCCGCCGCGGTGAGTTCGGATAAAACGTCCGTCGCCTGGGGATTTTTTTGTAGGGCAAGAATAAGTTCATCGACGGCATGCGGATAATCTTGCGATTCAAAATACGCGTGGCCGAGGAGCGCGGGAAGATTCGGATCGTTCGGCGCAAGCGCGGCCGCCTTTTGAAGGGGCGCGATGGCGAGCGCAAATTTCTTCGTTGCAAAGAAGATCTCGGCGCGCAATTTCAAAGCGGCCAAGCTTTCTTGACCGGACGGCGCAACGCGCTCGAGTTCGGCGAGCGCGTCGTCGTATTTTTGCAATTTCACCAGCAAAGTCGCATGGTGGAGGCGAGCTTCCGCGTCGTCAGGCTTTGCAACAAGATATTTCGCAAGCTCGTCGGAAGCTTCAGCGAGCTTGCCCTGCGCTTCCAGGCTTTCGGAGAGCCCCAGCACAGCATCTGGATTATTTGGATCGACCGATTGCGCCGCTCGAAATTCCGGTTCGGCATCGGCAGGACGGCGGGAAGCAAGCAGGACACGCCCCAGGGCGAAGTGGGCATCGGAATTCTTCGGGTCGATCTTGATCGCTTCCTGATAGCACGAAATCGCCTCCGCAGATTTTCCGGTGCGTTCAAGAGCGAGCCCGAGAAAATAATGCGAGCGGCCTTCCTGAGGCTCCAGTTCGACGAGCTTTGTGAAGGGAGCGACAGCGGAAGAAGGATCGTTATCGAGAAAGGAAAGTCCGAGGCCCAAATACGCAGCGGACATCTTCGGATCGAGCGCAATTGCTTTCTGGAATTCGGCGCGCGAATCGGCTGCACGGCCCAGCTCGGAATAGGCGAAGCCGAGATCGTAATGAACAGTCGGCTCGTCCGGCTTGATGGCGATGTATTTCTGATAAGCAGCCGCCGCGGCGGCGAAGTCTTTGCGCTGGACTGCATCCTGCGCGTCAGATAGGTCCTGCTGAAGCTCAGCCGCGCTGGGGTCCTTGACGTGGATGATTTTGTGGCTCGAGGACACCTCCTGCGCTGTGGCGAGCGAAGACCAGGCCGCAATGGCCAGCACCGCGATGGCCGCCGCTGTGGCGCGCACCGTCATTTGCTCGGAGAGTTCGAGGAGAAGCCCGAAGGCGAAACGGGGGAGAGTGGAGCGTTCGATGATTCAGGTTGCGCCGAGCTATTTCCCGGCGCGGCGGAGTTTCCATTGCGGGAAGCAAGAACCTTCGCGAGAAATTTCCCGGTGTGCGATTGAGAATTGCGCGCCACCTGTTCGGGAGTGCCGGCGGCGATGATGTGGCCGCCTTCGTCGCCACCTTCCGGCCCGAGATCAACGATCCAGTCGGCGGATTTGATGACGTCGAGATTGTGTTCGATCAGCAGCACGGACGCGCCATCGTCGAGGAGTTTGCGGAACGACGTGAGCAGCTTCTGAATATCGTCAAAATGCAGGCCCGTAGTCGGCTCATCGAAAATATAAAGGATGCCCGCGTTTTCCTGACGAGTGAGATGCGCGGCCAGCTTCAGGCGTTGTGCTTCGCCGCCGGAAAGCGTGGTTCCGGACTGGCCGAGGCGTAAATAGCCGAGGCCGACTTCGTCGAGAACGCGGAGACGCGCGGTGACCTTGGGATGTGAAGCGAAAAACGAGATGGCTTCTCGCACGGTCATCTGCAAGACGTCGTGAATGTTTTTGTCCTTGTAGCGGACATCGAGGACGCTGCTTTTGTAGCGCGTTCCGCGGCATTCCTCGCAGACGAGCTCGACATCGGCAAGAAAACGCATTTCCACAGTGACCGTGCCATCGCCCTGACAGGCTTCACAACGGCCTCCGGGAATGTTGAAGGAAAAATGTCCGGCCGTGAGGCCGCGCTTTTTGGCCTCGGGCGTGGAAGCGAAAACTTCGCGGATAGGATCGAAGGCCTTGAGATACGTTGCGGGATTTGACCGTGGCGTGCGGCCGATCGGAGACTGGTCGACCATCTCGATAGCCGTGATGGCGGAATCGCCTTCGATGCGGTCGCAAAACTCGCGATAGTTTCCGCCGGCACGCTTTGCCTGGAGCGCCTTATAGAGAACGTCGTAGACGAGCGTGGATTTTCCCGACCCGGAAACGCCCGTGACCGCGGCCAGAAGACCGAGAGGGAGCGTGAAATCGACACCCTTCAAATTGTGGCTACGTGCGCCGAAAATTTTCAAAAATTTTCCGGAGGGTTTGCGGCGGCGCGGAGGAACGGGAATCTTCAAATCGCCGCGCAAATAGCGGCCGGTGAGCGACTGCTGGCTCGCAAGAAGCTCTTCACGGGTGCCGGAAAAGAGCAGGGAACCGCCGTGCTCACCGGCGCCGGGCCCGAGATCGAGGACGTGATCGGCGGCGAGAATCGTGTCGGGGTCGTGCTCGACGACGAGCAGCGTGTTGCCTAGGTCGCGAAGACCCTTGAGAATTTCGATCAGGCGGTGCGTATCGCGCGGATGGAGGCCGATGGAAGGCTCATCGAGTACGTAAAGAGCGCCAACGAGATGCGAGCCGAGCGAAGTGGCCAGTTGGATGCGCTGGGCCTCGCCTCCGGAGAGGGTGGAGGTGAGACGGTCGAGAGTGAGGTAATCGAGACCGACTTCATCAAGGAACTGCAAGCGCTCGGTGATTTCTTCGAGAACCTTTCCGGCGATGACGGACTCCGCTTCGGTGAGCCGGAGCGAATCGAAAAACGGGCGGACTTCCTTGACGGTCATCTGGCAGACGTCGGTGATCGATTTTCCGGCAATTTTCACGGCGCGGGCTTCCGCACGCAGGCGCGTACCGAGGCAATCAGGACAGGTGGCGTAGCCGCGATAGCGACTCAGAAAGACACGCACATGCAGCTTGTATTTCTTGCGTTCGAGCCAGGCGAAGAAGCCCTTCATGCCGGGAAAATCGGATTTCGGATCGCCTTCGAGAATCGCGTTGCGTTGCGCGGCGGTGAGGTCGCGATAGGGAACATCGAGCGGAATGCCCTTGGCGCGGGCAAAGCGTTTCATCTCGACGAGCAAAGTGCGATAGCGCGGCTTAGTCCACGGTTCGATGACGCCTTCGGCGAGAGTCTTGCTTTTGTCGGGCACGACGCGGTCGAGATCAAAATCGATGGTGTTGCCGAAGCCTTGGCAGCGCGGGCATGCGCCGAAGGGATTGTTGAAAGAGAAAAGCCGCGGTTCCGGCTCCTGGTAGGACGCGCCACAATTCTTGCAATCGAAGCGCTCGTTGAAGACGAGACGTTCAGGCGGCGAATCGGGGGAGTCTGGAACGAATTCGAGAATTGCTTCGCCGCGGCCCTCGCGGTAGCAGATTTCAATCGAATCCATGAGGCGCGAGCGGATGTCCGGGCTTAGAACGAGGCGATCGACAAGCACGAAGACCGGTTTTGAGAAATCCACGTCAAGCAACTCTTCCGGCGCCGAAAATTCGAAGACGCGGCCATTTTGATAGAGACGGTTGAAGCCGCGCTTTTGCAGGGAGACAAGCGCGAGGCGGATTGCCTCGGGAGCAGGCATCGCCAGTTTCTTCGCGCGCGAACTTTGCGCGGCGGGCGAATCGGGAGCGACACGCAGCTCGTAGAGGACGTAGAAGCGGCGGCCTGGGGGAAGCGCCAAAACGCGCGCAGCGATTTCATCGAGAGTGTCCTTGCGAACCTCGTGGCCGCAGCGAAGGCAGACGGTGCGCCCCACGCGGGCAAAAAGGAGGCGAAGGTAATCGTAAATTTCCGTGGATGTGGCCACGGTCGAGCGGGGGTTGCGCGTCGAGTTCTTCTGGCGAATGGCGATGGCTGGAGCGATACCGGAGATTTCGTCGACGTCGGGCTTTTCGATGCGTTCGAGGAATTGGCGGGCGTAGGCGGAAAGCGATTCGATGTAGCGGCGCTGGCCTTCGGCGTAGAGCGTGTCGAAGGCGAGGCTGGATTTGCCGGAGCCGGATACGCCGGTCACGACGGTGACGGCGTTGTGAGGGATGGTGACGTCGAGGTTTTTCAGGTTGTGGACGCGCGCGCCACGCACACGAATGGCGTCCGCGTCGGCCATGACTGGCGCCGGGGAGCGCAAATCGGGGACAGGCCTCTCAGGCAGCTCTCGTGGCATGTGCTTAAACAGAAAATTATACCCGGAAGCGATAAGGCGGGCAAATCAGCGCTCCGAATGATTTGGGCGGTCCTCCGGGAGGGGCGAGGGACATTGAAGGTGGGTTTCTGCGTACAATCCGTTTTGTGGGCCAGATGGAGCCTGCGAAGGCTGCTTCAATTGAGTCATAGTGGTTATAAAACTCTATGGACGATTGGTTCCTATGCCTCGCCGTCTGACAGCATCAGAGTCGGAATCTCTGCAGAAAACAGGTGAGTTAGCTTCACTCCCGGTCTGGAAACTGTTTTGCACGGAGGCTATTGGGGGAGTCCTTTCCATGGCAAAAGTGGTAGCGACATTCTTTCTGGCATCGCTTTTTTTCCTGCCGCGTACCGCCCAGGCCGATTCCGCGACTGTGATCAACGTGACGGCGACGACGTGCGAGGGCTGCTTTGGGACATTGCCACAGATAACGCTCAACGCCCAGTTCACCGTGGTAGCGACAACAGCTACATATTTCAACTCGGGGAGCGGTAACTACTTCACCATGACGAAATACGAGGTCACGGGGATTGAAGCCACATTCGACGGCGAGGAGATGTCGCTCGCTTCTCCCACGCATGGAGACGGATCGTGGCTCTCCTATAACAACGGACAATTTACTTTGGGGACGGTCTATTTCACCTTCGCCGGCGACAATTACGCTTCCTGGCTTGAAAATGACTTTGCGTTCAACCTGGTCGAAATTTCTGATGCGAACGGCGATGACTACGGACAGAATATTGTGATCAATTGGAACGCGGTGCCGACGCCCGAGCCGGGGACCTGCCTCTTTCTAGCGATTGGGCTGCTTGGTCTGGCCGTGACAGCAAAGCGATCGAAGACTCCCGCCTAACCCCCGATCGCACCGGGTGGTGTTCACAGACATTTCCGTACTCACGCAACATGCTAACGCGAAGCATAAAGTGCTTCGTAATGCCCTGGCTATTCGAATGGTGCTAGGGAGTAATTCCGAATACCTCTTTCGCAACACGAAATAGCGTGGACAGGAACCTAGTTTGCTTGGACCCGGCGGTGGGTGTACTTGTCGAGGACAAACTCCTGGGCCACGGTGGAGACGACGCGCTCGACCGTGCCGATCGCGAACGTTGAGAAAACGAACTCGGCGCCGCGGTTCGAGGGAGGGTAGTAAAGGTTCGCAAGCGCGGCGGAGGCCAAATCGCCGCCCACGGTGGAGTAGTTGGGCTGCCACTTTCCGTTGTCGCCCTTGCAAATGAACGGAGCGAGGAGCGCGTGGCGAAGCCGCGAGCCGGTGGTGCCCGTTCCTTGATAGAAATAGCGCGGATCTTGATGCAGGACGGATGGCAGGATAGCGCCGCCGATCATGATGTCCGTAAGAACGGGGCCGGCGGTTGCACCGAAACGCTGGGTGTATCCCTTCATGCCTTGCGGGTAGTCGGGATAATCCTCTGCCTGCCTTATGCCAGCGACAAAAGCGATTGCTGCGAAGGTAACCGGATCACTGGAGACTTTGAGGGCAAGCTTGAACTTCATCCCAGTTGTGAGCGGCGCGGCGTTGTCTCCTTCGTAGGAAATGTAGAAATTCGGAATGACGCCGAAAACACGCTGTGATTCTTCAAACTTGACCTGCTGGGTGGCGATCTCGACGGGGTCGCCGCTCACCCGGACGGTGGTCTGCTGTTCCGCGAGAGCAAGCTGGATGGTTTCCAGCAGCTTGATTTCGCCGGGGGCGAGAGCGATGACAGGCGAAGTCCAGTCTGAAAAGCCGTTCGCGGTGATGTCGAGGCGATAGGAAGGGCTTGGATTCACATTTTCGAATGTGAAGAAACCGTTGTCGGCGGTTACGACCGTGCGACGATCGGTGATTTCAGGGCCAATGAGCGCAATCGTTGCACCGGCCACGGGACCGCCATTCACGTCTATGACCGTGCCCATAATTCGCCCTGACGGCACTTGGGACGCCTGGGGAGCCTGCGCCGAAGTCGCCGCCGCTAGAGATAATGCGATGGCGAGGACGGCCGCCAAATGAATGCAAAATTGCCTGGGGATCGATGGATGCGCTGCGAATGACGAACCGCCGCTACTGATTGAGAGAATCATCTTGGCTCCATGGACACTTTTCAAATCATAGACGGCGCCGCGTATTTGCCAGGAATGGCGGAGTACAGTTGTTTCACAAGCCCAACTGTCCGAATGGACAGGGTACGGGCGAGAAACGGTGCAGCTTGTTCAAGCGCCGATTTCTTCAGGATCATTGACTGACCAAACTTTGCAATCTACTATTGCGCCGGCATGCCGGACCCCCAGTCCCTACTCGGTCACACAATTTCGCGATACCGCATCGTCGAAAAACTCGGCGGTGGCGGAATGGGTGTGGTTTATAAGGCGGAAGATTTGCAGTTGGGGCGCTTCGTCGCGCTCAAATTCCTACCGGACGACCTTGCGCGGGACGCGCAATCCCTGGAGCGATTTCGCCGTGAAGCTCGCGCCGCCTCTTCGCTGAATCATCCGAACATCTGCACCGTTTACGAAATCGGAGACGAAGGCGGCCAAGTGTTTATTGCCATGGAATATCTGGATGGCGCAACGCTGAAGCACCGCATTGGCGGCCGCGCCATGGAACTGGAAACACTCCTAGATCTGAGCATCCAGGTGGCAGAGGCACTCGACGCGGCTCATGCGGAAGGAGTAGTTCACCGAGACATCAAGCCCGCGAACATTTTTGTGACCAAGCGCGGCCACGCCAAGATCCTCGATTTTGGGCTGGCAAAGATGGCGCCGATGCGCGTCGCCGAAGGCGCGGGAGTCTCCGCCGCACCGACGGGAGGTGCGCTAGAGCTGTTGACAAGCCCGGGAGCGACGGTGGGGACGGTTGCGTACATGTCGCCGGAACAGACGCGCGGAAGGGACCTGGATGCGCGCACGGACCTGTTTTCCTTCGGCATCGTGCTGTACGAGATGGCCACCGGAATGCTTCCCTTCCGCGGCGAAACTTCCGGCGTAGTCGCCGAAGCGATTCTTAACCGCACTCCCCTCCCGCCCATGCGCTTGAATCCGGAATTGCCGGCAGAGCTGGAGCGCGTGATCAATAAGGCGCTCGAAAAAGATCGCGATTTGAGATATCAGACGGCGTCGGAAATGCGCGCGGACCTGAAGCGGCTAAGACGGGACACGGGCTCAGGGAAAATTTCATCCGTCGAAAGCAGAATCGTTCAGGAGCCGAGCGCGATGCAGCCGAGCGTTGCGCCCGCGGCTCCGGGTTCCGGAACGGTTGCCGCGACGGCGGGCAGTTCCGCCACGGCCGTGCCAGTGCAACCCGCGACAGGATTTGGACGGTACAAGTTTTACATCGCGGCTGCGTGCGCGACGATCGTTGCGATCGCCCTCGTTGCCTATCATTTTGCGGGCGTATCGCGCGGGCCGACCGGGCCGGCGAAAATCACGCAGATCAGCCAGTGGGACAAGCCGATGGATAACGCGCGGTTATCGCCTGACGGACACACCGTGGCATTCACGTCGCCGGTTGCGGGGATCGCGCAGGTTTTTGTGATGCTCACTTCCGGCGGCGAGCCACTGCAACTGACGAACGATGACGGCGACAAAGTGACCTACAACTTTTCAACTGACGGAACGCAGATCTATTACGGAAGAGCAATCGGACCAGGGGAAGGGTGGGCCGTTCCCACGCTCGGCGGAAAGCCGACAAGGCTCTTTCAGGGGCAAGCGATTGCGCCTTCGGTTGACGGCAAATCGCTCATCTATGCCAGGCGCGATGTGATCTACCGATCGGACCGTTCCGGTCTGAATGAACAAGAGATCTATGCTTTTAAGGCTGGCGGGTTCCCAATCTTTTGGATTCTTCCGTACCCGGACGGCAACCGTCTGTTGGCAATTACCGCCAACCCTGTCACAACGATCGAGCACCTCTACCTCTTCCAAGTGGACATCTCCCAGAAGACTGGCGCTGACGTCGGTGAAATTCCAGCCGATCTGAGCGGTATCACTTGGGACAAGCCGGGGGAATCCGTGGTCTTCAGCCATACGGTGAACGGGCTGAAGAATATATGGGAGTACGATCTGAACGACAGGAAACTGACACAGATAACGTCGGGCACCGGACCGGATACTTCACCGATGCCGGACCCGGGCGGGAAGGGCATTTATTTCGTAAACGGAAAATCGTCCGGAGTTTTGACCGCGTACAATACGCGCTCGAAATCGTTTGTCGATATCGCTTCGCAGGATGCCACGCAGCCGGCAATCTCACCTGACGGCAAACGCTTGATCTACATCACAACTCCCGAACAAGGCCGCAACGAACTCTGGGTGTCGAACATAGATGGCAGCAACAAACAGAGGATTACTTCGGCGACGAGCCTCGCCACGGGATTTTGGTCCGCCGACAGCTCTCACATCGGATTCGTGGAGGAAAATACGGGTGCCCCCGACAAGCCTTACGTCGTTGCGGCGGACGGCAGCGGCCTGACACAGCTTCAGTGGTCAGACGGGACGGTGCAGGCGTTGATGATCAGCGCGGACGGGGAAACGGCGTTCCTGAATGCGTATCAAAGCGAAGCCAAGGCGGAAACCATGTGGAAGGAAAACATCAACGGCTCAATTCCCGAAGAAATGACCGATAGTTGCGGCTTCGCATTCGCGGTGGCCCACGACGGAAAGTACCTGCTGACACTTGTGGCAGGCGGTGCAGCAAGGAGGGGAATTTACGAGTTCTCGCTGCCCGACAAGAAGTGCACGGAGCTGATTCCGCACATTGTCACCTTCGGGCTGCAATTTGCTCCTGATGGAAAATCGTTCACGTACGCGCTTCCTTCCGAGCGCGACGTGACGGTTTACCGGCAGGGCTGGCATGATGGGAATCTTGTCGGTTCTCCTCAGGTCGCGCTCAAATTGCCCTTCACGTTCCCCTTGCTCGCGGGCGGAAACGCGTACGATTTCACGCGCGATCTTTCAACCGTGATTTACGCGCAAGCCGAGGGCCACGCCGATTTATACCTGATGAGCCAAAGGTAATCCGCATCTCCTCCGGCGCTTCATTTTATCCTTCATTGTTGATGTCCGACCGTTGCCTGAGGGCGTACAATCAGCGGGGCGAAAGGAGAGAGAGTGTCTTTTGGGGAAGGCAAGAACTTCGTCAATTTTCGCTGGATTTCGATTTTTCTTTTCATACTTGTTGCACTTACAGGATGGGCGGTGGCAGGCTGCAAGAAGCATTCGGCCCAACAAGCCGCGACCCCGCACCGGTACTACGTAACCGGGAAGGTGGTTTCGGTAAACAAGAGCCGGGACTCTCTCGTCGTCGATAGCCAGGCAATTCCCGGCTTCATGGAAGCGATGACCATGCCGTATTCCGTTCAAGATCCGAACAATCTGAAAGGCGTCGATCCGGGGGACGTAATCGGCGCGGACGTAGTGGGGGATAACGGCGGCGGCTACCTCGAGAACATCATGGTCATGGCTAAATCTAATGCTCCGCCGCTGAGCCAGTTCCACGCTCCGCAGCCCGGCGAAGAGGTTCCGGACTTCGTTCTGCTGAACCAGCAAGGAAGGCACATCCACCTAAATTCGTACCGCGGACACGTGCTGCTGGTCACGTTCATTTACACCCGCTGCCCGTTCGCCAATTTTTGCCCGCTCGTGTCGCACAATTTTGCAGAGATATATGCGGCGACGAAGAAAGATCCCAAGCTTTCGAAGGACGTCCGCCTGCTGTCAATCACGTTTGACCCGGAGCACGATACGTCGGAAGTGCTCCGCAACTACGGAGAATCGTTTCACACCATCACCGGCGGTATGCCTTTCGATCGTTGGGAATTCGCCTCGGCGTCTCCGAAAGAGCTGCCGGCCCTCGCGCATTTCTTTGGGCTGACCATCACCAAGGAAAACGGCACTATCGTCCATTCGCTGAGCACGACTGTGATAAACGCCGACGGCAAGGTTTACAAATGGTATGACAACAACGACTGGAAACCCGCGGACCTGGTGGCCGACGCTGCGCAAACACTGGCAAAGGTGCCGTCCGCCATGACCGCCTCGCACGCTCACGCTTCTAAACCGGCGGGTGCATCGGGGAATTAATTACGAGAGGGAGAGTTGTTATTTCGCTGCGGTGAATGAGTCCTCGAACAGGAGGAAAAATTGGCTGAAAAATTGACTTTATCTGTGAACGGCGAGGAACGAGACGTTTTTGTTGCGCCAGGAACCCCGCTGCTCTACGTGCTGCGGAACGAACTCGAATTGACCGGAGTGCGACTGGGCTGCGGCATGGCGCAGTGCGGTGCCTGTTCCGTATTGATCGACGGCGAGGAAACACGCTCTTGCATCACGCCGGTGTCGGATGCCATCGGCAAGCAGGTCACGACGATCGAAGGGCTCCCGCAGGTGTGGGTGGCAAAGAAGGGGCTTGGCGCCGCGGAAGCGCTGAAGACGCTTCACCCCGTGCAGCAAGCCTGGATCGAAGAACAAGTTCCCCAGTGCGGCTACTGCCAGAGTGGCATGATGATCACAGCCGTCGACCTGCTCTCGAAAAATCCGAATCCGACTATCGCACAAATCAAGGATGCTTTCACAAACAGCGGCCCTTCGCCGCACCTCTGTCGTTGTGGCACCTATGCGGCTATCATTGATGCCGTGCAGCGCGCCGCGGAAATTATGAAGGCATAGCCATGAACACGACGACGCAGTCCGCCGGCAGCCCCGCCAAGTCCATCGAAATTTCCCGCCGCGGCTTCGTGAAAATCGGCGGCGCTCTTTTCGTCTCGCTGATGCTCCCTCGCGAACTCACGGCTCTTTCACTGGATCCCGAAGGCTCTCCCGATCCTTCGCTGCTCGCCTCGTGGCTCGAAATCCGCCACGACAACGCGATCCTGATGCGCACGGGCCGCACGGAAACAGGAACGGGCATGAGCGCCTACTACGCGCAGGCCATCGCCGAAGAGTTGCACGTGCGCCCGGAAGCGATCACGTTGATATTGGGTGACACGGACAAGACACCCGACGGCGGGTTTTCCGCGGGCTTCCTCAACGGCATGTACAACGTGCGCAAAGTCGCCGCATACACCTATCAAGCGCTTCTGAAGCTTTCCTCGTCGCACCTGGGCGTTCCTGTCGCAAGCCTCACGGTTTCGGACGGCGTGGTTTCGGGCGGCGGCAAGAGTATCAGCTATGGGCGGCTCGTGCAGGGGCAACATCTCGAACTGAAAATTCCCGTCGAGGGCAAGCGCGCGAAAGTTGACGCAAAGGAATGGATGGGCATCACGGGCCTGGAAGGATTCAAGGTTACGGGCGATCCGCCGCTCACACTTCTTAGCCAGTACAAAGTGATCGGCACATCGTTTCCAGTCCCCGGCATTCCCGGAAAAATCACTGGAAAAACAATCTGGAGCTGCGACGTTCGTCTGCCGGGGATGCTGCATGCTCGCATGGTCCGGCCGCCGACGCTCGGCTCAACGCTGGTTTCCGTTGGAGAGCTCGACAAGCAGAAATTCCCTTCGGCGCAGATTGTAAGGAAGGCGAATCTTCTTGCCGTCGTTTCTCCCGACGAGTGGGAAGCAACGCTCGCGGCAAGGTCCGTGGCTTCGTCGACTAAATGGACCGACTGGGCCGGGCTTCCCGGCAGCGAGAATCTCACCGAAGTTCTGAGGGCGCAGAAATGGGGCGATCCCTCCGAGCGGAGGCAGATTGGCGGCGACGTTTCCGCAGAACTGGCGAGCGCCGCGAAAACCGTTTCCGCCACATACGAGCAGCCGTACGTCCGGCACGCGCCTATTGGCCCGTTTGTGGCCGTAGCCGACGTGCGCCGCGACGGCAGCGTCACCGTCTGGACACATTCGGCGCAGTCGCAGGGGCTGCGCGCACAAATTGCGTATGCGCTGAGCGTGCCGGAAGAGAAAGTCGTCGTCCGCTGGCTCGAGCACTCCGGGCAGTACGGCCGCACGACGTTCGGTGGCGACGGCGCGGAAGGCGACGCTGTGATCCTGTCGCAGATGCTCGGCAGGCCGGTGCGCGTGCAGTGGATGCTCGAGGACGATCTCGCGTGGTCGAGTGTCTCTCCCGGATGGGTCTCGGATGTTTCGGCAGCAATGGATGCAAGCGGGCGGATCACGGGGATTCACACGGCTTTCTATTCGCCACACGAGTCCGACGCGCGGCTGCTGGGCCCCGTACTGGCCGGAATGCCCACCAGTCAATCAAAGCCCGGTGGATGGATCGCCACGGAATGGGCCTACACCAAAATTGCGAATCACCTGGAAGAGGCTTATGGGATGCCGAATCTCGCCGCAGACTCCGCCTATGGGGGTTTGCGCGGCAATATCATGCGCACGCCGGGACAGCGCCAGCAGAATTTCGCGCTCGAAGGCTTGATCAACGAAGCCGCGGCAGCCGCCAAGGCCGATCCGGTGCAGTTCCGCCTGGACCATACGTTCGACGAGCGGCTCATCGACATTCTTCGCGCTACAGCCAAGGCTGCCAACTGGCAGGCGCGGCCTTCGCCGCATCCTGCGGCGCGCCGCACGGGTTCCGCGCCGGTCACGGGCCGTGGCGTGTGCATCATGCTGCGCGAGAACGCCTATTGGGTGGGCATCGCGGAGATTTTCGTAGTTCCAGAGACAGGCGCAATTCGGGTGACGAAATTCACGGTGGGCTGCGAGCCGGGAAAAATCATCAACCCGCGGCAACTCGGGCTGTGTATGAAGAGCGGCGTAGTGATGGGCCTGAGCGAAGGCCTGAAGGAAGAAGTCACCTTCGACAAATCGAAAGTGACCAGCACCGATTGGAATCACTACAACATTCTCACGATGGAAGAAACGCCTGAGATCCAAGTCGTTACGCTCTCTCGCGACGACAAAGGGTTTGGCGGCGGCTCGGAAGGCGCGAACGCCGTTGTGCCGCCAGCGGTGGCTGCTGCGCTCTTCGACGCCACGGGCGTTTGCCCGCGGCGGATTCCTCTGATGCCGGATTTCGTCTCGAAGCTGTTGAAGGCGTAGGGGAGCACTGAAGAAGGCGCCTGCCAAGTCCCGCGGAGAGCGGCAAATAAAGAGAGGAATCAATCGAGCCAAGTTGCTTCCAGAGAGAATAAAAAATGGCTAAGGGAGGCGAGGTTGGCCTCCCTTTTTTATTCTTCGCGGGAGCCGCTGCCGACGCGCTGGATGCGCGCGCCGACGGAGCGAAGTTTTTCCTCGATTTGCTCGTAGCCGCGGTCGATGTGATACACGCGGTCAATCCACGTGGTGTTGTCGGCAACAAGTCCGGCAAGGACAAGACCGGCGCTCGCGCGGAGGTCGGAAGCTGTGACCGGAGCGCCAGTCAATTTCGACGGCCCGGTGACAACGGCGAGATTGCCGTCGATGGCGATGTTGGCGCCCATGCGGAGCATTTCGACGGCGTGAAGAAAGCGATTTTCGAAGATTGTTTCCCGGATCTTCGAGACGCCTTCCGCTTGCGTGGCTAGGGCCATAAACTGCGCCTGCATGTCTGTGGCGAAGCCGGGATATTCCTGCGTTTCGACATCGGCGGCGACGAGCTTTTTGGCCGCCTTCACGTGAAGGGTGCGATCGCCGCACTTGATTTCGACGCCGCAGGATTTCAGCTTTTCGATGACGGCACGCAGATGTCCGGGCGCGCAATTCGTCAGATGGAGCTCGCCACCGGTGATTGCTCCGGCGACGAGGAACGTGCCAGTCTCGATGCGGTCGGGAATAATCTCATGCGCTGCGCCATGGAGGCGCTCGACGCCGCGGACGCGCAGAGTGGACGTGCCGGCGCCTTCGATTTTCGCGCCCATTTTGATGAGCAACTCGGCGAGGTCCGTGACTTCAGGCTCGAGGGCGCAATTTTCAAGGATCGTCTCGCCTTCGGCGAGAACGGCGGCGGTGAGGACGTTTTCCGTGCCTGTGACGGTGATTTTCGGGAAGCGGAATTCTGCGCCGCGGAGGCGCTTGGCGCGGGCTTCAACATAGCCGTGGTCGAGGGTGATCGTGGCGCCGAGTTTTTCGAGCGCCTGAATGTGAATATCGATGGGGCGCGCGCCGATGGCGCAGCCGCCGGGCAGAGACACGCGAGCGTATCCGGTGCGCGCGACGAGCGGGCCGAGAACGAGGACAGAGGCGCGCATGGTTTTCACCAGTTCGTAGGGTGCCTCGGCGTGAGAGATTTTCTCCGCCTGGATGATGAATTCGCTGGGCGGCAAATCCGGGCTCGTGACGTTGCAGCGCATGTGCGCGAGGAGCTTAGCCATTGTGATGATGTCGCGCACGCGGGGAATATTGTCGAGGCGGACGGGCTCGCTGGTGAGCAGCGTGGCGGCCATCGCGGGCAGAGCCGCATTTTTCGCGCCGCTGATTCTTACGGCGCCTTCGAGCGGCCTGCCGCCCTCAATCTTGAATCGATCCATGGCTATCTCTCCCGGGCCTGTTTTGCAGCGTGTTTCAGGGCTGCTCTCACGTTGCCATTCGATTTTGCCAGATGCTGCTGCGCCTCGCGAGAATCGCTGCCGGTTTGCAACATGACCAGAGCGACGGGCAGGTCGTGTCGCGCCTGACGCAGAGCGTGTCTTGCCTTGGACGCACTGACGCCCGCAGCCTGCTCGAGAATGCGAGCGGCGCGTTTCTGCAGCTTCTCATTTGTCAACTTCATGCGGATCATCCAGTTTTCATAGGCCCTGCCGAGCCGGACCATCGCCGCGGTAGAGAGCATGTTGAGAACCATTTTCTGCGCGGTGCCGGCTTTCATGCGTGTCGAGCCGGAAAGAACCTCAGGACCCGTATTTGGCGCAATCGTAATCTGAGCGAGTCGCGCCAGAGGTGACTTAGGGTTTGACGTTAATCCAATCGTCATTGCGCCGACCTGTCTTGAGTATTTCAGCGCGCCAAGGACGTAGGGAGTGGTACCGCTGGCCGCAATGCCGACGACAACGTCTCGCGAAGTCAATTTCGATCGTTGGAGGTCGCGAGCGCCATTGCGAAGTGAATCCTCGGCGCCTTCGACAGCCTTTCGCATCGCGCGATTGCCACCGGCAATCACCGCTCGCACCAGGGTCGGCGGAGTGCCGAATGTCGGCGGGCACTCGGCGGCGTCAAGAAAAGCGATGCGTCCGCTGGTTCCTGCCCCGACGTAAATGAGGCGCCCTCCTTTGGCGAGGGATTCAACGATGGCGTCGACTGCGCGCGCGATTTTCGGCAATTCGCGCCGGACGGCCGCGGACACGCGAGCGTCCTCGGAATTCATCAGGCGGACAATGGCAAGCGAACTTTTCTGGTCAAGCCCGCGCGAACGCGGGTTGGGTTGCTCTGTTTTCAGATGCTTCAAGGCGAGCCTCAGAACGAAGAATTATTATAGCGGGAGGTAAGGCACATTGCGGGTGGCAACCGGCGCGAGGCGAGGGATTGTGACGAGGGAGTTATCGGGCACCGGGCTTGCTGCCAGCGAGCCCGAGGGCCTCAAAGACGGCGTTGTGCACGGCGGGACGGACCTGGCGAATCTGTTCGTTGGCGCGAGTGGGATGAACGCGATTGGTGAGCAGGATGATGAAGAGATCGTTCTGCGGATCGATCCAGAGTGAAGTGCCCGTGAAGCCGTAGTGGCCGTAAGCGGCAGGCGAAAAATATTTTCCGGTGTGCTCGGGAGATGTGATCACATCCCAGCCGAGCGTGCGTGCGGAATCGCCGATATTCACACGAGCGGTGAATTGCTGGATGGTGGAACGGTCAAGAATGCGCACGTGGCCGTAGATGCCTCCATTCAGGAGCATCTGAGCAAAAACGGCTACGTCGGGAGCGGTGGAGAAAAGTCCCGCTTGCCCGGCCACGCCGCCCATGGCCCAGGCGTTTTCGTCGTGGACTTCTCCCCAGATCATGCGCTTGCGGTAGACGCCGTCATATTCGGTTGGAGCGATATCGGGACGCAGGGATTTAGGCGGGCGAAACATCGTGCGGTTCATGCCGAGAGGCTGAAAGATCTTCTGCTGCGCGAACTGGTCGAGAGTCTGTCCCGTAAGGCGCTCGACAATTTCACCCAGCATCATGAATCCCAGATCGGAATATTCCACCTGTGTGCCCGGCTCGTGGACGAGCGGCTCGGCCATGGCGCGGGCGAGAACTTGATCGTGTCCTTTCACGCCTTCCAGGTAGTAGCGGCGAATTCCGGGCAAGCCGGAATCGTGGAGAAGCAACATGCGGACGGTGACGCGAGCGCGCCAAGCGGGATGCGGATCGGTCTTCGCGGCTGCGCCAAACTCGGGAAGGTAGCGCGAGACGGGCGCGTCGAGATCGAGACGCTTGTCCTGAACGAGCATCATGACGGCGGTGGTGGTGACCATGGCTTTGGTGAGTGAGGCCATGTCGTAGATGGAATTTTTGTCGACATCATAGGCAGGGCTTTCGTTTTCGAGCTTCCCGAAGGGATGGACGATGAGTTGGCCGTGCCAGCCGACGCCGAGCACGCCACCCGGAAATGCTCCGTCCGTGACGGCTTTGTTAAGAAGCGTGTAGACGGGCTTGAGGCGATCGGACATGGCCGCTGATGCAGGCTGAAGCGTCATGGGATTGGCGGCAATATTGATTCCGTCGCCACGTTCCAAGACGCCCGGAACTGTGACGGGAATTTTTCCGCCGATAGGCGTTTGGCCGAAAATGGCGCTTGCGACTGCTGTCTGCGAAACCGGGTTTGTCGAAAATTCCGCGACCCACGTTTTCACGTTGGGGAAAAGCGAAATCAAATAGGGGCTGCCGAAGGCGGCGACGATCACCGGTTTGCCCGCGGTGAGCATTTGATTGACGAACGCTCGCTGTTCAGGAGGGAAGGCGACGTTTCCTTTGCGATCGGCAACACGGACAAAGAGGGCGGCGATGGCGACGTCGTATGTTTCGGGTGGCGGGAGCTTGAGATTGCTGACGGGAGAAAATGAAGTGTCGGCGCGGAGAGCGGTGAGAGAGTCGACGCGCCAGCGAATTTCGGGCTCGAGCGCCGCGCCAGGATAGGCGTCCGGATCGGCAGAAAGCGAGACGAGAAGAACGCGCAGAGGCTTTGCCGCGTCGAGCGGAAGAAGATTCTGCGAGTTGCGGAGGACCGTCACGCCCTGAGCGGCGATTTTTTCGGCTGCGTCTTCGTTCGCAGAAGTGCCGATTGTTTCGTTGAGGTGCGTGACGTCAACGAAGCGATTCTTATCAAGCCCCACGCGGGCTTTTGCAGCGAGGATGCGGCGGACCGATTCGTCCACTCGCGCCACTGGCAGGCGGCCGGAATTCACGGCGTCTTCAAGGCCTTCGAGCGCGGCATCTGGGTAGGGTGGCATGAGCAGCACATCGGCTCCGGCAAGGACGGCGCGGACAGCGGCTTCGCCGGGCGAGAGCATGGAGGTGACGCCGCCCATATCGAGCGCATCGGTGACGATGAGGCCACGAAACTTCATCTGGTCGCGCAGCAAGCCCGTGAGAATTGCGGGAGAAATCGTCGCGGGAATCGAAGCATCCGGTTCAAGAGCGGGCACGGCAAGGTGGCCCGGCATCACGGATTGCACTCCGGCGTCGATTGCCGCGCGGAAGGGGACGAGCTCGACGGAGTTGAGTTCGTCGCGACTGCCCGTGACGACGGCGAGCGAGAGATGCGAATCGGTGCTGACGTTGCCGTGGCCGGGAAAATGCTTCACGGTGGCGATGGCACCGTTGTCCTGGACGCCGCGAACGAATTGGACAACGTATTGGGCCACGCTTTGCGGGTCTTCGCCGAATGAGCGGGTGTTGATGATCGGGTTGTCGGGATTGTTGTTGACGTCCGCGTCAGGCGCGAAGATCCACTGGATTCCTGCGGCGCGGGATTCGAGAGCGACGATTTTTCCTTCTTCATAGGCGAGTTTTGGATCGCCCGCCGCGGCTACGGCCATGGCAGCGGGAAAATACGTGCCGCCCGTGAGCCGCATTCCCGTGCCGGCTTCGAAGTCGGCGCCGACGAGAAGAGGGACTTCGGACCTCTTTTGCAGATCGTTGAGAGTGATCGCGGTTGGATAGATTTGGCTGCGCTCGATGCCGAGCACACCGCGCTCGGTGCCGAGAATCAGGCCGCCGATGTGATCCTGTTCGACCAGGCGAACCAATTCCTTGTAATCAGGGTCGTTAGCCGAAGTATAGACGCCCCAGTAGTGGATCATCAGAAGCTGGCCGAGCTTCTCACGGAGTGTCATTTTCCGGAGCGTGGCTTCGACCCAGGTGTTTCTGTCGCCTGCGGCTTTCGATTTTGCGGGAGATTTCTTCTGTGCGCGCAAGATGGGTGTCATGAGAGAAAGCAAGGCAGCCAGAATTGCCGCGAAAAACCGTACCCGAGCACGCGTGGCCTTTCGAGTTGACGCTTGCATCCCTCGGCTGTATATAGCACACGGTCGAATGGCAAACAAC
>DATKPM010000088.1:0-19907 GCA_035524135.1 Candidatus Acidiferrum sp. | reverse complement strand
AAGGAAACTGGCATTACACCAGCTAAATTCGCGGAACGCTTGCGCGTGGAGGCTGCACGTCGACAGCTAGAACAAACTGTTAGGGCCGTCAAGGAAATCGCTGCTTCGTGCGGCTTTAGCAGCTCTGAGACCATGAGACGGACTTTTCTCTCACAACTGCAGGTTACACCCAGCGCTTACCGGCTCCGTTTTCGGCGTTATAGTCCATCCGGGACAAGTCGCTCGTAGCGCTATCGACTCTTGGATTGTCGGCTACTCGGAAGTTGGCCCGAAACGGGCTTCTGGGAAGTGCGCCAGATCGGTAACGATAAGTCGGCTAGTGGGAAGTGATCTCCGCGCCTGTCGCCAAGTGTGGAACGATTACGGGCGGCCACTCAGAAGCAATCCAGTGACCCGCGCCGCGCGCAAAAGTGCCCTAGCTCGCACGAAATGGCAGTGGATGATCTTGCCTTGGGTGGTTGCTCGCAATGAATGCAGTGGCAGAATGACATCTTGGCAGAACGCACGATTTGAACCGGGCTTTTTGATTTTTCTTCCAAAACCCTGATCCTGTACCTACTTTGTCGAAAATCGGATTGTCAGTAAGGCGAACCTTCCGTTGCAGGGTAATGAATTCAAAGAACAAAGAGCGCTCCCGTCTAACGGACATGAGACAAGAATGCTTGGTTTCAGACCAGGCGCTCTTTGCAATTTCGAGTCGCTCTCGTGGAACATAAATGATTGATTCTAAAAAGAGTGGTCGGGGCGAGTGGATTTGAACCACCGACCTCCTGGTCCCGAACCAGGCGCTCTAGCCAGGCTGAGCCACGCCCCGAATTCGATACATCTTTACATTGAGTTTACCCTGCCACACTCCGCACCGCAACCGGCCCATCCAGAGAACGCGGGACACGCCCGGGTTTCTGACAACCAATCATTCCACTCCATCCCGTCGTCGGTAAGGCTCCTTACTCGTTAATCTCGGCGTCGCGTGTTAGAGTTCTGCAACCAACCCTCCTCCTCGCAAATCCAACTGGTGGGCACCGGCGAGCAAGCACACGGAGTTCGCTGAGCAGGAAAGACAAGGAGCATCGACATGAGTCAACCGGTTCAGACAAATTTGGCGCCCCCCTTTACCCGCGAGACCGCGATTCTGAAAGTTCGGGTTGTCGAGGATAAATGGAACACTCGCGATCCGGAACTGGTCGCGAGTGGATACGCCGAGGATTGCTTTTGGCGGAATCGCTCTGAGTTTCTTCACGGCCGGGCGGAGGTTCTTGCCTTTCTTAGAAGAAAATGGAACCAGGAGTTGGATTATCGTCTCATTAAAGAGATCTGGGCCTTCGAGGGCAATCGCCTCGCCGTGCGTTTCGCCTACGAATCGCACGATGACTCTGGACAGTGGCACCGCTCCTACGGCAACGAGAATTGGGAGTTCGCGCCGTCGGGTCTCATGAAATTCCGCCACGCCAGCATCAACGATCTCCCGATTCGTGAATCGGAGCGCAAGTTCCGCTGGCCAATCGGCCGCCGCCCTGACGACCATCCCGGCCTTTCGGATTTGGGTTTGTAGCGGCCATCACGCACGCAAATGGGACGCTGCAATCCTCCGTTGGCGCTCGCGAGCCGAGGTGTCTGCGGCCCTCTTTGTGGCAAGAAAACGAGTTCCTTCCTCCGCAGCCTGCCAATGGTGTGCTGAATTCCCCATTTGGCGCATCGCGACTTGGTGAGTTCTCGCCCCACGGCTGTGGAAGCATCATTACCCAATGCGGTCGCCTCTGGCGCTTGTCTCTCTTCCTAGTCCTTTGTGAAGATAAGGGAACCGTTTATCATTCTGCAGAAGACTGAGCAAGCGACCCGGGCGGCAAACGGCAAGACCCACAATGCGATTAATCCGACAGCTTATCCGTCCACACCTTGTGGCCCTGTTTTTCATTCTGATTGCCATGCTTATCGAGACGTTCATGGGCTTGGCAGCGCCCTGGCCTGTGAAGGTCATTCTCGACAATGTGGCTGCGGACCATCGCCTGCCCAAATACGTCGATCGGCTTCTGAATTCCGCTTTCGGCCAGTCCCTCGGTCACGGCAAATTGGAAATTGCCGCGTTCGCCGCTCTCGCTGTTGTCCTCATCGCCGCAATCGGCGCCATTGCTTCCTACATCGACAACTATTACACCGAAAGCGTTGGCCAGTGGGTGGCGCACGATCTTCGCTTGAGGACCTACGAGCATCTGCAGCGTCTGTCTCTGGCCTATTACGATAGCCACCAGACCGGCGCAATCCTGAGCACGATCACCAACGACATTCAGACCATCCAGAGTTTCGCGTCGTCCTCGACTCTCGGAATCGTGGTCGATCTGCTCACGATTGTTGAAATGCTGGTGCTGATGTTCTGGCTCAATTGGGATTTCGCGCTGATCGCCGTCGGAGTCACGCCCTTTTTGCTGCTTCTGATGGCGAGATTGAAACGCGCCGTAAAGGAAGCCACGCGCAATGTCCGGCTTCGCCAGGCGGATATTCTTTCCGTCGTTCAGGAAGGCCTTGAATCTGAGCGCGTCGTTCAGGCATTCGGGCGTGAAGAGTGGGAGGAGGAGAAGCTTGCGGGCGCCAGCCGCGCAACGGTCGATGCCGCCCTGAAAGCTCGCCAAGTGAAGGCTCTTTCCACCCCCGTCGTCAACATTGCCGTCGCTCTTTGCACCGGCTTCGTCCTCTGGCGCGGCGCCTCGTTGATTCTTCGGGACCTGATGACCGCCGGCACTCTCACCGTGTTCCTCGCCTACTTGACCAAGTTCTTCAAGCCCGTGCAGGATTTGGCGAAGATGACCAACACAATCGCTCAGGCAGCCGTTGGCATCGAGCGCGTTCAGTCGATTCTCGATGCCGACACCGTCATCCCGGAAAGTCCGTCCGCCCAGGCCCCGCAATCGCTCCAGGGAGAGGTAGTTTTTGATCGCGTTGCGTTTGCATATGAAAAGGACGACCCGATCCTGAAAGATGTCAGCTTTCAAATCTCTCCCGGCCAGCTCGTCGGCATCGTCGGCCCCACCGGAAGCGGTAAGACAACAGTAGTGAGCCTGATCGCCCGCTTTTACGACTCCACATCGGGCAGCGTCAAAATCGATGGCATTGACGTCCGCGACTACAAACTGCGCAGCCTTCGCGATCAAATCGCCTTTGTGCTGCAAGACACGGTCCTATTTCGTGGAACAATCCGCGAGAACATCGCCTATGGCCGTCCGACGGCCACGCAGGCGGAGATCGAGCGGGCCGCAAAACTCGCCAATGCCGATGAGTTCATCGCGCGCATACCTCATGGCTACGACACGCTCGTCGGAGAGCGCGGTATGACGCTTTCCGGAGGGCAGCGGCAGCGAATCGGCATCGCGCGCGCTATCATTCGCAATAGTCCTATTTTGATTCTCGACGAACCCACGGCCGCGCTCGACACCGAATCCGAGCGTCTCGTCATCGAGGCTATGGAACGGCTGATGAAGGGTCGCACGGTCATCACCATTGCGCACCGTCTCAGCACAATTCGCGATGCTGATAAAATCATTGTGCTAAAGGGCGGTGTGGTCGCCGAGCAGGGGACGCATCAGCAGCTTTTGGATCTCGGGGGTATCTACTCCGAGCTTTATACGATTCAGCTCGAACCCGCCTCCAAAGAGAACGGCCACGATCCGTCTCAGGCTAAGGCGAAGGATACTCCCGCCGCGGGAACGTCAGATTCCGCCGCGGCATCCAAAATGGTCCGTTTTCTGCGCCCAAGCTGAAGACTGTGTAACCGCGCTGGTTTCCGCCGCGCCGGCTGCATCCTCTATGCTTTCGGCGGGCGGCTGGTTCGAATATTGTTGGGAGGCCCTGTGTCGCGTTCGCTGCTTGTCTTACCGGATGATTCGCCGAAGCCTTTTCTCGATGCGATCGAGGAAGCGGAAAAATCTCTCCGCATCAAGATGTTTGCTTTTTCCGATCCCCGCCTGCTCCGCGCCGTGATCGGCGCCAGGAAGCGCGGGGTCGACGTGCGCGTGATGCTCAATCCCGCGCGCCGCAGCGGCGAGGCGCAAAACGAAGATTCGCGCAGGAAACTCACGGCCGGCGACGTCGAGGTTCTCGACAGCAACCCGGCTTTCGACGTTACTCACGAGAAGTCGATGGTCGTCGACGACAGCAAGGCTTATGTGTGCTCCTTGAACTGGGAAACCAAGAATCTCGAGGAAACTCGCGACTATGCAGTCGTGACATCCCACGATCACGAAATCGAGGAGATTCTCGCTTGCTTTGACGCCGACTGGAACCGCAAGACTTTCAACCCCGGCGAATCGGCCCGCCTCATCTGGTGCAAAGGAAACGCTCGGGAGCGCATCGCCGAGGTGATTGACAGCGCCAAGCACTCTCTGTTCGTCCAGAACGAACGTTATCAGGACCCCATCATCATCGAGCATCTCGTCCGCGCGAAAATGCGCGGCGTGAAAGTCCACGTGATGGCCCGCCAGCCGCACACGCTGAAACAGGAAAAACTTGTCGAAGCCGTGGGAGGCTTGAGGGTGATGAATGACGTTGGCATCAAGGTCCATAAGCTGAAGCACTTGAAACTGCACGCAAAAATGCTTCTCGCAGACCAGCATCATGCCATCATTGGCTCCATCAACCTGACTCCGGGAAGTTTCGACAGCCGCCGCGAGCTCGCCATTAAAGTTGACGACACCGACGCAATCGAGCGCCTGTGCAAGATCGTCCATCACGACTGGAAAAAATCGCACGCCCTCGACCTCACCGACGAGGGACTCCAGAAGGACCTTGAGGGCCGCGTCGAGGCCGAAACCCTTGCCCTGAAGACCGGTAAGAAAAAATCGAAATAGTCGTCCGGGCGCACGCCATCCGCTCCCGTGCGCAAGGCGCTTCCGCCGCCCTCACCATTCCGGTTACATAGCTGCAAGTTTCCGTTGAATCGCGCTCAGTTCTGGTAGTCTGAACAGTCTAGAGGGGTTCGCTCAAGGAGAGTTTGCTCGATGCCGTCATCTAGAATTTTGGTCACCGGCGCGGGAGGTTTCATCGGCCATCACTTGGTGAAGCGTCTCAAAGGCGATGGCCACTGGGTTCGCGGCGTGGATTTGAAGAGGCCCGAATACGAGCCCACCCCCGCCGATGAATTCGAGCTTCTCGATCTGCGCGAGTTCGAGAATTGCCTCCTCGCTTCGCGTGGCGGAATCGATCAGGTCTATAACCTGGCCGCCGATATGGGCGGCATCGGCTATATTACGTCGTGCCTGGCCAGCATCGCGCGCAACAATATTCTGATCAACGCCCACATGCTCGAAGCCAGCCGGAAAAACTCAGTCAGGCGCTTCCTGTTTTCCTCTTCGGCTTGCGTCTACGCCCACGGCAAGCAAACTTCGGCGGACGTCACGCCGCTTGTTGAGGAAGATGCGTATCCGGCCCAACCCGAGCCCGGTTATGGCTGGGAAAAGCTCTTCGCGGAAGAACTCTGCAAATACTATCTCCACGATTTCGGCTTTCACACTTTTTCTGTCCGCTTCCACAATGTGTACGGGCCGCTCGGAACCTATGAAGGTGGAAAGGAAAAGGCTCCGGCCGCCATTTCACGCAAAGTCGCTCTCGCTCGCGATGGCGGCGAAATCGAAATTTGGGGCGACGGCCTCCAGACTCGTTCCTTCATGTATATCGACGATTGCGTCGAAGGGCTCGTTCGTCTGATGGCCTCTGGCTACCACGAACCGCTGAATCTCGGCACCTCTGAGCTCGTCACCATCAACCAGCTTGTGGATCTCGTTTCGGCAATTGCGGGCAAGCGGCTGGTGAAGCGCCACGATCCGACCAAGCCTCAGGGCGTCCGCGGACGCAATAGCGACAACTCGCGTCTCTACAAAGTCCTCGGCTGGGAACCGGCCATCACTCTCGAAGCCGGCCTAGACGTCACATATAAATGGATCGAATCTCAACTAAAGCAGGCACGGCGCGTTCCCGCGCAAAAGCAAACGGCGAGAGCCTGAAAAAAGCAGGCGCTTCCCCGCGTTTCCTTCAGGAGCTTTGCAAGGTTTCCCTCACGGCGCGGTATGCCTGATCAATCGCCACATCCGTGTAGGCGTTTGCTCCCGCGTCCGAATTTGCAATCGTGATTCGACCGAAGGGTTTTCTCCCCAATACCCACGGTTGCTGCCCTTCTGTCCATGGCGGATCGAACAGGGCGTTCGGCGTAAAAGCATATCCGTGCGCCCAGCGGTTCACCGTTATCCCGTCAATGTCGCGCGCCGGGTCGAATCCTCCTCCGCTCAGCATCCGCGCCAGTTGGTCGCGAATATTTCTCTCGAAGGTTGAAAAGGGCGTGGCGACCAGCTCGTAGCGTCCCGCTCTATGCTGGTCTATTTCGGGTAGCCCTGGTTTGCACGGCGTGCGCAGCATGAACAGCACGGCCGGTTCTTCCGGCTTGCTCGGGAACTCATACGTTCCGATGCTGACCGGAAAATCGAGCGCGGTATGCGTGTGATAGCCCGCCGGCGCCACCACCTGGTGTACGCCCAAATTGTGAAACGAAGTCCAGTTGCGAATCGCCACGTGCGTGTAGACGAGCGGCGCCTTCACCAGCGACGCCAGCGCTTCTTTCTGTCCTTCCGGCATCTCGGGGCACAGGTACGGAATCATCATGTTGTAGCAGGCCAGCACGCATTTCTTCCCGCGCACCGACTGCAGCTTTCCGCCCCGCATGTACTCCACTTCCACTTCTTTTGCCGTTTCGATGGGGCCGGTGTGCTTCACCTTCACCGCCGCGGAATTCAGCCGCAGCCGCACCGGCGAACCCTTGTCGTCGAGCTTCGCGTATTCCGCGCGCGTCGTCACCACGTCTTCCATTGTGCCGCCGGGAACCGCCCCCGGAATCAGATGGCGCACCAGCAGCCGCGCCACCGACGCGTTTCCATCCGGGAAATGAAAAATGTACGGCTCTCCCACATCCGGTTCGCCCAGGTCCAGCCCGTCGAATCCCGGATAGATGAACGAAAAATAGTCGTCTGGATTTTCCCAGCAGGCCAGCGCCGACACGGCGTCGATTCCCACGCAGAAGAGATCGTGCGGATACGTCTGAAAAAACGGCAGCGCTTCAGGAGTCAGCTTGCAGTACTGAGTCAGGTAGTCGCTATAGCTGATTTTCCCGAGCTTCGCCATTTTTTCCTGCCGCGTCAGCCCCGGCAAGTAGTCCACTTTTTCCGTGTAGACCCGCGCGATGTCGCGCTTCACGACGTCGCCCAGTGGCGACTTGCTCAGGAATTCCGGCCACGGAGTCGTGTTCATCCCCGTCACCAGACGGTCTTCGCCGAATGTTTCTTTATTGAAAAAGCACGCCGTCCCGAGCTTCGTGTACAGCCGCTGGTCGTAATATTTGTAAAACCTCTTCGTCTCGATCCCGATCTCTTCGATCAGCCCCTTCGCCACCGCGCTGTATCGATCCGGGCTCTCGAGCGACTGCGTTCCGCCATAGCTCAGCACCATCCGCCCGCCTGCTTCAAACTCGTTCCGCTTCGCGTGCCCTCCAAAATCATCGTGATTGTCCAGTATCAGAATCCGCGCGCCGTTCCCGGCCGCCTGTCGGTAAAAATATGCCGCCGCCAGCCCGCTGATTCCTCCACCGACTACCACCAAATCATAGCTTTCGCCCGTGCTTTCCGCTTTCGGCGCCGACTCCCAGAAGACTCCATCGCGCAGTTCGTGCGGATAGGTAAAGGACCCATCATGATTCCCCCGCATCCCCTCCAAAGCCGGCGGGTAGTATTTCGGACTCTTTTCCGGATCGTAGCCTGCCTGCGCAGCGTGCAGCCACGGCGCGCCCATCCCCAGCGCCGTGCCACCTATGGCGATTGCGACGCCGTCAAGGAAGTCGCGCCGCGTGATTTCGCGGTCCATCCCCAATTCGCGGTCGCGCGAGTCTTTTCCCACGCTTCCCTCCGCCGTCAAAATGTCGGTTGCAGTGAAAGATTCGGATGTCTGGTGTTCCGGCCCCCGCGGAATACCCCAAACGTTCACGGATTATAGCAAGGTTTCTCGCTTGGGATCCGGCGTTTCGACGCACGTATCGCTGCGGCAAACCTGCGAAAGGAATTCGCAGCTTTTCTCGCAGGCTTAGAATGATTCGGAAGGTAACGACGTGGCGCGGCCCAGAAATTCCTGAAGATTTTTCTCGACGCTATTCGCGGAGCCCTTTCCGATCTTCGCTTCCAGTTCCTTTCGCGCCGTGGAAGCCGTCTTCCAATCCTCGCCGCCATCTTTCTCCAGCAAATTCTCGGCGTGCAGCAGGCAGGCGTAAACCAGCTCCTTCGCGACTTTGTGGCGTTGCAGAAACTGTCCGTAGTTGAACCAGTCGATTCCGTCGCTCCGCGCATCTCCGTTCTTGCCATCCAGTGCCAGCGCGCTTTCGTAATCGGACGCTGCGCCTTTTGCATCGCCCATTTTTTCTTCGGCATCAGCGCGGTGCACTCGCGCCACCGATTCCAGCTTCGCATCCCCCGCCTGTTCGGCGCCAAGAACGCCCGCCTGATAATCCATCACGGCCTCAGCCGTGTTTCCCAGCTTCGCGTCGTCGTCTCCCAGTTCCGTCTCTGCGGTTGCCACCTGCTCTGGCGCCGCTTCCGGATCCTGCGGGAACTCCTGCGCCAGTTTCAGATATGCCTGCCAATGCCGTACAGCAGCCGCCGCTTGGCCCGAACGGTCCAGCGCTTCCGCCAGATACAAGTGAGTGTTCGGCTGGTTCGGGTTTGCGTCAACGGCTCTTTCCCACGATTCCACCGCCGTTTCCGCGTCTCCGCGGCGCGCCGCCAGCAAACCGTAGTTCACCAGCGCATCCGCATTGCCCGGATATTTTTTCAGCATCGCGTCGTAGAGCTCGTACGCCTCATCGTATCGCCCGTTTTCGAGCAGCACCCGTGCATACTCGTTTTGCAGCCCCTCGCTCCGCGGATTCAGTGCGATCGCTTTCTTCAAAGCGTCCAACGCTCCCGCGCGATTCCCCTCCCTCTCTTCCGCCTCGGCTACGCGCGCTTGCAAAGCAGCGTCGTACGAATTCATGTCCACAGCGCGCAGCAGCGCCGGCAAATCTCCCGTCGACGTTCCCAGCGCGAAATGCACCTGGTCCCACCCGCCCCACAGGAAGAGCACGCCCGCCAGGCTTGCTCGCAAAGCCGGTGAGCGCCACGCGCGCCCGCTCCAGTCGACCGTCGTGGCCGGCGTCGCAGCGCCTCCTTCCTGCTTCGCCTTCACCGGTTTTTTTGTGCTCGCCACCTTCGCTCCCCGCTCGATCAGCAGCGACGAAATCTTCGTGTCGCGCAGTTTCCACAGCGCTCCATCCAGCATGAAATGGTGGATGTTCACAATCGCCGTAAAGATCAGGAAGCTCGACGTGAAATCAAAACGGAAGATCTTGCTCACCAGCCACGGGCCGGGTATGAACAGCGCGATTCCGCCGGCCACTAGTGTCAGGAAATACCCGGCCATCTTCCATCCCGATTGCCCCGCCGCCTTCGCTTCGCGTCTCTGGTAATAGCTGGTAATCCACAAATACTGCGCCGAGTGCATCACTGCCAGAATTCCGCTGCTGTACCGCGTCTGCGGAATCTGGTCCGCCGAACGCAATTCGATCAGTGTCGGCAGCACGAACCACAAAAATTGCGTCGCAGCCAGCGTGATCGGCGCCGCCATCGCCTTCCACCCGCGCTCGCTCACCAGTTTCCTGAATCCGAGCGCGACGAAGACCGCAAACGCTCCTCCCAGTGCCAGCCGCACCGGCAGCGTGAACTTCCCCGGAATGTTCAGCGACAGGATCAGTGGATCGCCCGATCCGCCCGTCTCGAAGCTCGCCAGCAGCATCAGGTAAGAAGCCACAAAAGCTGCGCGCAGCCATCGCCTGTCCAGCGGTTCCACGCTCGCACCGCTCCGCCGCGCGAACATCATCATCAATCCGTAGTTTTGCCCCGTGTAGTGCCATGGGCTCCAGCATATGTAAAGCGTGAAAAGCCACGGCAGCAGCGCGGGAACGATGTGCACCACGGCGCCCGTAGCCGCCAGCAGCAGCGTCAGATGCAGCGTGAAGAACTTGTATTTCTCGAAATCGCTCCGTGTGTGATACGCGCGGTACACCGTCGCCATGAAGTGCGGATAATTGAAGACCAGCGCGAGAAAATAAAATCCGACGGCCCAGCCGTGCGTGTTTCCCGGCGTCAGCCACATCCCCAGCGCCAGCAGCGGCGCCGACCACGCTCCGCAGCCAACAATAAGGTCCAGCCACGGCCCGTAAATCCAGGGCGTGGGCGCACTCGCTGCGGCAATTTTCGGCAGGCGCATCGATTCGGCGCGCGTATTCATGCAGGAATTCCTTCTAGGCCAGTCTACGTTCGTTCAAAACAGCGGGAGGAGTTGCGTGAAATCGCGATGTTGAAAATGTAACGGAAGCCTTGCAAGACAAATTCCTGCGAACACGGAAACCGGATTTCTACTCCTGCTCGGCCAATGCCGCGGACTCCCTCGCCGCGTGTCCCTTTCCCCAGCGATAGGCCACGAGGCCCGTCACGAAGAGCAGCCCGGTGAGCAAAACCACTTTTGCGACAGCCTCCATCGGGTGCGGCTCGTCCGAAGAAGGCATCACAGAAAACACAATCGTCACGCTCGTCGAAAGAAATCCGACAATCCCCAGCAGGTTCGCCACCGCTCGCCCGCCGGGAATCCGCATCACGTCCGGCCCGGCCGGCTCCCTCTGCAACCGGATGAGTGACGCAAACACGAAAAGATACGGAATGAAGTACGAAATGATTCCCATGCTCACTAGCACTTCATACGCGCCATTCACGCTCGTTCCCGCCTGCCCCAGCAAAATCACGGCAATGGCGCACACGGTCTGCGCGATCACGGCCACGTGCGGCGTCCCCCACTTCGGATGAATCTTCGCAAACGCCGGAGGCAAATAGCGATTCAGTCCCGCCACGAACGGCAGTCGCGCGGACACGGCAAGCCACGCGCTCAAAGTTCCCAAATTGCTCACGGCAATCAGCACCGCCGCCACTGGCCCCACACTCGCCCATCCCACCCTGCCGCCCGCCTGCTCAATCGCCTGCATGATTCCCGAAAGGCCGCTCACTCGGTGCGCGGGTAGCGCCACCAGCACTGCCATCGTCCCCGCGATATATCCGATCGTGACGAAAATTCCCCCCGTCACCAAGCCGCGTGGCAGGTTTTTCCGCGCGTCGCGAATCTCATCCCCCATCAGCGATGCGGATTCCGATCCACCTAGCGCAAAGACAATCGTCGCCACAAAAAGAATGTCGTGAAAGTGCATGTGTGGCCGCATCGTCGCCAGTGTGAACTGTGTCGCTGATCCGAACCTGTGCCACGCCACGGCTCCGAATCCGAGTAATAGTGCAATCGGCAGCCACGTCCCAATCGCCCCCAGGTTGTGCACCCACTTCCCCACCGACAGTCCGATCACATTCAGAAATGTGACCAGCAGGATTCCCGTCAGCGAAAACACCAGAAAATATGCCTTGTTGTCGCCCAGCGCCTGCCAGCGTTCCGGGCCGATGAAAAGCGCATTGCTCGCGGCGAAATACAATATGGCGGGATAGTAAGGAAGGTTGCTGACCCAGTACGTCCAGCCCGTCAGGAAGCCGGGAAATTCGCCGAACGCTTCTCTCGACCAGACGTAGAGCCCTCCCTCCTGTGGATACCGCGAGGAAAGCTCCATCACAGAGAGCGCGAGCGGCAGATAAAATACGCTCCACGCGATCAGCCATATCACGACCGCTGATGGACCTACCGCGGCGGCCGTCGCAATCCACCGCAGGCTGATTCCCGTGACGATGTAGAAGAAGACGAGGTCGCGAAACCCCATCGCCTGCTGCGGGCGAGTCGCTCCAGCCGCCTCAGGCATCAGCGCATTGCACCGCTGGTTTCGCGCATGAGGCGCAAATCATCTCCCGGTCCGCCGCGAAATGCGAGTGGAATCGGCAATCAATAGCTAAGCCGCTCGCGTAGTTGGCTGAGTCAACTTGGGTGAGCGCTAGAAGTTTCCTGATAATGTTCACGAATGAGCATACAGGCTCCAGCCTGCATGCGTACTCAACGCGAGCTTCCTGGCCGTCTTTTCTTCTTAGCTCTTACCCCTTCGCCTTGTCGTGTCCGTAATATTCGTATGCCGACATCGCTTTCTCCCCGCCTTTTTTCCACACCCGCGTGTCCGCCGGCGTCTTGCCGAGCGCCCGCGCCATCTCGCGAATGTGCGACGCCACCGTCCCGCAGCAAGCGCCGATGTAATTCACGCCCATATCGCGCGCCTTCACGGCGTAGTCGGCCATTTCCCGCCGTGTGAGTTGATACGGATCGAGCTGGTCGGGAAACGCTTCCAGGCTCGTGAAATCGCGATGGTCGTGTGTCGTCCGATAGGCCACCGGCTGGCACCCGATGTAGCCTTTCACAGCTTTTCGCATTTCCGCCATTAGCGGCAGCGTGTGTTCCGGGCTACGCAGGCAGTTGATGCCCACCACGTCCGCCCCCGCATCCGCTAGCGCCCGCGCCACTTCGCTTGCCGTCTTTCCCTCCGGCGTGACGTCTTCGTTTTCGAAACACACCGTCACCATCACCGGCAGTCCCGTCTTCTTCGCGCATTCCACGCACAGCAGCGCTTCGCCGAGATAAGAAAACGTCTCGCCGATGATGAAATCCACTCCCTCGGACGTTTGCCAGTCGAGCTGCTCGTTGAACGTCTCCCGCACGCGAGAGTTGGCCTTCTCGCTGCCGGGTTCATACATCCACGTCAAGCTCAGGTTCCCCGCCACCAGGCATCTGTCCCCGGCCACTTCCTTCGCCAGCCGCACTGCCGCGCGGTTCAGCTCTTCCACGCGCTGGTCCATTCCCACCGTCGCCAGTTTGTCGCGGCTCGCGTAGAACGTCAGCGCCTGCAGCACTTCCGCTCCCGCGTCGCGAAATTCTCTGTGCAGCTCCCGCAGCGCGTCTGGATTCTCCAGTGCCACTTCCGGCGTAAATGGTCCCGCGCGCACCCGCCCGCGCTTCTCCAGCTCCAGCAAATATCCGCCGTCTCCCAGCACCGGTCCTTGCGCCAACCGTTCCAGCAGTCCCTTCTTTACCATGGTTTCTCCCGTGGGCCCGATTTTGCCGGGCTTGAAGATTTACGCAGACGCTCGCTTGGCGCTCCCGTTTTTCCAATCGCGCAGCGCCTGATGCGCCGCGTTGTATCCCGGCGCTCCCGTCACGCCTCCGCCCGGATGCGCTCCCGCGCCGCACAAATACAGTCCTTCCATCGGCGTCCTGTACTGCGACCATCCCGGCACCGGCCGCATGAAAAAAAGCTGTTCGAGCGACAAATCGCCGTGAAAAATATTCCCTTCCGTCAGCCCGTATGTTCGTTCCAGGTCGAGCGGCGTCAGCACTTGCCTCGCCACAATCGACCCCGGCACATTCGGCGCGTATTCCGCAATCTTTTTCACCACGCGCTCGCCCAACAGATCCCGCTTTTCATCCCACGTCCCTTCGCGCAGCTCGTACGGAACGTACTGAATGAACGTCGTCATCACGTGCTTGCCTTCCGGCGCCAGCGTTGGATCGGCGTTCGACGCCACCACGCAATCCACCCACAGCTCTTCGGGAATCTCTCCGAATTTCGCGATGTCGTAGCACCGTTCCGCGAATTCGAGCGACGGCACCAGTGTGAACAGCGCCCGCTGCGATTTCGGCCATTCCCGCGGCATCCCTTTCACGCGCGGCTCTTCGCTCAGCACGAAATTCACCTTCGCGCATGGCCCGTCCATCTTGATTCCCGCCACCGCGTTCCGGAACTCTTCCGGCAGCTCGGCTTTCTCTACGAGTTTCAAGAATGTCCGCTTCGGATCGGCATTCGACAGAACAATCTTCGCCGCAATCTCCGTCCCGTCCTCCAGCACCACTCCTCTCGCTCGGCCGTTTCTCGAATCAATCCTCGCCACAGGCGCCGAAGTCAGAATTTCCACACCCTCCTTCTTTGCCGCCGACGCCAGCGCCTGCGTGATCGCCCCCATGCCCCCGATCACGTGCCCGTAAAATCCCTGAATCTCGCCGTCGCCTCCGCTCAGCAAATGAAACAGCAGTCCTAGCGCCGTCCCGCCGTCGTACGGGCCGCCGTGTTTCCCATACACGTTGTTCGCCAGAAACATCGTCTTGATTTTTTCGCTCTCGTAATTCCGGTCGAGAAAATCTCCCAGGCTTCCCGTCAAAAACGACACCAGTTGCGCCGCTTCTCCTCCGCTCAATCCGCGAAACCGTTTTCCCACGCGCAGCAGTTCCATCCATCCTTCGAATCCTTGCGCTCCCGGGTTCGGCGGCGGCTCCAGAAAAAAAGGCTGCAAATATCGCGCCAGTTTTTTCAATTGGTCGTCGATCCGCACAAACGTTTCCGCATCGCGCTCTGAAATCCTTCGGAATTCGCCGGCCGTCCTTTCGCGATCTGCCCACCATGGCACCACGGTCTCATCCGGAAACGGCACCAGTAGCCCTGGATCGCACGGCACCATCCGCAATCCATGCGCGCCCAAATTCAAATCGCGAATCACCGTCGGCCGCAGCATGCTCGCGATGTACGAAGTCGTCGATGCCCGGCAGCCCGGCGCGATCTCTTCCGTCACGCAGCACCCGCCCACAATCTCGCGCCGTTCCACGACGAGCGTTTGCAATCCCCCTCTCGCGAGATAGGCTGCCGCTGTCAGGCCGTTGTGGCCCGCGCCAACGACAATCGCATCATAGGACTTGCGTAGAGGGGGCATTCTTGGTTAGTATGACCGCCAGTCAAATGAAATCTGACTTGCTTTCCATAGCACAGTCAAATAAGAATGCAAGGAAAAGTTGCCATGAATGACCTAGGGTCAAATAGAGCCAAGCCGCGCACTTCCTGGATCGAGCCGCCTCTTCCTCTTCGCTCCCGCCCGCAGCAGGCCCCTCGTCTTGAAGAAAAGCGCTCCAGAATCATCTCCGCCGCTCTCCGCCATTTCGCAGAACACGGCTATCATGCCGCCCGTGTCGAGGATCTTTCCGCGGAGCTCGGCGTCGCCAAGGGCTCGATCTTTCAATATTTCGGCAGCAAGGCCGGCCTTTTCCTCGAAGCCTACAAAAAAGCTGTCCGCTCTTTTCCCGCCTATCTCGACTGCCCCGCTCCTATTCGCGAAAAAGGCTTCTTTGAAATTCTTCGCTACTGGCTCACGCGCACCGAACACTTGGTGCGCGAAGATTGGTTTCCCTACCGTGTGTCCCTGCTGGGGAATTACGGCGTCGATCTCAGCCTCAAGCGCGAGATTAATCGCTTTCTGCTCGCAGAAGATCCCTATGGCAGCGCGGCGTTCGTCCGCCTTGGCATCGCTCGCGGCGAAGTCCGCTCCGATATCGACCCTGCGATGATCGTCTCAATTCTCGATTGGACCATGGAGCGTTTTCAGGATGCGCTGCTCACCGAAGAGCTCGATCCCGGCCTGTTCCCGCATCCGGCCGATCCCAGAAAGAACGACGTGCGCATCGAACAGTTTCTGCTCGTCCTGCGCGGCGCGATTGGAGTTTAGCTTTCGCACTTCATGCCGGGCCGCCCGCCCGGCCGGGAGAGAAATCGATGGACCCGACCGTTAAGGAAATTCTCGCTCAGTACAATTCCGCGGCTCCGCTCAACGAGGCCTACACGATTCCCGCGCCTTGGTACACCGACGAGCGCATCGCCAAGCTCGAGCTCTCGAACGTCTTCTCCCGCACCTGGCAGCCCGTCGGCCGCATCGCACAAGTCGAAAGGCCCGGCGACTTCGTCACCGCCACCGTTGCCGGCGAGCCCATCGTCGCCATACGCGGCAGCGACGGCAAGCTCCGCGCCTTTTACAACGTCTGCCGCCATCACGCCATGACCGTGATGAACGAGCCCTGCGGCCACTCTCCGCACATGCGCTGCCCCTATCACGGCTGGACCTACAATCTCGAAGGCGAACTTCGCGGCATGACGGAATTCGAAGGCGTCGCCCATTTCGAGCGCGCCGACAACGGCCTCGTTCCCGTCCGCGTCGAAACGTGGGAAAAATTCGTCTTCGTCAATCTCGACGCGCACGCCCCCTCGCTCGCTGAATCGCTCGGCAAGCTTGTGGACCTCGCGCGGCCTCTCGGTTTCTCCGGTCTGCAATTCGTCGAGCGCCGCAGTTACATCCAGGACTGCAACTGGAAAGTCTACGTCGACAATTATCTTGACGGCGGCTATCACGTCCCGCACATGCACAAGGGCCTAAGCAGCGTTCTCGACTACACGCATTACACCATCGAAAACGTCGATCGCACCTGCATCCAGTCCAGCCCCGTTTCCGTCGACAGCAAGTCCGAAGCCAGTGCCGCCGCCACGCGCAAGGGCGACCGCGCCTACTATCTCTGGCAATATCCGAATTTCATGTTGAATTGGTACGAAGGCTATCTCGACACCAACGTCGTCCTGCCGATGGGCCCGAACCGCTGCGAAGTGATCTTCGATTTCTATTTCGGCGACACGAGCGAAGCCGCCATGCCCTATGTCCGCGAAAGCATCGGCGTCAGCGACCGCGTCCAGCAGGAAGACATGGACATCTGCGACGGCGTGCAGCGCGGCCTCGCCTCGCGCGCCTATCAAGCTGGCCGCCTCTCCGTTCGCCGCGAGGCCGGAGAGCATCTCTTTCATCGCTTGCTCGCCGCCGATCTGCGCGACTCCCGCGCCGCCTCCGCGCGCTAAAAATTTCCGCTCCCTCTCGTCGCTCTCCCGGAGCGGGCTCCCCGCCCGCTCCTCTTTCATCGATTCGAGTTGCCCGGACTTTAATCCGTGCATGTCTGGCCAGCGCGAACCACGGGCGTCGCAAATCTCGCCCTCGTTTGATCTGTCAATTTGATTGTCATTCCGAGGACCCGCCTGCGGCGGGTCAGAGGAATCTGCTTTTGCTTTTTTGGAGTGCAGCTTGTCCCGATCGAAGCCGAAGGGCGGTCTGTCCCGCTTGCCCTAGTCAAAAATCACCGTCTTCTTCCCATACAACAAAATCCTGTTCTCTACGTGCCACCTCACCGCGCGCGACAGCACCACTTTCTCCAAATCCCTTCCCTTTTGAATCAGCTCTTCCACGCGGTCGCGGTGCGAAATCCTCGCCACGTCCTGCTCGATGATCGGTCCATCGTCCAGTACTTCGGTCACGTAATGCGCCGTCGCGCCGATCAATTTCACTCCGCGCTCAAACGCCTGGTGGTGCGGCTTGGCGCCCACAAAGGCCGGCAAAAACGAATGGTGAATATTGATGATGTGGTGCGGTGGAAACTGCCGTATGAAATCGGGCGACAGCACCTGCATGTATCGCGCCAGCACGATCAAGTCCACTCCCAGCGGCCGCAGCACCTCCAGTTGCCGCGCTTCATCTTCCCCCTTCGTCTCCTTGCGCACCGGAATCACGTGCATCGGCACGCCGTAAAAATCCGCCCACCGCTGCCCATCGGCGTGATTGCTCACAATCGCCGGAATTTCACACGCGATCTCTCCCGTCCTCTGCCGGTAGAGCAAATCCGCCAGGCAGTGATCGTATTTCGAAACGAAGATCGCCACTTTCGGCCGCGCCGCCGAATGCGCTACGCGCCATTTCATCTGGAATCGCGCCGCCACCGGCTCAAACCGCCGCGCGAACTCCTCCATCGGAATTGAAAATCCTTCGAGATCCCATTCCACACGCATCAGAAACAGGTTCTGCTCGTGATCCTGATGCTCGTCCGCGTGCAGGATGTTTCCGTTCGCCTGAAAAATGAAATCGGCAATCGCTGCGTTGATTCCCTTCTGATCCGGGCAAATCACTAGCAATATCGCGCTGTTTTTCAATCGTGGCTCCCGCGCCCCATCACTGAAAATCCCTCGGGATCGTGTCGTCCCACTTCTTCTCGCGAATCAGCTTCCCGTTTTCCGTCAGCCTCCGCTCGAAGTGGTAATACAAATTCTTCGCGTCGCTCTTCAAATCCAGTTCCACGCTCCACTCGAGTAGCCGTCCCGGCAATTCCACCGTCGTCGACGCTTCTCCGTGCGTCGAGCTCACCGCCGGATCGTTGTCGGTCGCTTCATAACTCATCTGCTCGTGATCCTTCATCTTTCCCCACGGATACGTGCTCGCGTCGTTGCTGCTCCAGCCGACGTGCGCCTCCCCGGTAATCAAATCGTGCGTCACCGTCCAATCCTGCGGCGGCCACGTCTCGCCCTCCGACGTAACTCCCGCAGGCGCCGGAGGCGCTGCCGCCGGCGGCGGAAACTTCGGCACGGTCGGCGCTTCCACCGGAACCACCGGCATCTCCATTCGCGATCCGTCCGCGCCGCCAAGATAAAGACTCGTCGTCATCGCATACGGAGTCGGCCAGATCATCGGCCATTGCGCGTTCGAAATCGCCAGTCGAATGCGATGCCCCGCCGGAAACACCCAGCTCGTCACGTGCAACTCCAGCGGAATCGCATAAATTTGCCCGGGAACCAAATCGCTCGGCTCGCTTGACGACTCTCGCTGTGCCCCGGCGATTCCTTCTCCCGTTATCAGCGTCACGGTTCCGTCCGGCGCCACATCCGATAGTCGCGCAAACCAATCCGCCAGCGGAGCCGTCGCCGAAGCGCGCAGATACACTTTCGGCCGCCCGAGTATCGCCACTGGCTTCGCCAGCGGTGGCGAATCATAGACAAGGCTGTACGCGTCCACCGGCCGTTGATCCGGCCGCAAATCGCCCCACCAGAATCCCACCTGCGCGCCAATCGTCGGCACGTACTTCAATTGCTGCTCCGCTTGGTCCGTCGTCGCCTGCGGCGTGCCGGAAAGCGCTCCATTCGCGTGCAGGTACATCGCCTCGACGCGCGTGCCAGCCGCGGGCCACGTTTTTTCCGCTCGCCATTCGCCGGGAATTTCGTGCAGGTTCGGATCGGGCGGATACCAGTGCCTCATATACACTTCGAGCCGCGGCTCCTCCATGATTCCGTTCTCCTCGCCCTTCAGCCAGTGGTCAAACCACCTCACCGCTTCTTCGCGCCATTCGATCGACGGCCCCGGATCGGCCTCATTCGGAAACGTGTGGTTCCACGGCCCGAGGATCGCCTTCAGCGGCGCGTGTACGTTTTCAAAAAAACTCGGGATGTTGTCGCGGTAGCCGTCCAGAAACCCGCCGATCAAAAACGTTGGCACGGTGTACGCCGCGTAATCCTTCGCCACCGACGCCCGCATCCAAAACGGACCGTTCCTTTGATGGTGCAGGTAGAGCAGAAACCACGGCGTCGTGTCGAATCGCTCGGCCAGCGATTTGTCGTCGGTCGGAAAATCCGGCGCCCGCGTCAGCCCGAGTTCCAAATCCATCGCCAGCTCGAACTCATCCGCGTGCAGCAGCCCGTCGAAATAATGCACGTCGTCGTGAAACAGGTTTTCCGTCGCGCACATCGCCAGGATCGCTTTCAGCGCCGGAGGATGCAGCCCCGCCATCTGAATCGAATTGAATCCGCCCCAGGAAATTCCCATCATCCCCACGTTTCCGTTCGACCACGCCTGCTTCGCGAGCCAGTCGATCACCTGCAATCCGTCCTGGTGCTCGATGTCCGAATATTCCCGGTCCGGCGGATGCCCTTCGCTCGCTCCCGTCCCGCGTATGTCCACCGCCGCCATCACGTACCCTCGCTCGACGAAGTAGGGATACAAATCCCAGTCGCGCGCATACTCCCAATCGTCTTTCCGGTACGGCAAATATTCGAGGATGACCGGAAATTTCTCGCCCGGCTTTGCCCCCTCGGGCATAAACAGGTTCGCCGCCAGCCGCACTCCGTCCTTCATCGGTATCCACGCCTGCACCATTTTCATGCCGGGATAAATCGGTGGGGAAATCGCGTGCTCTTGCGCATCAACGCGAAG
>DATKPM010000087.1:0-78958 GCA_035524135.1 Candidatus Acidiferrum sp. | reverse complement strand
GTCGAAAGGAGACGTCATGGCCCTCGAGCAGGATATCGAGCGCGTCGCGCTTCAGGAGAAGCGCCTGCAGTTTGATAGTTTCGATTCCCGCGCGGCCTGGGAAATCGGCTCGCGCCTGAAGGCTGCCGCTGAGCAGCGCGGCGTCTCCGTCGCCATCGACATCTCCTTCCAGGGCCTTCCGCTTTTCACCTATGCCATGCCCGGCACCACGCCCAGCAACGCCGATTGGATTCGCCGCAAGCGCAACCTGGTCTCGTTGATGCACCGCAGTTCCTACGCCATCGGCCTTTCGCTCGAACGCGACAAGGCCACTCTCGAAGCCAAAATGGGTTTGCCGGTCCGCGACTACGCTCCCCACGGCGGCTGTTTCCCCATCTTCCTTCGCAACACCGGTTGCGTCGGCGCCATCACCGTCTCCGGCCTCCCCCAGCGCAAAGACCACGAACTCGTCGTCGCCGTCCTCGCTGATTATCTAAAAGTCCCTCTCCACGAAATTTCGCTCGACCCTCCTGACAAGCCCAAGTAGCCTTCAGCGTCCAACCTTGGCTTCCACCGGAGGAGCGGCCGCACCTCCCCATTGAATTTTCGCCGTCAATTGCATAGTCACGAACAGCGTCAAGATGGCCCCGATCGTCACAGCCAACCCCGTGAACCCCTCGAAGAAAAACGCGTACGAAAACATCACCAGATAAAGAAGCTGCGCCAAGCCCGCCTCCAGCGCCGCAAATCGCAAGCCCACGACGAGCCGCAAGTAGCTCACGACCAGAAAAACGGACACGACCGAGCAGATCGCAAAGGCAAGGTGAATCGAAATATGATCGACGAGATAGGCGAGCAGGAGGTGAAACGAAAAGAAGGCGCATGCTAGGAAGAAATAATTCATCGGATGCAAGTCAATCTGCCTGATTTTTGTGAGCACGAATATCACAAAGAAAAAAAACAACAGGGAGACAGGCGCGAAAAAGCTGATTCGCCCCGCCAGCGGCCCCGGCTGCAATTTTTCCGGCATTTCGATGCCGATGTGATAACCAGACACCAAATCCGCATACTTCCAACCGAGCTGCCACCCGCCCGGGACACGGACTTTTTCCGTCGGCGAAAGCGTGTCGTCCAGGAAATCGAATCCGGCGAAATCTGTCGTCACCCGTAACTGGAAATCCCGGACCTGGGTAACGGAATCGCCGAAGTCGTATGCCCAGCGATCGAGCCCTTGCGACGCATATTGCACATGGACATTCGCTGCCTCGTGTGGTGATAAGAGCGCCACCACGTACGCGCTCGACTTGGAATTTATGATCCCGAGCGGCACTCCGTTTACCGAGAAAATCATGCCGTCGTAGATGGCTCGATCCGCTGGGAGTCGCAGGATAAAGGTCACCTGGCGCTCCGTGTCCAGCGGATTTTCGAACACGTAATCGCCCGCGAATTTCACCCGGTAGGTGCTGTACCACAATAGGCCCTTCTGCCGGTATTCCAGGTGAAGCTCTACATTCACCCGGCTCTTTTGAAGAGGAAGCGTGCTCCAGGTGCGTGTCGTCACCTGCCCCGTGGCGAGTTTGTTGTTCTCGGCGGTCTCGGCTGATCCCAGTGCGAAGTCTGCGTATCCAGCCGTCGGCGCCACCTGCGTTTGCGGTGCGCCCCAGGAGGAAACCACGCTGTTGCGAAGCTGCGAATCGGAAGAATACGTCCGCTGAAGGATGGTACCGCCGAGAATAGCCCAGGCGATGGAAGTACAAATGAAGATAAAGACGACCGCGGCGAGACGTTGGAACATGGCTACGTTCTCCTTTACTTCCCGGGAAGGATTCCCGCCGCGCGTGAATTTTCTCTCACGGGCTCCTATCTGTCAAGTACTTTATATTGCAAAGTACCAGGTTATTTCCAATTTCCGCTTTAGCCTTCCCTCCCCCCATTTGCGGCCACCTGCGCATATCCTCTATACTTCAAAGGAGTTTTTCTTTCGTCTGCGTCACGGCCAAAACCCGAACGGCGGATAATTGTTTCTATGACCGACCTTGCTGAGAAGATTAAGAAAAAGCTGCAAGACGAAATCAAGGCGCTCGAGCATGAACTCCATGACGAGCTTCCCAAGGAAATCAAGGTCGCTCGCGCCCACGGCGACCTCTCCGAGAACGCCGAGTACAAATACGCCAAGGAGCGCCAGTCCTACGTTTCCGCGCGCCTCGGCCAGCTCCACCAGCGCATGGCCGACCTCTCCATGCTCAATCTGAACAATCTTCCCAAGGACCGCGCTGCTTACGGTTCCACCGTGGTTGTACTCGACGTTGCCAAGTCTGCCAAAATCGAGTACAAACTCGTTACGCAGGAAGAAGCGGATGCTTCCCGGGGCTTGATTTCCACCAGTTCACCCATCGGCCGTGCGCTGCTGGGCAAGAAGGTCGGCGATGAAGTCAGCGTCACCACGCCGGCTGGGACCAAGGACTTCGAGGTCGTCCGATTGACGACGATCTATGACGAAGAGTAGCGAGGCTTTGCGCAACCGATGCTGACGCGCTCCATGGGCCGCTACCTCCAATGGCCTCTTGACCGCCTCGCCGCTGTACTCTCTGCAGCCCGCGTTCCTCCGAACGTCATCACCTGGTCTGCGCTGGCCCTGAATCTTTGGGCGGCCGTGCTCTTCGCCAAGGGCCGCTTTGCGGCGGGCGGCGGCATTATGCTGCTCGCGGGGCTTTGCGATTTGCTCGATGGCCCCGTCGCGCGTCGCCAGAATCGCGTCTCTCTGTTCGGCGGATTTCTCGAATCGATTCTCGATCGCTATGCCGACCTGATCCTCTTCCTCGGCTTGCTCGTCTACTATTCGCACGTCAACCGCTTCGCCGAAGCCATGCTCGCGGGCGCTTCGATGGCTGGCGCCGTCATGGTCAGCTATGCCAAGGCGCGTGCCGAATCTCTTGTCCCTCCGGACAACGTCGGCTTTTGGGAGCGCCCCGAGCGGCTTATCCTCCTCATTCTCGGAGCCCTCACCAATCGCGTTCACATCGTTCTCTGGATTCTGGCCATCGGTCCCAACGTCACTGTCATTCATCGCATCCTGCACACTTGGAATCGGACGAAGCACATCGCTCCCAAGCAGCACCCCGCCGAATCGCAAGTCGATTCTCCCGCTCCCGCAGATTCGCGCCTTCCTTCCGCTTCCTCCGCACGTCCAACCGATCTGGCCGGCGCTCCGCACTACCTCACGCGCTCGGCTCGCCGCGGGGGATGACAAGGGGATAAGCGTTGGCGAAGCTTCTCGGCATCATCGGCATCCTGGTTGTTTTCGCGGGCCTTGATCTGCTCTGGCAATCCCGCCATGAAATCAAATTCTGGATTCGTGCCTACGTCTCCGTTTTCTCCGCCACGCTCCGCCAGGAAAATTCACCCCTCCAGCGCATTCCCCCTCGCGCCATCGCGGAAAAGCGCCGCCACGCCGTTCGCTTTTTCCTCGGCATGAGCTTCGCATTCCTCCTCGGCCCCATGCTCATCGCCCTCAGCCTCACTCTCCTTTTCTACCGCGACCTATAGCGCGAATTTATCTTCGACAATAGGAGCACGGCATGTCCCAGCCTTTGAGATCCCCGGAAGATCCGGGACCGTGTCCGCCCGGAGAGCCTGCCCCTCTCTTGGCTCCGCTTTGCAGATTTGCAACACGCTCCGGCCCGCTCGCCACATCATCCCTCTCTTTGCTGTATCATTTCCTCGTGCTTTTCCCTCTTCGCAAAGGCAGCCTCTCTCTTTGACTCCGTCTCTCATCGTTCATGGTGGCGCCTGGGACATTCCCGCTGAAGCCGTCGAAGACTGTCGCGCTGGCATCACCCGCGCTCTCGAAGAAGGCTGGCGCATCCTCACTTCCGGCAGGTCCGCTGCCGACGCTGTCGAAGCCTCCGTCGCCCTCCTCGAAGACGACCCCACGTTCGACGCCGGCTATGGCTCGCATCTCACTCGCGATGGCCGCGTCCAGCTTGACGCCATCTTCATGGATGGCGCGTCCCTGAAAGCGGGTGCTGTCGCCGCCGTCGAGCGCGTTCGCAATCCCATTCGCCTGGCCCGCGCCGTGCAGGAAAAATCCGCGCACATGATGCTCGTGGACGGAGGCGCCGAACAATTTGCTGCCGAAAATGGAATTCCTCTCTGCGATCCCGCCCAATTGATCATCGATCGCGAGCGCCTTGCCTGGGCCCGTTGTCGCGAGGATTCCCACGCTGCCGAACATCACGTCGGCCATGAAGCCGGCACGGTCGGCGCTGTCGCTCTCGACGCGCGCGGTTCGCTCTTCGCCGGAACATCCACGGGAGGCACCTGCTGTAAACTTCCCGGTCGTGTCGGCGATTCTCCTCTCATCGGCTGCGGCTGTTATGCAGACATTGCTTCCGGCGGCGTCTCTTGCACCGGTCACGGCGAAGGCATCATGAAAATCGTTATGGCGAAAATGGCCGTCGACCTTCTCGGCGATCCTCGTGCTCTCCCAGCCCATCGTGAACCGGGTGGCCCGCACACCATCGCCCAGGCGGTCGCCGACGCTTGCATTCGCAAGCTCGCGCTTCGCGGTCACGCTTCCGGGGGCTTGATTCTTCTCGATAGCCAGGGCCATCCAGCCGCTGCCTTCAACACTCCCCGCATGGCCTACGGCTTTGTCGCCCCAGATGGTTCGCTCCACGTTCGCCCTCAGTAACCCGCTGGAAATTTTTCAAAACCTCTTGCGCTATTCCCCTATTGGGCAGAAAATCAGCCCATCACAGCAGTCCACTATATAAAGGCCCGCGCAACGCCATCTTCCTCACTCGACGTCCCGCGCGGGCCTTCCATTTTCCCCCCGCATCTGCGGTAGAATATCGTCTCGATTCGCCCATTCCAGGAGACGCCTATGGCCATTCGTGAGACGATTCTTCCCGAGTTTGATTATGAAATGTCTGCCACCCGCAAAACTCTTGAGCGCGTTCCGGAAGGCAAACCCGACTGGCAGCCGCACGCCAAGTCCATGAAGCTCGGCCGCCTCGCTGGCCATCTTGCCGAGCTTCCCACATGGGCGGTCATGGGCCTCCAGCAAGACTCCATCGATATCGCCCCTCTCGGCGCTCCTCCCCGCCCCGTCAACGCCATGACCACGCGCAAGAAACTTCTCGAAGATTTCGACAAAAATGTCGCCGATGCCCGCGCCGCCATTGCCGCTGCGTCCGATGAGCAGTTCATGAAGCCCTGGTCGCTTCTCAAGGGCGGCCAGACTCTCATGACTCTCCCGCGAATCGCAGTTCTCCGCAGCTTCGTTCTGAATCACTCGATTCACCATCGCGCTCAGCTCGGCGTCTATTTGCGCCTCAACGACGTTGCCGTCCCGTCGATTTACGGCCCGTCCGCCGACGAATCAGCGTTCTGATTTCGCCGTTATCCTTGCTGCTTTCAAATTTGAAAGGGCTCTGCTGACATCCCGCTTCTTCTCCATCTCCCGGCATTGTCATCCCTCGGGATGTGCAGCGCGCATCCCAAGGAATCTGCCTTGCATTTTTAAGAGCGCGGTGAGTCGTCGCCGCTTTGCTTTTTTCCATTGCCGTTGTCTTTCGTCTGAAATCTCAAATTTCAAATTCTTCTCTCCACCTGTCCTTCTTGCCTTCCGTCCAGCCCATCAAACGTGTCCTTTTCTCTGTCCTGTTCCCTCGTCGAATCCTATGCCTTGTCCCTTTTCTGTACCTTTTGCCCCGTGGTCCGCCGCCTCAATCGTGCTACCGTCGCCCGAGTAATGTATGCCGCCCAAAGGCTCGGTCCAGCCTTCCTCCGGGGCACCGAGCCCGTCGTGTGATTCTCCGATTCGTCCCTGCCGGACTCTTTCTCGAGGCACTGTTTTCGTAACTCCTTACGCGACCGTCGGCCCCTCCCGCTCCGGCTCCCTCCCGCCAATTCGTGCCCTCCGGTTCGCAACACACTTAAAAACCGGAATCGGCGTAACTCACTCAAAACAAACGATCGCGCCTTTTCCGGTTCGCAACAATTTCCGCGCCCCCTCCTTTCGCCTTTCGCCCCGGTTTCCTCACGTCCATCCGCTCCGCAGTGTATTCTTGTCCCTATGCTTCCCCTCGATTCCGGCCTGCCATTCGACCCCGCAAGCGACGCCTCATTCTTCGCCGCGCTCCCTTCACGTCCGGGCGTCCTCCGCATTTCCATGCGCGATCCGGCCGCCGAACCCTACCTCATTCGCACCGCTGACCTTCGCCGCGCCGCCGAACGCCTCCTGAATCCTCCCGAGCCCGGCTCGCGCCGCCTGAATCTTCGCGAAGTCGCCGCGCGCATCGACTATCGCGTCACCGGCTCGAAATTCGAGCAGTTGCTGGCCATGTACGCACAAGCCAAACTCGATTTTCCACGCCGTTACCGCGATCTCCTACGCCTTCGCCCGCCCGCGCTCTTGAAAGTCAATCTCGGCAACGACTATCCGCGCTGTTACGTCACCCGCCGCATTCGCGGCGACGGCGGATTCTATTTCGGTCCCTTTCCATCGCGCCGCATCGCCGAAGGATTTGCCGAAGGCTTTCTCGATCTTTTCAAGACGCGCCGCTGCCAGATCAAGATCCGCCGCGATCCCTCCTTTCCCGGTTGCATCTATTCGGAAATGAAGATGTGCCTTGCTCCCTGCTTCGCGGGTTGCACCCAGGAGGAATACGCTGCCGAAGCCGCCCGCATGGTCGAGGCGCTTGCCACCTCCGGAGCCTCGCTTCTCGAATCGCTCGAGCGCGATCGCGAAGCCGCCAGTGAATCGCTCGATTTCGAGCGTGCCGCCGCTCTTCACAAACGCATCGAGAAAGTCGAGGGTGCCGTTCGCGGCCTGCCGGAGCTGGTGCACCGCATCGACCGTCTCGACGCCGTCATTCTCACCCGCGCCGCCGAAGAAAAAACCGTTCTTGTATTTCCTCTGCGCGCCGGAATTTTTTCGCCGCCCATTTGTCTGCGTTTTGCCGAGATTTCAAGCGGCCCGCGCTCCGTCGAAACCTTGCTTCGCGGAGAACTCGAGCCCGCTTCTTCGGCAGAGAAAGCTGCTGACGCTGCCGTCTCCGCCCCGCTCGAATGGCGCGAAAGATTTGCTCTTCACCGCGCCCCTCCCGAATTTCCCGAGCACCTCGCGCTTCTCGCGCGCTGGTTTTATTCCAAGCCTCGCGAAGGCGAGATCTTCTTCCGTGACGGCGCTTGGCCCTATCGCCGCATCCTCCGCGCCTGCGGGCGCTTGCTCGCGGGTGACGCGCCGCCCGACGCCGCGCCATCTTCCGCTGCGCCTCCATCATCGGCGAATCCGGAGCCAGCAGTGCCGCGTCCTAAGATGAAAACGAAACGAAAGGTCGAGTGAATCCGAAAATGTCTTCCGGCCCCAACCCCGTATCGAAATCGCGAGTCTCATCGATGTTTCGCGCCCTCGCGCACCGCAATTTTCAGCTCTTCTTCAGCGGCCAGCTCATTTCCCTCATCGGCACTTGGATGGACAATATCGCCGAGGCCTGGCTCGTCTATCGCCTCACCGGTTCCTCGCTCTTGCTCGGCACTGTCGCGTTTGCCGGGCAGATTCCCGTTTTCCTGATGGCGCCGATTGGCGGAATGGTGGCAGACCGTTTCAGCCGCCACAAAATCGTCATCGCCACGCAAGCCTCTTCCATGGTGATTGCGTTCACCTTGGCCGGACTCACTCTTTCTGGTCGCGTAAAAGTTTGGGAAGTCATCGTCCTTGCCGCGCTGATGGGCATCGTCAATGGTTTCGACATTCCCGCGCGCCAGTCGTTTCTCGTCGAAATGGTGGGCCGCGAGGACTTGATGAACGCCATTGCTCTCAACTCGTCGATGTTCAATGGCGCGCGTGTCATCGGCCCGTCGATTGCCGGAATCATCGTGGCGGGCGTCGGCGAAGGCTGGTGCTTCTTCGCCAATGCGGTCAGCTACATCGCGGTCATCACCGGCCTGCTGATGATGAAGCTTGGCCCCCGCCAGCGCATGGTGATCGAGACCTCGCCTTTCGAGCACATTGCAGAAGGCTTCCGCTTCGTCTTTCGCGCGAGGCCGATTCGCGCTCTTCTCCTGCTCATCGGCCTCGTCAGTTTCGTTGCCATTCCGTATTCGGTTCTCATGCCGATCTTTGCCGGCGACATTCTCCACGGCGGCGCTCTCGGCCTGGGATTGCTGATGGGCTCCGCGGGTGTGGGCGCTCTGCTGGGCGCTTTGACGCTCACGCTTCGCTCCGGTGTCAAGGGTCTGGGCCGCCTCGTCGGGTACGCCGCCATCGGATTTGGCCTGAGCCTTCTGTTGTTTTCTCTTTCCCGCTATTTCTGGCTTTCCTGCGCGCTCCTTGTCCCCGCCGGATATGGCGTCATGCTCCAGATGGCCAGTTGCAACACTCTGATTCAGACGATGGTGCCCGATAATTTGCGCGGCCGCGCGTTGGCGGCCTACACGATGATGTTCATGGGCATGGCGCCAATGGGCGCGCTTTTTGCCGGGTTCATGGCGGAGCACATCGGTGCGCCTTGGACGGTTACGATCGGCGGCGCGGTGGCCATCATCGGCGGAATCTTTTTCCTGAAGGTCTGGCCGGGACTTCGTTTCGAAGCGCGCGGCCTTATCTCTGCTACACACACCGTCGGACCGCGCGCCGGCGAAGAAATTCCGGCGGAGAAGATGTCATGACCCGGCGAACCGCTGGCAACGTGCCAAAGAGCCTCTGGTATACTTCGCCGGGTTTTCCCGCTGCGCCACGCGAAAGGACATCATGACCACGCCGCTCGGGCACGAGGAGAAACTCAAAGGACGCGCGACTCCGCAGGGAACTCTTCGCTACGCCGCCCGCTTCCACGGTCGCGCCGCTGCCGGGCATTTCCGCGAAATTCCCGGCGGGCTCGTCTTCTCCTCGATTGGAATCGGCACCTATCTCGGCGAACCCGATGAAGCCACCGACCGCGCCTACGCGCAATCGATTGCCGCCGCCGTGCGCGGCGGTTTCAACGTCATCGATTCCGCCATCAATTACCGCCATCAGCGCAGCGAGCGTTCGGCGGGCGCCGCGCTTCGCGCTCTGGTTGCCGGAGGATTTTCTCGCGAGGAAATCGTCGTCTGCACCAAGGCCGGATTTCTTTCGCCCGATGGCGAGATGCCCGCCGATCCTGAAGAGTATTTTCAGCGCGAATACGTCGAGCGCGGCGTGCTTCGCGCGGACGATATTGCCGCCGGCTGTCACTGCATGTCGCCGTCCTATCTTGCGGACCAATTGGACCGCAGCCGCGAAAATCTCGGCGTCGAAACCATAGACGTTTTCTACCTGCACAATCCCGAGACGCAGGTCGGCGAAGTCGCGAAGGACGAATTTCAGAGGCGCATCGGCGCCGCGTTTGAGTTTCTCGAGTCGGCCGTGCGCGATGGAAAAATCGCCGCCTACGGCCTGGCCACTTGGAACGCTTTTCGCGAGGATCCCGGCTCGCCCGGTTTTCTTTCGCTCGAAAAGATGGGGGAGACTGCACGCGAGGCAGGCGGAGCGGGCCATCATTTCCGCTTCGTGCAGTTGCCATTCAATCTGGCGATGCCGGAGGCGTTGACCCGAGCGAACCAAATCGTCGGCGGAAAGACGATGGCAATGGTGCAGGCGGCTCGCGCGGAGGGCGTCACGCTTCTGACGAGCGCTCCTTTGCTGCAAGGGCAATTGACGCGCAACCTGCCTGCGTATATGCGTGACGCGCTCGGGCTTTCCAATGACGCGGCTCTTGCTCTCCAATTCGCCCGTTCCGCGCCAGGCGTCACCACGGCGCTCGCGGGAATGAGCCAATCGCGCCACGTGGAAGCCAATCAGTCGCTCGTCGCTGTCGAGCCGGCTCCGCGCGATCAGTTTTTGAAATTATTTCAGTCGCACGCCTGAAACAATTTATTCAGAGGAAGGGCAGGAGACAGCCTGCGGAAAATGCTCGGCAACCCAGGCCGCGATTGCTTCACCTGCTTTTTCGAGCCGGCCTGCGAAAAAATGGTCCACGCCGTCGACGAAGACAAGTTTCTTCGGTTCCGGCAAGGTCGCGAATACCGCTTCGACGTTCGCACGCGAACCGAATTGATCGTTTCCGCCTTGCACAAAGAGCTTCGGCTTGCCGCACGTTTGCAGGTAAGTGAAATTCGAGCCATCCACCGGGATTCCAAGTCCGATCACGCCGGCCACGCGCGCATCTGCGCAGCCCACGCGCAGTCCCACGCGCGAGCCGAAGCTGAATCCCGCCAGCAGCAGAGGAATCGACGCATATTCGCGCGCCAGGAAATCGAGCGCCGCGGCGACGTCTCCTTGTTCGCCGCGCCCGCGATCGTGCGTTCCTTCGCTCAATCCCACGCCTCGAAAATTGAAGCGCAGCACCGGAAGGCCGCAGCGCTGAAGCGTCTTCGCCGCCTGGTAGACGACCTTGTTGTGCATGGTCCCGCCAAACAGCGGGTGTGGATGGCAGACAACCGCAGCCATTTTCGGAGAAGCATCGGCGACTGTCCAAAGCAGTGCTTCGAGGCGCCCCGCAGGCCCGTCGAGGAAGAAACTGCGGTGATAAATGTCGGCCATGTTCGAAGGATTCAGTGTAGCGAATGGAGTGGTGAGCGCAAGGCGGGCTTCCGTTTGCGCCGCTACCGCTTCGGCTGGCGGATCCACTGCACGGCGACGGTGGTGAGCATGGCGCTCGTGCGCAAATCGGGATCGGAGAGAGGCGAAGGGCCGGGAAGAATTTCGTGCGGCTCGACGCGCACCACTCGGCCTTGCAGCTCGCTTTCGCGCTCCCAGTCTCCCCAGGGGATCCTGGCCAGCAAGGAATCACCGCGCGCAAAAATGCGCGCGGTGCAAAACATGGCGCCGCCCGCGGAGATGTTTTTGGTCATCGATTCCTCAGGCCAGGGCGAATCGCAGGGGCGCACGAAAACCGGCAATGCAAACGCAACACGCGGATGGCGGCGCCGCTCGAGTCCGTCGGGCCGGTTCGCGCTCGACGCCGTGGGATCGAAGGCGATGCCCACACGCCACGGCCCGCAGTTGAGGCGTTCAACACGCGCGATGCGCCCCGGCGTTTCCGGCTGCATCCCCGCGCGGGGATCAAAAGGACTCACCACCCACACCTGCGAACGAACTTCGCACGGCGCGCTACGCTCGACGAGAAGCCCGTTGCGGCACACGTCCACAGCTCGCGCCACTTCGAGGCGCATTCCCATCGGGCCGCGCCAGCGAATGCGGACGGGAATCCGGAGTTGCGCGCGGGGATGTTTTCGTCTTTCGTCCAGGAGGCCCGGGGAACCCATGGCGCATCATCCTAGCTGCGCCGGAGAGCTAGGTCAACAAAGAGCGGCGAAAAACCGGCGAAGCGCGCCGGGAAAAGAGATTGCGCCGCAACGGGAAGCAGTGTAGGTTTCGGTCAACAGACGGACTCACAGGAGGGTGCATGGACGGGTCGATCGAACGCCGCGCCGCTCGGCGCTTTTCCATGACTCTGCCGTTGAAAGTGCGTTTTTCCGGAGATTCCGGAGTGACGGAAAAAGGCGGAGAAACCCGCGACGTGAGTTTTCGCGGGCTGTACTTTTTGATTGAGGCGCCCGTCGAGAATGGAAGCCCGATCGAGTTCGTGCTGACGCTGCCGCAGCAAATCACGCTGGCCGGTGACGTTCACATCCGCTGCTACGCCCGCGTGCTTCGCGTCGAGCCTCAGAACGGCCGGCGGGGAATCGCCGCGCGGATCGAACGCTACGAATTTTTGCCTCCCGCTGCCGCCTGACGCGCTCCGCGAAAAAATGTAGAATGAGTTTGGGTCCGCCCCAGCGGAGGGGAACATGTATCACTACGAACCGGTGACCGCGCTCGAAGAATTACGCGACGACGCCGTGCTGCCTCATCCCGTTCATTTGCGCGATATGATTCTGCGCAACAAACTCGAAGCGCAGACGGCAATCGAACTGAACCGCGAGTTCCAGGAATATCTGACGAAGTTCGGCGAGCTGCAGAAGGCGGCGCGTGCAATTCTGGAGCAGCTCGTGGCGGGCGCGCGCAAAGCCTCGTGAACACGCGGCGAGACGAAATTTGTTTTCGCAAATGAGGACAATCAAGAAATGGCGCGAAACACGCTGCTGATCGATGCCGACGACACGCTCTGGGAGAACAACATCTTCTTCGAGAAGTCGATCGAACATTTCATCGGCCAGCTCGAACATCTCGGTTACACGCGTGAATATATCCGCCACATTCTGAACGAAACGGAACGGCGCAATATCCGCCAGCACGGCTACGGCGTGAAGAGCTTCCGCCGCTCGCTCGAAGAGACGTACATGAAGCTGGCGGGGAATGCGGCGAAGCGGGAGCTGATGCAGGAGATCGAACGGCTGGTGACGGAACTCGAATCGACGCCGCCGCACATCCTGGACGGCGTGCCGGAGACGCTTGCGTACCTTTCGAAACATCACCGTCTGATTTTGCTGACCAAGGGCGAGCAGGCGGAACAGGCGGCAAAGGTGGAGCGCTCCGGGCTGCAATCGTATTTCGATCACATCGAAATCGTTCTGGAAAAAGAATCATCCACTTACGACCGCATGGTGGAACAGTTCAAGATTGTGAAGACGCACGGATGGATGGTAGGCAATAGCCCGCGCAGCGACATCAATCCCGCATTGCAGGCGGGATTGAACGCCGTTTTTATTCCGCATTCGGCGACGTGGGAACTGGAAAAAGCGGAACTCGAAAGCGGAAATGGAAAGCTGCTAATCCTGACGAGCTTCCGCGAATTGCGCGCGCACTTTTAGATTTTTCCTTCGCAAGATTTTTTCAATTCGATCCAATCGAGGATACAAACGTGGGCGGCGATTACCGGAAGGAATTTTTTGATTTTGAAGGCGTCGCGTATCTGAACTCGGCGAATCAAGGGCCGATGCTGCGCGTTTCCGCGAAGGCGGCGCAAGCGGGCATGGAGTGGAAAAAACTGCCACACACGCTGCCGGAGGATATGTATTTCGATTTGCCGGACCGCATCCGCGAAAAAACGGCGAGGATGATCGGCGCAAATGCGGATGAAATCGCGGTGACGACGGGGGCGAGCGCCGGCATGTGCCACGTGGCGGCAGGCATGAATTTCCAGTCTGGCGACGAAGTGATCGTGGCGCAGAGAGAATTTCCGGCGCACTTTGCCACATGGCTGCCTTACGAAAGAGCCGGAGTCTTGCGCGTGAAGGTGATTTCGCCGCGCGGGAAATTCACCACCGCCGAGGATTACATCGAGCAGATCGGGCCGCGAACGCGACTGGTGTCCGCGAGCCTGGTGCGATTCGACAATGGTGTGCGGCTCGACGCGGCGCGGCTGGCAGAGAAATGCCACGCCGCGGGAGCGCTGCTGCTGCTCGACATTACACAGGCGGCGGGAGCGATTCCCGCGTCGATTCGCGAGACGGGAGCCGATTTTGCGGTGGGCAGCGGATACAAATGGCTGCTCGGACCGTACGGAACGGGATATTTCTGGGTGAAGCGCGAACGCATCGAGCAATTGTCACTCGGAGCGGCGTACTGGATGGCTGTGGAAGGCTCGCGAAAATTCGACACGCTGCCGATGGAAGGAATGAGGCTCACGCCGGGAGCGCGCCGGTGGGATACGGCGGAAACAGCAAGCTTCACCCAACTGATGGCGTGGGACGCCGCACTCGATTTTCTGCTGCAGATCGGAATCGACGCGATCTCGCAGCACAGAGAAGAACTGGTGCAGGAAGTGGTGGAGCGGCTGCCACGTGACCGGTGTGGCCTGGTGTCGCCGCTTGAGAAGGAGCGGCGCGGGCCGTTTGTCTGCATTTCCGCACGAAAAGCGGAAGAGAACCGGGCGCTGTATCAGAAATTGCGCGAGGCGGGAGTGATTGTGAGCCTGCGCGAGGGCGCGCTGCGAATCGCGCCGTTTCTTCACAACACATCCGAGGACGTAAACAAACTGGTGAAGGTGCTTTCGGTGGTGTGAGGGGAAGAGGCAAGGAAGCAGGAAAAGAAGAAGGGAAAAATCCTGCTAGAAACGCCTTCCGATGTGTCGCGCCTTCGGCGCTCAGAGCTGCGGGAAGAAAGCCCGTTGTGCGATGGCAGGAAAACGAGAATTTCAAAAAGCCAGATAGCCTCTACTCGTCGGGTTTGCGATAGAAGAACGGGATGTGGACGATGGCTTCGATTTCGACGGGAACGCCGCTGCGCGAGCCCGGCCTGAATTTCCACTTGGCGAACGCCTCGGCTGCTTTTGAATCCACCTCCGGGTCAACTCTCCTTACGAACTGAATGTCGCTCACCGTGCCGTCCTTGCGAATGATTGCGTAGAGGACGACTTCGCCATCGATATGTTTTTTGATGGCGTCGGGCGGATACTCCGGATCGACTTTGAGGATCGGCTCGGGAACTGCGAGCGGTGGTTGCGAACGATAGATCGGTTGATTCTCGTCGAGCTGAGCGAAATGGATGATCCAGCTTCCGCTGATGCTCGTGAAATTGGGCAGATCGACATGCAGCGTATAGATCTGCTTGCCAGAGAGCAAAGTTTCGGGAGCCATGCTGGGGTTGAGATGAGCAATGTCGGCGGGCCCTTTCGGAGTGGCAGGCTCGGGTCGTTCCGCAATTCCTCCCATGGGACGAAGGATCAAACCGCTGTGAGACGGTGCAATGCCTCCTCCGGTGCCGTGGCCGCTTGCCCCGCTTATGCTGACGGCTGCGGGGAGATTCGCATTTCTTCCTCCGCCTCCTCCTATATCGGAATTTCCCTCCGCGCCGTGCCCCGAAGAATTTCCGCGAGAAGGCGGCGCGGAAGGATTGCCGCCTGGCGACCCCGAGTGACCGCCTTCCGGCGATGCGGAAATGCGCGCGGCAAGATTTCCGCGCGGGACTTCGACAACCGGGGCCGGAGGAGCGGGAGATGCGGACAAAGCGACGATAGAAGGCAGGTCGGAATTGGAAGAAGCGTCTGCAGAAATTTCCGGAGCTGCGGGCGCGGCGAGATTTTTTTCCGCGCGGCGCTCGGAGGCTTTGGCAGCAGCCATCGGTGCGAGGGCCAAGCGAGGAGCGGGATTGATCACTGGCGCCGGCGCGATATTCAGCTCGCCGGGAGTTTGCGGGCTGTTGGGAATTTCGGGAGCATCGAGGTTGCGAACGATGCGATGCCTCATTTGAGGCGCGGAAACAGAGGGCGTGAAATGAAGACGCGGCTTGGGGGGAGCGGGAGAATCAGACCACTGGACAATGTTGGGAAGCGGCACGTCGATTTTCGGAGGGGTCATCGGAGCAGCAGGCTGGATCAGCGTCTGGCGCGGATGGGTGACGCGCACGGGCTCGGAAAGGATCGTCTGACGCGGGTGGAACGTATCGGCGCCACGCGAGGCAACGGGCTTCGAATCTGTGGAGGCAGGTTTGGACTTTTCGCGAGGCAGAGGGAGTGAAATTTTTGGAAGGTCGGCATCGGGTGGAATGTAGGTGAGTTCGATGTGAGGAGTCGGAAGAGTCTGATCCGGCTTCGGAAGAAATCCCCAAATGGGCAACAGGAGAAGACCAACGGCGGCTACGTGCCAGAGGCAAGCGGCGATAAAGGAGCGGACGGAGAATTTGTCGCGAACCCAATCGACGCGCAGGTCGGAATCGGCAGGAAGGTCTTCATATTTGGGAGCGGGCGCGCCGCGGAAGAAATCGTGAATGCTCGAACGAAATTCGTCCCAGGGAGAGCCCCAATCGACAGCCAGATCGAGGCGCGGCAGACGAGCGTGTACGGGGAGCTCGAAAGCGGGCTCCGAGCGAGGCTCAGGTGCGGCAACAGGCGGCATGGGTTCGACCATTATACCTTGGGGTGGGATGCCGGCCGTCAAGCGGCGGCTGCCAGGCGATAAAAGCTGAGCGAAGCGTCGCCTTGCTCGAGGAGGCGGACGCGTTCGAGGCGATCGAGGCGTTCGGGAAGAGCGGTCTTGCCGTGGTGCTCGACGATGACGAGGCCGTAGGGGGCGACGAGGTGCGAAGAGTCGAGAAATTCGAGGATGCGAAGATGCTCATCGCTTTCGGCGTAAGGCGGATCGAGAAAGATGAAATCGGCTAGCAGGTGACGCGAGGCGAGATTTTCAAGAGCGCGGAGGGCGTCATGCTCCATGACAAGCGCACCTTCGCGAACGTCCAGAGCAGTGAGATTTTCGCGGATTAGGTTTGCGGATGCGGCATGAGATTCAGCGAAGAAGACTTCGCGAGCGCCGCGGCTGAGAGCTTCGATGCCGATGGCGCCGGTGCCAGCGAAGAGGTCGACGAAGAGAGAACCATCGACGGCAGGGCCGATGATATTGAAGAGAGTTTCGCGAAGACGGTCGCTCGTGGGGCGAAGGCGAAGGGATTTCGGGCCCTTGAGGCGACGGCTGCGAAATTTTCCAGCGATGACGCGCATGGCTAGAGCTTATCGCATTCGCCGGGACTTGGTGCGTGCAAGCGGGGTTGGCGACTGCGCCGCGTGCGTTGCGCTGCAGCTAAAGCCTCCCTGTCGGCAGACAGGCCCCGGCCTCCGAAAGCGAGCTTGGAGCCGCGCCAATTTCAGCCCACGGCGGCGAGTTGATAGCGCGCGCGCCAGGAGGGGCTGAGCGATTCGAGCTGGGCGATGACTTGATCGGCGCGTGCAGGGTCTTCGGCGAGAGCGAAGGCTTCACGCCGGGCAAGCTCGAGCAACTCGTGATCGCGGAGCGGCTGGGCGGCGGAAAACGCAGCGTCGCCATGCTGACGCGTGCCAAAAAATTCTCCGGGGCCGCGGAGCTTCAGATCGCGCTCGGCGATTTCGAAGCCGTTGGAGGTGGCGACCATCGTTTCAAGGCGCTCCTTCGCTTCGCCCTTAATAGATTTCGGGGCGACGAGGATACAGTAGGATTTTTCCAGGCCGCGGCCGATGCGTCCGCGAAGCTGATGGAGCTGCGCGAGGCCGAAGCGGTCGGCGTGCTCGATGACCATGACGGTGGCGTTGGGAACATCGACACCGACTTCGACAACCGTGGTGGCGACGAGAATGTGGGTTTCCTTGCGGCGGAAACTTTCCATCACGGTTTCCTTTTCTTCGTTTTTCAAGCGGCCATGGAGAAGGCCCAGGCGCAGGTCCGGAAAAACTTCGCGCGAGAGGCGCTCGAATTCGGCAGTGGCGGCTTTCAACTCCTGCTTCGATTCTTCGACGACCGGATAAATCACATAGGCCTGGCGTCCGTGCGAAATTTCGCGCTTCAGAAACTGCCAGACACCCGCGAGCTGGGAATCCGGAGTCCAGCGCGTTTCGATGGGAGTGCGGCCGGGCGGCATTTCGTCGATGACGGAAAGATCGAGATCGCCGTAGAGCGTGAGCGCGAGAGTGCGGGGAATCGGCGTGGCGGTCATAACGAGAACGTGGGGGAATTCGCCTTTTTCGATGAGCCGCTTGCGCTGAAGAACGCCGAAGCGGTGCTGCTCGTCGATGATGACGAGACCCAGGCGATGAAAAGCGACGGGATTCTCGATGAGAGCGTGCGTGCCGACAACGAGTTGTGTTTCGCCGCTGGCGATGCGTTCAAGGGATCGCTCGCGCTCGGCGCGCTTCTGGCCGCTGACGAGCAGCTCTGCGGAATAGCCCACGGTCTGAAAAATGCGGCGTGCCGAAAGAAAATGCTGCGCGGCGAGAATTTCCGTGGGCGCCATGAGAGCGACCTGGCAGCCATTTTCGATGGCAATCGTGGCGGCTTCGAATGCCACGATGGTTTTGCCGCTGCCGACGTCGCCTTCGAGAAGGCGATTCATCGGATAGGGACGTTCGAGATCGGAGGCGATTTCGGCGAGGACGCGCTTTTGCGCGGCAGTCGGTTTGAAGGGAAGGATGCGCTTGAGGGCCTCGCGAATTTTCGGCTCGCGGACCTGCAAAGCGATACCGCGGCGGCGGTGTTCGCGAAGACGGCGGAGGGCGAGCGCGAGCTGATAATAGAAAAATTCTTCGAAGATCAGGCGGATTTGCGCAGGGCTGCGAAAGCTGTTGAGCAGATCGAGATTTTCGTCCTTTGCGGGAAAGTGGACGGCGAGAAGAGCGTCGCGGCGGGAGGGGAAGCGGTAGCGCTCGCGGATTTCTGGAGGAATCGGATCAGGAATGCTGGGGTCGAGATTCATGAGCACGCCGTAGAGAATGCGGCGGAACATGCGCGAGCTGATTTTTCCGACGGCTTCGTAGACAGGAATGATTCGCCCGACTTCGGTGGAATCGGCGGGAGCGTCGTCGCCGCCGATCAATTCTATCTGCGGATTGACCATTTCGAGGCGCGCGGGGCGATAGGGATCGACGTCGATCTTGCCGTGGACGACAAGACGCTGGCCCTCCTTGAGCCGTCCTTCGAGATAACTGCCGTGAAAAAAGCGGGCGTGCAGGGAGCCGGAAGCATCCTGCAATTTGACGTGAAAGATGGCGCTGCGACCGCGAAAACGGACGGTGCTGCCGCCGCCGGGTGCAACTTCGGCAAGGATGGTGTAGGTCTGCCCGGGTTGGGCGTCGGCGATGGGAGTGAAACGGATGCGGTCCTCGTAGCGGAAAGGGAGATAGGCGAGCAGGTCGGCGACGGTCGAAATGCCGCGCTCCTCGAGAAGCAGGGAGCGCTGCGGGCCGACACCGCGAAGGTATTTTACCGGGCTGGAAAGAGAGACGGTCATGGACGGAGCGAAAGAGGCGAGTGCGGGAACCGGGAATATGTGCATCGCCAGATGTGTTTATATCTCTTTATGCCATCGAAGCAAAAGGGGCGAGCGAGGGGAAGACTGGAGGGACCATCATGTGCATTGTCGCATGGCGGGGCAATGACCTATAGTGTGGCTATGTCGGAAATGACGCGCGTTACCGGGAAGATGTCGCGAAAATTCCTGGGAGTGACGCTGCGGCGCTGGCTGGAATATCTGGCTGCAATTCTGATTGGTAACGCGATTTATTACTTCTCGCTGTCCCCACACCTGCCGGACGCGCTGCGGCACACGAATTTCTCAGTGGACTGGGGAACTTTGGTTGATTTCGCGGTATGCGCAGCGGTCTACGGACTAATCCGGCTCGGTTCTAGCCTGTAGTTGGTTCCTTCCTTGCATTGAAACTATCTTGTGGAAAACTCGTAATTGGAGTGTACGCACGGACGAGCAGGAAGTTCGTGTGAGACTTTGCTAAGGCCATTTAATACAATGAGATATGGGAAGTATGCATCGAGATAAGGAGGGCGGTCTTGCCGCAGATGTCCGATAGTGGGAAATGGACGTTCGAGGGTGCTCACCAGCACCCGCCCGAGCCGTCTATCCCCTTGAAGGCCGCAGAAAGGCTAAACGCTGGGAAATGCGGAGGATTCCTGCCCCAAGAGGGACAGGACGAAAAGGTCCCGGCACCGAGAGACACAATGGGGATGAGCGTCGCTCTCGAAAGAGAGGCGAGCCAGGCAGCGTTGAAGGCGGCGGAGGAGCATGGGCTCGTCCGAAAGGTGCAGGCAGGAGACCGCGTGGCTTTCGAGGAGTTGGTGCGGCGGTACGACCGCGAGGTGCTGCGCCTGGCATTGAACCTGGTTCACCGGCCGGAAGACGCGCGGGATGTGTATCAGGAAAGCTTTTTGCGCGTTTACCGAAACATGTACCGGTTCCGGTTTGAATGCAGTTTCTATACCTGGCTTTACCGGATTGTGACGAACGTGGCGCTCGATCATTTGCGGCGGCGCTCGAGCCGGAGAGAAGATCAGGCGCCGGCGATAGAGGACTCAGAAGGAATGACACGAGATTTCTTCGACCGGCAAGCGGAATCGAGGCCAGGTGCGAATCCCGAAAAGAGCTTGCTTGGGCAGGAACTGGGGCAGCATATTGAGAAGGCTTTGTTGAAGCTTTCACCGAGAGAGCGGCTGGTGTTCGAGATGAAGCACTATGAAGGCTTGCGGTTGCGGGCGATCGGCGACATGTTGGGAACTTCCGAAGAGACAGTAAAGAACTCGCTGTTTCGAGCGACGAGAAAATTGCGAGCATCGCTCGGTCCTGTTCGTTGAGGCGGCGGAAAGAAACTCCGAAGGTGGAGCGGATGGAGTCTTACCCGAAAAAAATGGAGAGCGGCGGAGCCTGCGAGGAGTTTGGCCCGCTGCTGGTGCTATACGCGGCCGGCGAGCTCGAAGAAAACGAGCGCGGGCGCGTAAGAGAGCACCTGGCGAAGTGCGCGGAATGCGCGGCGGAGTGGGCCGAGCAAAACCAGATGCTCGCGGCATTTGCGGAGAGGCGGCAAGAGCCGGACAGCGTTTTGCTGGCGAGCTGCCGGAACGGATTGGTGGATGCACTTGACCGCGAAGAAGAACGCGGCTGGCTCGGACGAGCGCTGGGAAGAATTCTGCCTGAGAATTGGCTGAATCCTCAGCCGGCGTGGAGCGCGGCGCTGCTGCTGATGCTGGGATTCGGCGTGGGAATGGTGGGGCCGAGAATCGCGGCGCTGCGTCACGGGACAAACAATGGCGATGCAGGAAGCGTTGCAAGCGGCGGATTCACACAGCCGGTGATTAGCGGCGCGACGAATGCGGGATTGACTTCGACTACAGATTCGCCGGCGCGGGACCTGGATCTGCATACGGCGGATGTGGCGGGGATTCGCGTGATTCCGTCGGATGGCGACGAACCTCCTCAAGTGGAACTGCAACTGAAGTCGCAGGAGCCGCTACAAGGAACGGTCGACAACGACAACATCAAGCGCGTGCTGCTGCACATTCTGGCGAACGGACAAAGCTCCGACCCGGATGCGCGGCTGGATGCGGTGGATTTGCTGCGCGTGAGGAACAACGATCCGGATGTGAGGTCGGGATTGTGCCACGCGGTGCACAGCGATCCGAATGCGGCGGTGCGGCTGAAGGCGCTTGAAGCCCTGAATGGCGCCGAGCCGCAGGATCTGGTGCGGCAGACATTGCTCGATGCGCTGGTGGACGACCAGAATCCCGGCGTGCGCGTGGAGGCGATCAACGCTCTGCGCGAGATGGCAGCGAAAGGCCAGGTTTCCTCCGACGATCACATGCTGGCGGTGCTTCGCGACCGCATGCAGAAAGATCCGAACACGTACATCCGGCTGCAGAGCGCGGCGGCGATCCGCGATCTCGGGCCGCGCGAGAAATTCTGATCATGCGCGGGAGACGGATGGAACGGGCGCAGACGCAACAAGAAGCGCCGATACATCCTTTCAGCAAATTCTGGTCCCACGGAAATTTCCCCGCCACGGCAACTGCCTCCCTACTTCTTTTCGCATGCGCAGGACTGGTGTTCGCGGCGAACCGCGATCACGACAGGCGGCTCTCGCGCATGACTTCGGACTTCTCTGGGAGCGTGCCGGCGCATGACGGCGAAACGTTGCAACTGACGACGGACCTCGGCAACGTGATCGTTCACACGCAAGACTCGGGAGAAATAGATTATCGAGTGCACCTGGAAGCAGATGCGGTGCAACAAGACGCAAAGCAACTGCTCGACCAATTTCATATCACGCAAGCGCAATCGCGCGACGAAATCCGCCTGCACGGAGACGCGGGAAGGCAGAGGCCTGGAGGGCGGCTCTGGGTGACCCTCGAGTTGAGCGTGCCGCAGGATATCGACCTGGACATCACAACCGGCGGCGGAAGCATCCAGGTGGATGACGTGCACGGGCGCGTGTCGCTGAACACTGCGGGTGGAAATTTGATTACCGGCAACATTTCCGGATCGGCCCATCTGCATACGGATGGCGGGCACATTTCCGTGAAGAACGTAGGTGGCGAATTGGTGGCAGAAACGGGCGGCGGGCACATCACCGCAGGAGATGTTTCTGGAAGCGCGTGGCTGCACACAAACGGCGGGCACATTCGCGTGGCGTCTGTGGGCGGAACGGCGCGGCTCGATACCGGCGGGGGAAACGTGACCGTGGAGCACGCCGGGGGAGAATTGATCGCCGAGACACAGGGCGGGCAGATTGATGTGGGCGAAGCGCAAGGGCTGGTGCGCGCAAAGACGGGCGGCGGTGGCATCCGCGTGGTTCACCTGACGGGCCCGACGAACCTGCAAACGGGAAATGGCAGTATTTACCTGACACGAGTGGACAATTCGGTGAAAGCGTGGACGGAAGCCGGGGGGATCACAGCGTGGATCGTGAGGCCCGCGAGCGCACGGCATACGTGCGATTTGCAATCGAAGGATGGAGACATCGTGGTGTATCTGCCGACGGAACTATCGGCCACGATTGACGCGGAGATTCAATTGGGCGAGAGGCACCGGCTGATTGTCGATCCGGCCCTCCCGATCAAGGTGAATTACGGCGACACGGGCAACGGAGCACAGATGGTGCGGGCGGAAGGCGCGCTCAACGGCGGCGGCGAAATGCTGCGCCTGCGCACCGTGGCGGGAAATATCCGCCTAATCGCCAGCGATTCTTCAAAGCAGATGCAGATTTACAAGCAGCAAATGCAGCAACTGGAACAGAAGCTGCAATTGCAGATTCAGCAGTTCGAGCAGTTTCAGCCGGATGATCCGGACAGTTCGACGAAGTGAGCCTTTGAAAGCGCAATCGTCGCATGCGGCTTTGCGCCACGGGGTGAAACAAGTTCGGAGTGGTCAAGGGCAACCGGGTGCCTGGGAAAGCAGAACGATTGAGCAAGATGGATTGCCCATCGAGGGGGTGCGATGAAGAGTGAATCCAGCGTGGGGACAAGGGGCTCATGGTTTGCGGCTCTTGGAATGGCAGGCGCCGCGGCGTTAGCGGCATCCATGCTAGTGCTTGCGCCAGCTTCGTTCGGTGCGACGAACGAGATGTTCCACAAAATCGTGCCGCTGAATCCGGGCGGGAGCTTTCTGCTCGAAAATGTGAACGGATCGGTGCGGGTGGAGGGATGGGACCGCGATGAGGTGGAAGTGAGCGCCGTGAAATCGAGCGAGACCGACGATCAAAGTGTTGATCAGGTGAAAATCGAAGTCGACAGCGGGCCGGGGCAGGTCGCAGTGCACACGCGCTATCCAAAAGGGCAGGGGGCGGACGTCGCCGTGGAGTACCGGGTGCATGTTCCGTACCGAGTGCTTCTCGGCAGCGTCGAGACAGTGAATGGAAGCGTGCTGGTCCGCGGAGTAGAAGGCTCCGGAGATTTGCGGTCGGTGAACGGAAACGTGGAAGTGCTCAACAGCTCGGGCCGCTTCAATGCGAAAACCACGAACGGGGATCTTCATCTGGAATTGCGGCGACTGCTGGACGGCGGGCCGATGAACATCGAGACGGTGAACGGCTCGGTGGTGCTCGGGCTGCCATCGGATGGGCGCGCGAACGTGAAGGTGCTGAGCATGAACGGGGACTTGACGTCCGACCTGCCGATGACGTCGGCGGCCGGCACCCCTGCCTCCCATACATTTCTCGCCAAGCTGGGGACGGGCGGAGGAAATATCTCCGTCCGCACAGTGAACGGCGGAATTCGACTGGTGTTGCAGCGGCCAGGCGTTTAACGGGGCGAATTCAAGAGCGAAGGAGAATGGACAAATGAGAAAGCCCAAATACAGTGCCCTCGTGTGCCTATGCGCCGGACTCCTCCTGGCGGGCATAGTCCCGACGGACTTGCACGCTCAGACTCAGAATCCCTCCACGAAGGCGACAACGCCAAACGCCCAGACAAAAAGCTCAGGCAAATCAGCCTCCGCAGGGCAGCAGGCCGATTTGCAAGATTCTGCGGAACAAATTGCACTGGACGCACGTAATTTGCAACAGAGCCTGCAGGAGCATCTCGCGGGGCTGCAGGACGAAATTGCGAATGGAAACTTCATGAGCGAAGGGGACCTCGCAAAGCTGAAAGCGTTCAGCGAAGAGTTTGCCAGCGAGAAAGCTGCGCTGGAAACGCGGGCAGAGGAACTCGGAGGACGCGCGCACGCGCTTGCCGCGCAAGCGGAGCAACAGGCCGTCGCGATCCAAAACCAGGCGGAAGCCATGCCCCCGATGGAAATGGTCATGGGGGATGAGGACGACAGCGGGTGGCTGGGCATTGAAATCCAGGAAGTGACATCGCAGAACGCAAAGGACCTGAAATTAAAGACGGTCAAGGGCGTGGTGGTGCAGGGAGTGGAACCCGACGGCCCTGCGGCCAAAGCGGGCCTGAAGGAAGACGACGTCATCACAGAATACGACGGACAGGTGGTGGAGGGAACGCTGCAATTCCGGCGACTGGTGCGCGAAACGCCGCCCGGACGCAGCGTGAGCATGACGATTTCTCGAGATGGTACGTTGCAAACTCTGACAGTCCAGTTGGGGGACCGCGCGGCCGCGCAGGAGCGAAGCGTTCGGGGAGCGATGCGGGACACGGGGAATTCGTACTGGCTTTCGGGGCCGGGCCCGGATGCCCGGTTTTTTGCGTTTGGTCCAGACGCCTTTGACCGCACGACGCCGCGGTTGGGAATTGAAGCGGAGGATTTGAGCGGGCAATTGGGCGCCTATTTCAACGCGCCGCAAGACAGCGGAATTCTGGTGCGGAGCGTCAATGAAGGAACGCCGGCGGCGAAAGCCGGATTGAAGGCCGGCGACGTGATCACAAGCGTTAACGGGAAGGAAGTGAAAACGCTCTGGGATTTGCGCGAGCAATTGCGGAGCAACGCGAGTCAAAAGGCCGTGCAATTGGGTGTGGTACGAAAGGGCAGCCCTGTGAACCTGACCGTGGAAGTGGAAAAGCCACAGCCCGCAACGAATTCGCAGATCATCCGGCGGGCACAGATGTAAGCGAAGAGCAATCTCTTTGATAGAAAGGAGAAAGCCTGGGTGCGCGCCCAGGCTTTTTCTTTTTCACGAAGCTATTCGCGAAGAATTTCCACGGCGGAGGCAGGCACGACGATACCGATGAGGCGCGGGCCATCGACATAGACGTTGACCATGAGGTCTTCCGTTTTCACCACCAATTCATCACAGTTTTTGCCGTTGAAATCCTGCTTGCCGACGGAGTCGACGGTGATCGAGCCGGGGGTCATCTCCTGCGGCACAAGCACGGAGAACGTCTGCGGGCCTTTCTTTTCCCAGTTGTAGAGGCGAGCGACGATGTCGTACTGATGATAGAGATTGTTGTCGAGAACCAAAATGCGAGGGGAATTGAAGGTGAATTGCTGGGTATACGGGCGCATACCCTCGAGGTGAAGCTCTGCGGTCACGGATGTTCCGTTGAAATCGACGGTGGAGGAAGCCCTCTTGGCTCCTTGCGTGTTCCACTCATAGTGGATCGGCGTGCCGTCGTCGCGGAGGGAAAGCGTACCGGAGACCTTCTCTGTGCCCTGCGCGGTCTGCAACTGCGAACTGCCATGCGCGACCCAGCCGCCACCGCCCTGCGAAATGTCGTACTCCTCCTCGCCGGCCTGCATGCCGTTGACGAGGATGCGGAGCTTCCCTTTGTCTGAGGCAAGACCGTTTTCTGATTTTTCACGGCCGAGGGAAGTAAGTGAGACGAGAGAAGAAAGGCAAAATGCGGCTACAAACGGCGCGAGAAATCGACCGCGCGCGCGCCGCCGCCGCGCGTGAGAGATGGAGGTCATACGGTCACCTTTGGGAAAATGCCGAGCAAGAGTATCTGCTCGACGACGCGTTCGGGTTCGACGCCACTTTCGACGCGAAAATCGGCCAGGCGGTAGACAGGGAGGCGCTGCTCGAAGAGAGCGCGGAATGCAGCTTCGTCGCGAAAGAGCGGGCGGTCGGTGATTTGGGCGCAGCGGCGGAGAAGCTCATCAATGTCGCAATCGAGCCAAATCGAAGTCGCCTGGTATTCGCGGAGGAGTTCGCGATTCTGGGGTTGGACCGTCGTTCCGCCGCCGAGAGACAAGACGCGGCGTTTCCCTGCCTCGGCGGTCTCTCCGAGAACGCGCGCCAGTTGCTCCGTCTCAATGCGGCGGAAGGCGGGCTCTCCGCTGCGCGAAAAAATCTCGGGGATCGTGCTGCCGGTGGCGTCAACGATGCGCTTGTCGAGGTCGATGTGTTCCCATCCGGTCTGGCGCGCGAGGAGGCGGGCCACGGTAGATTTTCCGGCGCCCATGAAACCCGTAAGGCACACCAAGCGGTACGCGCGCGAATCGATTTTCATGAATGTCCTGAAGCGCGACTCGGAAAAGGCGCGATCAATTCTGCTTCAGGATGTTGATTGTACCATCGAAGGAAGAGAGTTCGACGCGGGCGCGCCCGGCGGCGTTGAAAGTGCCGAACAGCGCATTGCCGAACTTGGGCATGTAATGCTGGGGATGGTCCGGCGGGACGAGCTTTGCTTCGTTGTTGACCTTGCCCTTGACGGATGTGGCGCTGAGGTCAAAGGAATCGCCGGGCTTGAAGTGGACTTCGATTGTGCCGCTGTAGTTCTTCAGCTTGTAATCACCATTCGGCAGAAACTCGCCGGTGAAGAAGATATCGCCCTTGGAAGTCTGCGCGCGGACCAGATAACTGCGAAGATCGAGAAAGCGGAAGCTGCCGGTGATGGAACTGGCTTCCACGCGGCCGGCGCAACGCACACACTGGAACGAGCCGCCCACGGTCTTGACCGTGAGGTATCCGGCGGCGTCTTCTACATCGACACCGGCAGCGATGGTCTCGACCGTCATATCGCCCAGGACGTCGAGGACGTTTACTTCTCCGGCGTCGTTATGAATTTGAAGCTCGGCATCTTCGGGAACGCTGATTTCGAGATCGGCCTTCAAATCATCGGGAGAAGCGGGCTCAGAAAGCGCGTGGGTCATCAGGTCCACGCGATTGCCGGACTGTTGCGCGTCAACCTCCGCCTTGTCGGCGACGTGATCGGCAACCACCATGACTTCCGATTTCGTCCAGGCACGAACCACGATCTTGCCGTCGGGGTTATTGATGGTGACGACGGGCTGCGGACCAACCTTGAAATGCTTTTCGAGAGTATGAGCGGACGCCGGAAGGACACCGAGAATAAAGACACTGGAAGCGAGGACGACCGAAGACTTCCGGGTCCAATTGGCTGGGAAAAACTGGAGTTCACTCATTGCTCGTAATCTCCACGTTCGCTCATGACCGCAAGCAAATCCGCCTTCTGCTGATACGCGTCAAAAAGATACTCGCGCGCCACTTCGTCTTGGGGATCGTCGCGCACACTTTTTTCACACAACACGATGTAGTTGTCAACGACAGCCAAATTCTTCTGCAAGGAAGCAGTCACGGGTGAGTTGGATTGCGGAAGAGTGGAAACCGTTGCTTGCTCGGCGAGATCCAAATCCTGCTGCAAAGGTTGGGAGGTATTTTCGGCGGACTGGAGCCAAAGCTGGCGATCGAGCCGCGATTCGCCAGGGCCGGAGATCGCAAAGGCGACAGCGACCAAAATGGCCACATAGGCCCCCGCAAGCACCGGACGGGACGAGGAGGGGACCCACGACGTGAGCCGGTCCCACCAACTGGTGGTCTGCACATGAATCAGGCCTTCGGCTTCCAACTGCGCGCGCAGCGAAGTCCAAAGGCTGGGCGAGGGCTCGTCCTCCGGATAAGCCCACTCGAAGGCCGTCGCGCGAATCGCACCGAGGTCCTCGACCAGAGCGTTGCAGCGCGCGCAGGAACGGACGTGGGCTTCCATCACCGGGTCGTGCGATTCCTCAAGCCACGACTCAAGATGCTTGGAGAATTCTTCACAAGGGCTGGGAGACATAAATTATTCCTCACCGCCGGACGCAGCACCGGCAGCCTTTCGATCTTCACGGGCTTTATCGCGAAGGGTTTCCTGAAGAAGTTCGCGAAGCCTCATGCGGGCTTTGTGCAATTGAGATTTGGAATTGCCGATCGAACAGTTCATGATCTCGGCAATTTCGTTGTGCTCGAAACCCTGGACGTCGTGAAGCACAAAGACCGCCTTATAGCCCGGAGGCAACTGCTCGACGGCCCGCTGGAGATTGACCCGGTCAATCGACCCGGTCAACTGCAAATCGGGACCGCCGAAATCTCTGCGCGGGCCGCCGGATTCCTCGTCGGGCTCAGTGACCTCTTCGAGGGATGTCTCGGCCGCCGATTTCTTTCGGAGGCGCATGAGCACGACATTAACTGCCAGCCGATGCAGCCAGGTGGAGAAAGCCGATTCGCCGCGAAACGTGGAGATCTTGCGGAAAAGCTGCAGGAACGCTTCCTGCGTCAGGTCCTCCGCCTCCGCCGTGTTTCCCACCATCCGCAGGCACAGAGAGTAGACACGGCGGTTGTGGAGCTGGTATAGCCGCTCAAAGGCCGCTGCGTCGCCCTGCTGGGCCATCCGGATGGCGTCGGATTCCGGCAGTTCGCCACCCTCAATTCGTCTCAAACGGACCACGCTAGCCGTCGAGACGCATCTTCACATGCGATGCGTCGCACATCCCAAGAGTTGTCCTTGCGGTTCCTAGCACAAAACCTTCCTATTTCCGGAGATAACGCACGCCGGGACAAACGGAACTTGGACGGCCTGCCGGAATCAGGGGCAACCAAACCTATCTATTCTCGCCGCAAAACGAGGAAACGTCCATATGCGCACGCTCTGCACCGGTACTTTGGAAATTCCCTGCGATTCATATGGCGAAAACCGGGAGAAGCGTTCAGGCCGAGACGCGCGAGGGAGTGGCGCGAACACGAATCCGCTTCGAGGGAGGAGGATTATTGATGGCCTCAGCGAAAGCGGCAATCTGGTTGTTCGGAATCGCATGCAGAAAGCCCTTCAACACCACTTCGGACTCCCGAAGGCAGGTGTTGAAATCGTAGTGAAGGGAATCGAGCGAGTCCCAGAGAAGCGAGGGATCCGTACTCGAGCCTTCCGTCAAGTCCATTGCGGTCTGGCGGAATTCGTCGGAGAGCCTTTGCACAGTGTCGCGGAGGATGCGGAGCTTGTGGAAGAAGCGGGAACGGTCGCCGAAGAGAACGTGGTGAAGCAGGCCATTCCAGGAGGCGGCACTCTGCGCCGTCTCCCCGCGGAAGAAATCTGCTTTCAAAGGTTCGACGACCGGCAGATTGGGGAAACAACGGGCGCGGTCGCTGACCGCTTCGCAGGCGATGATCAGCATCCCGGCGAGGCGGGAAAGAAGATCGGAAGCAACGAGGGCCTGCATGCGGGCATTCACAAGATTGGACCTGGTGCGCAGGCACAATGCCTCGTCCAGGGCAATGCTCATCATGGCGTACTCGGATTCCCAGCGGCGGACGATTGAATCAAAGAGGACGCTTTTTTCGCGCGGGAGTGCCGCAATCCAATCCTGTTTCACACTCCGTCGGCCGGAGGGGCCTCCGCGCTTCCGTTTCAGGAACAAGCCTGCCTCCTGATGAGTGGCGCATTATACACCGGAATTTGCCGGGGAGGGTTTCTTGACGCTCCCGGAAGGTGCTCGTTATACTGCGACGCGGCTTGCCGCAAATGTCCGCCTGGATTGTGGGCTCCCGATAGGAAAGGACAGATCTCGTTGGAATTTGAACCTCTCGACCAGTATCAACAGCGTCTGAAAAAATTGAGGGAAATCGAGGCGTTGGGACATCCGGCGTACCCCCAAAAATTCGAGTGGACCCATACGCTGAGGGAGGTGGTGAACTCCTTTGGCGAAAAAACCACTGAACAACTCGCAAGCGAGAAGATCGGAGTGCGCGTGGCGGGGAGAATCGTCGCGCTCCGGCCGCATGGTAAGGCGGCGTTCGCACATATTCAAGATGGCGGCGCGCGGCTGCAGATTTATATCCGACTCGACGTAGTGGGCGAAGACGCCTTCAAGCTGCTCCAGTTGCTCGATCTCGGGGATATTGTGGGAGTGGCGGGGCACCTGTTTCGCACAAAGACGAATGAACTGACGGTCTGGGTAACGTCGCTTGCCTTGTTGAGCAAAGCGCTCCTGCCGCTGCCGGAAAAATGGCACGGGTTGGCGGACGTCGAGCAGCGCTACCGGCGACGGTACATCGATTTGATAGTGAACGAGCGCGCTCAAGAGATATTCGAGAGGCGGGCCCAAATCATCCGAGAGCTGCGCCGGTTTTTCGATGAGCGCGGCTATATCGAAGTGGAAACGCCGATGATGCACCCGATTTTGGGAGGGGCCACAGCGCGGCCCTTTGTGACGCACCATAATACGTTCGATCTCGATCTTTACCTTCGCATCGCGCCGGAGCTCTATTTGAAGAGACTGGTGGTCGGCGGCCTGAACCGCGTCTATGAAATCAACCGGAACTTTCGCAACGAGGGGATCGACGCGATTCACCAGCCGGAATTCACGATGCTCGAGTTTTATCAGGCGTACAGCGATTTTCACGAGTTGCTGGATTTGACCGAAGAACTGATACGCGGACTTGCGCAAAAAGTGTGCGGGACAACGCGGGTGAAGTACGGCGACGAGGAGCTTGATTTTTCGCGCTACGAGAGGCTTTCGATGCGCGAGGCCATCGCGAAATACTGGCCACCGAGCGCTGGTCCTGCGCCAAGCGCCGCTGAACTTGCCGGGCCGGGCGGAACGCGCTCGGCGGTCCAAAGATTCAACGCAATGGCGCGATCGACGGGAGGGGACACGATCGACGCTGCGGATAATCTGTCTGACGGGGAACTGACGGGAGATCTATTCGAAGCGGTTGCGGAACCCCACTTGACCCAGCCAACATTCATCTACGATTTTCCGATTGAGATTTCGCCGCTCTCGAAGAGGCGCACGGACGATCCGTCTCTCGCAGAGAGATTTGAGCTCTTCATTGCGGGCATGGAGATTGCCAACGGATTTTCGGAATTGAATGATCCGCTCGACCAGGAGAAGCGTTTTCGTGCGCAAGTGGAGAAGGGAGGCCACGAAGCTCCGAAAGAGGTAGACGTGGATTACATTCGGGCGCTTTCGCACGGCCTGCCACCGACGGCGGGAGAAGGAATCGGCATCGACCGCCTGGTGATGCTGTTGACGGACTCTCATGCTATCCGTGAAGTGATGCTGTTTCCTCTTTTGCGGCCGGAAGGCGCGCACGCCGACGCGGGCGGCGAGGACAAATGAATTTCGAATGGCTGGTGGCGCTGCGGTATTTGAGGTCGCCACACCGGCCGGCGGTCCTGCGGCTGGTGACGCTGCTAGCGGTAATTGGAGTAGCGGCGGGCGTCATGACGTTGGTGATCGCGTTGGCCATGAATACGGGCTTCCGGCAGACGATTCGCGACCGGCTGCTGGGCATTACCGCACATGTGAATCTGAAGCCGAAAAGTCCCGAGGGGATTCGCGATTACCGGGAACTGATGACGGAACTCGCCAAAGTTCCCGGCATTGCCTCAGTCGAGCCTGCCATTTACAACACCGTTCTCCTCTCCTTCGGAACACATGCACGCGGGGTCGTTTTGAAAGGCGTTGACCCTGAGCTTGAAATCAAGGCCGGTGGCGCGCTGAAGCACCTCTCGTCCGGCTCGCCGGATTTTGCTCCCGGGCCGGACGGCGCACCAGCCTTGCTAATTGGAAAGTTGATGGCGGAGGATGCGGGAATTTCCGTGGGAGATTACGTGACGCTGACGAGCCCGCAGGGCAGCCTAACGCCATTTGGGATGCTACCGCGTTCGCGGCGGTTTCGTGTGGCGGGCATTTTTGATACGGGGTTCTACGACTACGACGCAAATTGGGCGTTTGTGGATTTGGTCGCTGCGCAACAAATGGCAGGCATCGGCGATGTCGTGAGCCTTCTCGAAATCCGCGTGGATCGCCTTGATGAGGCCCCGAGTATTGCGCAGGAAATCCTGACGCGCGCCGGGAAGGGCTTCACGGTGACCACGTGGATGGAGGAAAACAAGGCTCTCTTCCGCGCGCTGAGTCTCGAAAAACTGGTGACGGCGCTCTTCATTGGTCTGATTACTTTCGTCGCGGGACTGAACATTCTGGTGGTGCTTACCATGACGGTGAGCGATCGCGCGCGCGACATCGCGGTGCTGATGGCTATGGGAACGCGGAAGGCGCAGATTCGAAAAATCTTCGTTCTACAGGGGCTATTTGTGAGCCTCGTTGGGACGGCGGCCGGACTTGCGGTTGGCTACGCATTCTCGTGGACTGCGAACCGGTGGCAGTTGATACCGCTGAACCCGGAGGTTTATGCGATTCCCTACGTGCCCTTCCATGCCAACGGACTTGACGCAGTGTGGATTTCGGCGGCGGCGCTGGCAATCAGCGTTTGCGCGACGCTTCTGCCGGCAAATTCCGCCGCGCGAATTCTTCCGGTCGGAATCCTGCGCTTCGAATGAAGGCATTCGAAGAACCCGAAAATCATCCGCATCCGGCTTCATTCATTCGCGCATTCGAAGCGACCATTTCGTGGGGGCGTGATAAAATCGAAGGTGTAAGAAGTGGGCTCACAATGCCGATGCTCAAGGCCGAGAGCGGGAGGCTTTCAAGCGGCAACGATGCGGCAAAAAATGGCAATTTATTGGCGCAAAAGGGGCTAGAGACCCGATTCGGGAAGATGTACACGGAAGCAAAGAAAGGACATACTGACTGGCTGGTTCGGCATCTAAATTGAGTGAGGAACTGCAAGCGATGCAGAAGCAGGCACCAACGGGTGTGGAGTTATTGGAAGCTGCCGAGCCGTCCGCTATCCGGACGAATGGGGAAATTCTGCGCGGCGAAAAACTGAGCAAGAAATTTCGCTCTGGACTCGAAGAAATCGCGCCGCTGGATGAAGTGAATTTCACGATTGCGCGCGGCGAAATGATCGCCATTGTCGGCCCTTCGGGAGCTGGAAAGAGCACCCTTCTTCACCTCCTGGCCGCGCTGGACACTCCAACAAGCGGTACAGTATACTTCGCCGGGAAATCACTTCGTTCATTTTCCGACGCCAAGCGGTCTGAATACAGCAACCGGACCGTTGGTTTTGTCTGGCAGCGGCACCACTTGCTGACAGATTTCACGGCGGCAGAAAACGTAGCGATGCCGTTGCTGATCCGGGGCGCAGCGATGGCGGAATCGCTGGAGACGGCGAAGCGATGGCTGGAAGAAGTGGGGTTGGAGGGCCGATCCGGGCAGCGCGCGGGCGAGCTTTCCGGGGGAGAACAGCAGCGCGTGGCGATCGCCCGGGCATTGGCAAGCGAACCCCAGATCTTGCTGGCGGATGAGCCGACAGGAGATCTGGACGAACGCAGCGGGGAGAATGTATTCGAGCTCATGCAGAGGCTTCACGAAACCCACCACCTGACGTCCATCCTTGCAACGCACAACAGAAATTTGGCCGGCCGCACGGACCGCGTTCTGGCTCTCGAACACGGGAAATTGACGGCGGGCATGGAAGAGACGAAGGAAGCAAAGACTCCGGGAGAGCGTGGGTGACCCTTGTTTGAACGATATACCGAAAAAGCGCGCCGCGTAATTTTCTTTGCGCGCTACGAAGCCAGCCAGTACGGCAGCCCGTTCATTGAGACGGAGCACTTGTTGCTTGGCCTGCTCCGCGAGGACAAGGCTCTAGCCAACCGCTTTCTGCGCTCGCACGGTTCGATTGAGTCGATCCGCAAGGAGATCGAGGCGCGTATCACCGTGCGGGAGCGAATTTCGACATCGGTGGAGGTGCCGCTCAGCCAGGAGTGCAAGCGGATTCTGAACTACGCGGCTGAGGAAGCGGAGCGCCTCGGGCACAAGCACGTGGGAACGGAGCACCTGCTGCTGGGCGTCCTCCGGGAGGAGAAATCCTTTGGCGCAGAAATCCTGCTGGAACGCGGTCTGCGGCTATCGGCGGTGCGCGAGGAATTGTCGCGCGCATCAGGGGAGAAAGTTCCTGTGAACCGGCCGAAGGAATCCTCCTTGCTGGCGGAGTTCAGCCGTGATCTGACGCAAGCGGCCATGGAAGGTCAGCTCGATCCATTGGTGGGACGCGAGCGAGAACTCGAGCGCGCCATTCAGATTCTTTGCCGACGGACGAAAAACAATCCCGTCCTGATCGGCGAGCCAGGCGTAGGAAAGACGGCGATTGTCGAGGGACTGGCGCAGCGGATTTCCGATGGGGACGTGCCGCCGTTCCTGGCAGATAAGCGCATCCTGTCGCTCGATTTGTCGCTGATCGTTGCGGGCACGAAATACCGTGGGCAATTCGAAGAGCGGCTGAAAACCATCATGAAGGAATTGATGGAAAGCCAGAATGCCATCGTTTTCATCGACGAGCTGCATACACTGGTGGGCGCGGGCTCGGCCGAAGGTTCGCTCGACGCGGCGAACATCCTGAAGCCGGCGCTGAGCCGAGGAGAGATCCAGTGCATCGGCGCAACGACGCCCTCGGAATACCGCAAGTCGGTAGAGAAGGATCGCTCGCTCGAGCGGCGCTTCCAGGCCGTGAAAGTGAACGCTCCGAATGAAGAAGAGGCAATTCTGGTTCTCGAAGGCGTGCGCGACCGTTACGAAAAATTCCACGCCGTTGGATACACGGATGAGGCGATCCGCTACGCCGTCTACCTCTCGAATCGCTACATCCCCGACCGCTTCCTTCCGGACAAAGCCATCGACCTGCTGGACGAATCCGGCTCGCGCGTGAAGCTGCGCCAGGCGATGCTGCCCGACGAAGTTTCCGAAGTGCAAAAGCGTGTGAAGTTCATCACGCACCGCATGGAAACGGCGATTGCCAATCACGAATTCGAGAAGGCGCGCTTCTATTCCGAAGAGGAGCGCAAGGAAAAGGAACATCTGCGCCTGCTGCGCGAAAAGCTGAAGATCGACGATTCCTCGACGGGCGTAGTGACGCGCGAAGACATCGAAGAGGTCGTGGCCCGTTGGACGGGTATCGCCGTGACTTCGATCAAGGAAGACGAGCAGCAGAAACTGCTGCGCATCGAAGAAGAACTGCATCGCCGCGTGATCAGCCAGGACAAAGCGATTACTGCACTGGCACGCGCGATTCGCCGGAGTCGTGCGGGACTGAAGGCTCCGGGGCGTCCCGTAGGCTGCTTCCTATTCCTTGGCCCGACGGGCGTTGGAAAGACGGAAGTGGCGCGGCGGCTGGCCGAATTTCTGTTCGGCAGCGAAAAATCGCTGATTCGTTTCGACATGTCGGAATACATGGAGAAGCACTCGGTGTCGAAATTCATCGGCGCGCCTCCGGGATATGTGGGGTACGAAGAGGGCGGGCAACTGACCGAGCGCGTCCGCCGCACGCCTTATTCCGTAATCCTGCTCGATGAAATCGAGAAGGCGCACCCCGACGTCTACAACATCCTCTTGCAGGTGTTTGAAGACGGGCAACTGACCGACGGGCTCGGCAACACAGTGGATTTCCGCAACACCATCATCATCCTGACGTCGAACATCGGAGCGCGGCAATTGCAGAAACAATCGGGGCTAGGCTTCCTGCCGGGCGAAGGCGGAGCCATCGCGAAAAGTCAGGACGAGATAGTGATGGGCGAGGTCAAGCGAGTTTTCAACCCGGAATTCCTCAATCGTTTGGACGAGGCCATTCTGTTCAATCCTCTTTCGGACGAAGACCTGCTGCGGATCATCGACCTGCTGGTGGGTCAGATCAACGAAACGCTGGTGCACCGCCAGGTGCAAATTGCACTCACGCCGGAGGCGCGCCAGTGGATTCTTGAGAAGACCTGCTCAGACCGGAACTACGGTGCGCGGCCGCTCCGGCGCGCGCTGCAGAAGTATGTTGAAGACCCATTGTCGGAAGCTCTGATACAAGGCGGGATGCAAAAACCGGCGACGCTGGAAATTTATCTCTCCGGCGACGGCCTTGCGTTCCGTCCCGTGTCGGAAGCAACCCCGGTGGCCCACTAAGAATCCTACACGCGCGAGCTGGACGGGAGCGGTCCAGCGGGGGAGCATAAAAACTTGGGCGGGGGAATGCGGCCTTGAAGAGATTTGCGGCCGCTTACAGGAAAATCTTTCTGCGTTTTTTTCATCCCTGCGCCGGGGTGTCTTTGCTTTTTGCCCTCGCCGCGTATCCCCTTTTCGCCCAACAATCTCAGGGATCCTCAGGTCCGCAATACGTGATTCAGCGCATCGAATTCGTGGGAAACCGCCGCATTCAGCGGGATACGCTCCTCTCGCGCATTTTTTCACGCCAGGGCGATCCTTACAGCGAGGATGCAGTCCGGCGCGATTTCCAAGCGCTGTGGAACACGCAATTTTTCGAGGACATCCGCCTGGAAGTGGAAGACTCCCCCGACATGCCGAACGGCAAGATCGTGGTTTTCTACGTGACGGAGCGGCCCATCATCCGACGCATAGAATATAAAGGCAACAAGTCGATCACCGAGTCCGACATTCTCGACGCATTCAAGGACAAAAAAGTCGGGCTCTCCGTGGAAAGCCAATTCGATCCCACAAAAATCATCCGCGCCGTCGTCGTGATCAAAGAGCTTCTGGCAGAGCACGGTCGCCAATTCGCCACCGTCAAGCCAACATACGAGCGAATCGCTTCGACGAATGCGGTCAAGTTGGTCTTCAACATCAATGAAGGCCCAAAAGTGAAGGTGGGGAAGATCAGCTTCACCGGCAATACGGAATTTTCCGATCGAAAGCTGATTCGCGCCATGCACCACGACCGGCCTTACGGTATACCGCTCGGCCTGTTTACGATCCCCGTTTTGGGCAAGACCTTCGACCGCGACAAATTGGATGAAGACCTCGAAGTGGGTGTTCGTGGTCTTTACACGGACAACGGCTACTACCGCGTGAACGTTGGCGACCCGATCCTGAAGACCGTTGACGAGAACCGGTCGGGGATTCCCGGACCCTGGCCCATCGTGGGAGCGAAGCACGGAAAGCGAACGGACATCACAATCCCCATCGAAGAAGGCGAGCAATATCGGATGGGAAAACTGACGTTTCGCAGCGCCGATCCGGACCAGGGCCTGGTGTTCAAGGCTGCGGCGCTCGAGCGGATTTTCCCGCTGCACCAGGGCGATATCTTCTCGACGTCGAAGATCCGCAAGGCCCTGGAAAATTACAAGAAACTCTACGGAGATTACGGCTACATCGACTTCACTTCCGAGCCGCAAACCAACGTCAATGACGCGACAAAGACGGTGGACGTCACTATGGTGCTCGATCAGGGCAAGCAGTTCTTTGTGCGCCGCATCGAGTTCACCGGCAACACGACCACGCGCGACAAAGTGATCCGCCGCGAGTTGCTGCTCGATGAAGGACAGGTCTACAACAACCGCCTGTGGGAGCTCAGCATCCTGCGGCTGAATCAGCTTGGCTACTTCGACACGATCAAGCCAGAAAACGCAGAACTGAAGCGCAACGTGAAGGCCGGGACGGTAGACATTCGTCTGAAGTTGAAGGAGAAAGGCAAGCAATCGATCAGCTTTTCGGGCGGCGTCAGCGGAATTGCCGGCAGTTTCATCGGCGCGTCCTATCAGACGAACAACTTTCTCGGCCTTGGTGAAACGCTGACAATCTCCGCGCAGGTCGGCGATATTCAGAAGAACGTGCTGTTCGGATTCACGGAGCCTTATTTGTTCGACCGTCCGATTTCAGCCGGGTTCACCGTCTTCCTGAACGATTTCAATTACAACCAGGCGCGCGAAACGGGCCTGCTGCTCGGCCAGCAAATCGCGTTGAATCCAGCGCTCGAGCAGAATTACACGACGAACTCGAAAGGCTTCACGATCTTCGCCACCTATCCGCTGCGACGGTACTCCTTCACGCGTGTAGGCGTCACCTATTCCTGGAGTACGACGAACATCTCTGCGTTCAGCCAGTCCGCGCAACTGCTGTTTGATTACACGAAGTTCACGAACCTGGCCGGACCTTCGGCATTGAATGGAATCGTGTCGAGTCAAATCTCGCCGACCATTTCCTATAGTACGGTCGACAGCCCCATCAGCCCGACGCACGGGAAGAGCTTCTACTACACGCTCAACCTTGCCGGCGGATTCCTTGGCGGAAATGTCGACACGATCAGCAACACGTTTACCGCGCAGTATTTTCATCCGACCTATCATCATCGGAACGTAATTGCGCTGCGCGTGCTTTCGGCGTGGATCACCGGCTATAACGGCCGCGACGTGCCCCCCTACAACCGGTTTTATCTGGGCGGTGAAAACGATGTGCGCGGCTTCGATTTCTATACGATTTCTCCCTTCGTCCAGATTCCGTACTTGAGTTCGGTGCCGATCACCTACCTCGATCAAACGCACCTGGTGAACGGCAGCCCGGAGCTCGTATCGCTTTCGGTCCCGACCGTGACCTATTTCACCACGCGTCCCGGAGGAGACTTTCAAACCGTCGGCAACGTGGAGTACCGGATTCCGATCGCGGGGCCAGTGGAACTGCGCCTGTTCAACGACTTCGGCATCGACGGCATCATCCAGCGTTCGCAATTGGCCGCAAGCCAGCCGCTGGTCCAGCAATTGCAGCAGCAATATCCGAATCCTCTTTTCCCGAGCCTGAATTTTTCTTCTAAGCTGCCTGTGCTTGGAAACACAAACTTCCTGCCGCACACTTCAGCGGGCATCGAAATCGGCGTGCAACTGCCGGTGGTTAATGCGCCGTTCCGCTTCTATTACGCATACAACTATCTGCGCTTGACGGGCACACTCACGGGCAGCCGCGGCGGGTTCTATTTGACGCCGGAGCAAATCAATTACTTGAAAGACATCGGAGTCCTGGATTCGCAGGTTCTTCCAACTTTGAACAACTATTTGGACGAGCAGGTACAACGCTTGCCGGCGAATCTGGTGGAACCGCGCCAGACGTTCCGGTTTACAGTCGGGAAGACTTTTTAACAGCTCCGCCATGGCGGAGAGGTTGGCTGGAGGGCCGGCCGCAAGGAAAAGGGAAACGCGATGCTGAAAGGAATGAGTATGCGATCGTGGAAATTGTGGGCGGTTCTGCTGCTGGCTGTGGGAGCGGCGAACTGCGGCGGAAACGGCACGACCCCATCGGTGATCGTCTCACCGGCAACTTCGACCGTGATTGTCAATGGCACGGCTCTATTTACCGCATCTGTGACCGGTTCGCAGACAACCTCGGTGAACTGGAACGTCTGCCTGCCTCCGCCCAAATCCGGACTGCAGCCCGCCAACTGCAGTGCAAACAACTTGGGCAAGATATCGCCGGTTGCCGGGACGCTGACGGCTGTCTATACAGCTCCTGCCACGGTCCCGTCTCCCGCCGTTTTCGACGTAGTGGCGTTCAGTGCGGACAATGACCTGTATTTTGGCGCAGCGCAAGTAACGGTGACCACTGGAATTCGAGTACAGATCGCGCCCACCACGGCAACGGTTCAGGAATTGCAATCCCTCACGCTGACGGCTACGGTGACCGGCTCGACCGATAAGACAGTTTCGTGGGCCATCAACAACAACACCACCAGCGGAGGAAACCCGCAGCTCGGAACGCTCACCCCCACTTCGAACAATACAGCCGTTTATACAGCGCCCGGCGCCGTTCCCTCGAGCGGAGTCACAATTTCCGCAACTTCGGAGGCGGATCCGACAGCGACGGCGTCGGCCACGATAACGATCTCGGCGCCGGCTGACCCGACGTTGAATTCTCTTTCGCCCTTGGTTGTTCCGGAGGGATCTGCCCAGCAGGACGTGTACGTGGTGGGATCCGGCTTCGCAACCAATGACACCGTATACGCCGGCTCCGGCTCGGCAAGGGCTGCTGTGACGACGTTTTTCATTTCCGATACGCTCTTGCGCGCCACGATTCCCGCCAGCTTTTTCCAGACGTCCGGGTTTCTTCCGTTGCAGGTACAGCGGACAACCAGCATCGTTTCGCTGTCGCAAAATCTGACCGTCCAGCCGGTAAGGCCTTCGCTGATTGCGGCAACACCTCTCAGCACGAGTACCAACGTCGGCGCCTTGAACGTGAACGTGACAGGCGGTTACTACTCTCCCAGCACAACCCAGGCGACGTTTAACGGATTGAATTCGTCGAACGGCGTGCTTACGAATTACACGAGCAGCCGCCAGTTGTCCGTGACGATTCCGCAAAATTCTTTGGGTACCGCCGGGCTCTATCCGCTCCTCTTACAGAACACAGATGTCCCCGCGGGCTCACCAGCGATGACCTCGATCAACGTGTCCGTCGAACCTCCGCCGCAGAGTGTACCGACGCTGCCAGTGACGACGGTTCCCGTGGGAACCACGCCCTCCGCTGTTGCTATAGATCAGGCCCTTGGCCTTGCCCTTGTTGCCAACACGGGAGATGGCAGCGTCTCGGTCATCGATCTTTCGACAAACACGGTCACACACACGATTGCCGGGGTGGCAACGAAGCCGACGGGAATTGCCGTGGACGATATGTTGACACCCAACGTCGCTGTCGTCGTCGATTCCGCGCAGAATACTGTCGTGGCCATCAATCTCTCCACATTTACAGCCTCCGCTCCGGTGGCGTTGCCCAGCGTTACCGGTGGTACACCGCCAATTTCTATTGGCCTGAATCCTGTATCTCACCGGGCGTTGGTTGCGTATCAGTTGACCAACGTCGCGGAAATCCTGAATGTTGGGGTTTCGGGCGGCGCCCCGGTTGTGACGCCCGTGCAACAAGTTGGTCCCACGGCCGGTCCGGTTGGCTACAGCACGGGCGAAAACCCAGTTGTGGCCATTGATCCGGTACTTAATTGGGCGGTTGTCGCCCCAGGCGGTGGAGGAGGATTGGTTAATTTCGTCGACCTCGGAAGTGCGGTGAACGCGTTCTATCCATCGGGACGGCAGGCGGAGGTGGTAGCGACGAACACTCTGTCTAACGAGCCTTCTCCAACTGGCGTCGGAATCAACCCCGAAACTCATACGGCCATCCTTACGGACCCGAACGCGACGAGCATTACCCTGTTCAGCATGTTGGACGAGACGTTGAGCACGGTCTCGATTGCGAATCAATCGGGAAGGGGCTACGCGGCAGCAGCGGTCTCGATGACGTCGAACTTAGGTGTAGCGATCAACTCGAACAGCAATTCCGCGGCGATCATCGACATGTCGGGACAAACCGTCCTCCAGGCAAATGTAAGCTTGGGCAATTTCCCCGTGGCCGCGGCAGTGGACCCGGCAACTGATGAAGCGGTCGTGGTCAATCAGGTTGACGGCACAGCCTCGATTCTTTCCCTCGGGCCCGTTCGGAGCCTGCATCTTACGGAAGCAAGCGTCAACATGACGCTCACGTCTGCAACGCCGCTTCAACTGACTCTGAACGGATCAGGGTTTGTCAGCGGAACATCGGAGGTCCTTCTGGACAATACCGCTATTCCGGCTGCGGATGTGACGGTCGTCAGCTCGCGCCAAATCGTCGCGACGATCCCCGCAAGCTTTCTCGCCTCGCCGTGGCGCTATTCCGTTACAGTCGAAAACCCCGGCGGCGGCACGAACCTGCAATCCAATGAAATGGATCTAGCGGTGGTACAAGCGGTGAAGGTTGGCCAAGCACCGGTCGGCGTGGCGGTGGATGGCGATCGCGACATTGCCGTCGTGTCGAATTACGTGGATGGTACGGCGTCGCTTGTGGACTTGATTCACGGCATCACCCTCGCACCGAGCCCCATTACCGTTGGAACGAATCCTCAGGGAGTTGCTGTGCTCCCTCGGACTGGCTTGGCAATTGTGGCCGACACAGGGAGCGATCAGGTGACCATCCTTGACGAAAATCAAAGTACAGACATGAATGCTCCGCAGACGATTGGGGTGTGCAACAACAGCGCGAGTTGTTCTCAACCGGTGGCCGTTGGGGTCAACGGAGATACGGGGATCGCTGCAATCGCGAACTTCCAGACGGGGAATCCTATCCCTGCCACGCCGCAATATTATTACAGCACGGTCACGATGACGTTGGATTCGCCCGCGACGGCTCTCGGCGTGGCGGTTGACCAGGGACCAGACGCAGTCGCGTTCGATCCCAACCTGAATTATCTAGCTGTCGCGACGACCATAGGAACGTCGGCGCAGCCAGCGTTTCTCGACGTCATCGATTTTTCCGGTTCGGGACTGGCGGGGCGCGTCAGCAACCTGACGCGGCCATCAGGAGTTATCTTCGACCCGCTCAACCAAGTCTTTTTGGTGGCCGACCGTGGAGCGAACAATGTCGACATTGTTGACCCAAGCAACAACACGTTTAGGACGACGCCGGTCCGCGCAGGGGTCGATCCCACTTCTCTCGACTACAACTATCAGACGAGCACTCTTGTCACAGTCAACAATTCCAGCAACTCTGTGTCGCTCTTTGACTATCTCTGCCCGCCAGACGCAATCAATGCGTCCTGCACGGGTCCGCAGGTTCGCCGGATCCTGGCGCTGCCGGGTTCCCAGCAATTCTCGGTGGGCATTGACCAGAAACTGAACCTGATGGTCCTGGCCGATCAGCAGGACGACCGAGTACTTTTGGTACCGCTGCCGTAAGGGGAGGCGGATTGCTGAAAAGAGTCAATTTTTCGCGGAAATCCCTTTGCGCATTCGCGGAATCGTAATGGAAAGCCGTTGACCCGCTTCTGCGGGCGCGGCTATAATCCCCGATTTGTGTTTCGACGTTTATACCAAGAAGGAGTGAGAATGAAGATTCGAATGGCAATCCCGGCCCTGGGAATTTTGATGGCCGTACCCGCCGCTTGGGCCCAGGCCGGCGGCTCCGCCACCGCGGCTCCCATCAAAGTGGGCGTTTTGAACGTACAGGTGGCCATCACGAGCACGGCGGAAGGCAAGCAGGCGGCGTCGGAGCTTCAGTCGCAGTTTGCACCCCGGCAGACGGAACTTGACAATCTGCGGAAGCAGATTGAGGACTTGCAAACGCGCTTGCGCACCGGCCAGGCGACGCTCAGCGACGATGAGAAGGCGCGCTTGGCGCATGAAGGAGACCAACTGACGCGCACCTATCAGCGCAAGCAGCAGGATTCCCAGGACGATTTCAATGAGGCGCAGCAGGAAGTTGTGAACCGGATCGGCAGGAAGATGATCGACGTCCTGAACAAATACGCCCGCGACAATGGATATGCCGTGATCTTCGATTCGTCGGCGCAGAATTCCCCCGTGGTCTATGCTTCCAATCAAGTGGATCTGACGCAGGAGATTATCCGCCTCTATGACCAGAGTTACCCGTTGAAGGCGAGTGGCACGGCGCCGGGCCAGACGTCAAAGCCCCCCGTTTCAAGGCCGTAGCAGGAACGCTGTTTCTGGAATTTCTCCCGTTGCTGCGGAGGGTTCGCTTCCTCGGAAGCGAACCCTCCGCAGCTCGGGGAGCGGGAACTGAGAACCGGCGCACCAATTGGCAAAGGCATTCGCTGTCAATCAAGCCGGAGTGTTCCTTGGTTCTTGCCTTTTCACACTGGGGCACCTATAATGAAGTGCATCCAGATTAGGTCGCAACAAACAGTGGGCGCGAGCCCACTTTTTTGTTGGGCGCAGAAACTGGCCCTCGGGGTATACGTCCCTGCGGGCGGATCAGTGGCGCCAGAGCATGCGAAGCGATGGACTTGGAAAAGGTTCGGGAAGCTGCCGAGCGTGTAGCGCGCTCCGAAGGCTTGGAAGTCTTTGATGTCGAATGGAAGGTGGGAAAGCAGCGGCTGCTGCGTGTTTATATCGATCGGCTTCCTGATGGGGAGCATCCCCAGGGCGGCGGGATCACCCATCAGGATTGCGAGCGTGTCAGCGAGCAATTGAGCGTTATCCTGGACGTCGAGGACCTGATTCCGGGTCCGACGTACGTTTTGGAAGTCAGCTCACCCGGGTTGGACCGCAAGCTTCTCAAGCCCGCGGACTACGATCGTTTCTCCGGCCGGCGGGCTCAAATCTGGACAAACGAGCCGGTGGAGAATCAGAAGTATTTTGAGGGACGCCTCGCCGGATTTGTGGAAGGCGCAGTGAGGCTGCAACTCAAGGATCGCGAGATCGCGATTCCCTTTGCGGGTATCCGCAAAGCAAACTTGGTGGTCGAATTTTAGGGAGAGACAGGGATGGCGAGTCTGCTGTACCAGACAATCGAGCAGATCAGCCGGGAAAAGCATATCGAACCGGAAATCATCATCGCGGCCATCGAGGACGCGATGGTCGTGGCTGCCCGGAAGTTTTACCGCACGGAAGAGGAGCTTCGGTCTAAGTTCAACGCCGAAACCGGGCACGTGGACGTGTATGCGGTGCGCACCGTCGTCGACGAGGTTACGGACCCTCTTCGCGAGATCTCTTTGGCGGAGGCGCGCAAGCGCCAGCCGGATATCGAGGTCGGCGGGGAATTGACCGAGTCGAAACCGACCGACGTGCTGGGACGAATTGCTGCGCAAACGGCCAAGCAGGTGATCCTTCAGAAAGTGCGCGAAGCCGAGCGCGATACGATTTACAACGAATATCACACGCGCGTCGGCGAGCTGATGAACTGCGTCGTCAAGCGGATGGAAGGCCCGGACATCATTGTGGACCTGGGGCGGACGGAAGCGCGGCTTCCGAAGCGCGAGCAATCGCGTCTTGAGACCTACAACGTGGGCGACCGGCTGCGCGTCACCATTCGCGCCGTTGAGCGTGCCGCCAAGGGCCCCCAGGTGATCGTTTCACGCGCCGATCCCGCCCTCGTTCAGCGGCTGTTTGAAATGGAAGTGCCCGAGATCTATGACGGCACCGTGCAGATCCGCGCCGTGGCGCGCGAGGCAGGCGAGCGCACGAAAATCGCCGTCGAAAGCCGCGACAAGGACGTTGACCCGGTGGGCGCTTGCGTGGGCATGAAGGGAATGCGCGTGCAGTCCATCATCCGGGAGCTGCGCGGAGAAAAAATCGACATCATTCCGTTCAGCGAAGAGACGATCGCCTTCGCGCAGAAAGCGCTGAGCCCTGCCAAAGTGACGCGCGTGCAAATCGTCGATCCCGAGGAGAAGCGCCTCGAAGTGATCGTCGAAGACACGCAGCTTTCTCTCGCCATCGGCAAGAAGGGGCAGAACGTCCGGCTGGCCAGCAAGCTGATCGGCTGGAACATCGACATCAAGAGCGAGGAGGAGAAGCGGCGCGAGATCGAAGAGCAGATGACTGCTCTGACTTCGCCCGTGACTTCTCTTTCCGTTCTCGAAGGCGTCGGCCCGAAGACAATCGAGAAACTGGAAGCGCACGGCGTGACTTCGGTGGAAAAGCTTGCCGATATGACCCCCGAACAGTTGGTCGAAATTCCCGGCATCGGCGAGAAGATGGTCGAAAAGATTCGCCAATCCGTCGCGGCCTATTTTGAAGCGCAGGAGGCTGCTGGCGGCGAGGCGGCGGCCACGGAAGCTGTTGCCGAAGAGGGCGCGGCCAGCGAAGCGGCAGGCGAGATTGTCGTGGAAGAAGAGTCCGTGGCGTCCGAAGAGCCTGTTGCGGAAGAGTCGGTTTCCGAGGTTGCAGTCGGAAGCGAAGAACCGGCTGGAGAGACCGAGGAAGCGGCGCCCGATTCGACGGACAATTCCTCCTCGGAAGCGGACGCAGAGAAACAGAAGGCATCCGAGTAGAGGCCAAGCAATATCGAGAGGCGAATGAGCGATTCCAATCAAATCCGCATTAACGAGCTGGCAAGGGAACTCGAAATCAAGGCCAAAGTCCTGATCGAGTACTTGCCCGAAATCGGCGTCGCGGAGAAGAAAACCCACTCCAGCTCGATTGACGTCGAGCACGCCGAACTGGTGCGGAAGCATTTCCACGAGCTGGCTACAAAAGAAGCGGCGGTGGAAGCGGCCAAGGTTGCAGCCTCGAAGGCAAAGACTGCGCCTCGGCCTGCAATGGCGCCTCCTCCGTCTGCTCCTGCAAGGCCTGCTCCGGCAGCGTCCAGTGCTCCAGCGGTTGCCCCTGCAAAGTCGGCTCCCCCCGTTGCGCCCGCACCGGCCTCTGCTGGGCCGCCGCGTCCGGTGGCTCCGCCCGCTCGACCCGTTGCGCCGTCAGCAGTGCCGGGTACGGCGCCACTCGCTCATCCGGCTCCGGCCAATCCTTCCGTTGCTGCAAAACCGACGGCTCCGGCTGCAGCTCCGTCCCAAGCGCCCGCAGCTACGCGGCCCGCTGGTGTGCCCGCTCCAGTTCGCCCCGGGGTTGTGCCGGCTCGTCCGGCGGGTCAGCCCCCTCCCCAGGCTGTTCCTGGTGCGCCTATCGGGCAACGTCCTGCGGCAGCTTCTCCAGGCGGAGCTCCTGCCTCTGGTACGGCGGGAAGTGGTCAGAGACCACCCTCGCGGCCCTTTGTGCAAGGAGGCCACCCGCAATCGAGGCCTGGAGCTCCTCAGAATTTTCGCCCTGCCGCAGGCGCACCCTCGGGAGCGTCTCGTCCTGGTGGCCCGCCACGTCCAGGGGGTCCGCCGCGACCCGGTGGGGGACCGCCCTCGCGCTTTCCACAGCGTCCGGGTGGTCCGCGGCCAGGCCAAGGCCCTGGCGGGCCTCGTCCCGGAGGACCGCGCCCAGGTGGAGGGCCGCTTGGCAATGCTGGAATTCCAAAGGCTGAGCCGGGAAAGCCGCTGTATGCGCGGAAGCCTCCCACAGCGCAGCGCGGGCGTCCGCTGATTGAGAAGCGGTACGCGGAAGGCGAGCGAAAGCTGCATCCGGTTCGCACGCGTGCAGGCGCAGGTCCAGGGCGAACGGCTCAGGTGGAACCAGTCGCTCCGGTGCAGCGCGAACCGCGCCTCGTCACCGTCACGGAAGGAATCACGGTGCGCGAACTCGCGGAGAAACTCGACATCCGCGCGAAGGATCTGCTGAAGACGCTGCTCGACCGTGGTGTATTTGCCAGCATCAACCAGGCGCTCGACGTCCCGACGGCGACAAGTCTTGCCGAGGCTTTCAGCGGCATCGTCGAGGTGGTGACCTTTGAAGAGCAGCTCGTTCAGGAAGAAAAAGTTCGTGAGGAGCGGACGGGAAATCTCCAACCTCGCCCGCCTGTCGTCACGGTGATGGGCCACGTCGATCACGGCAAGACCAGCCTGCTCGACGGTATCCGCGAAGCGGACGTTGCCGCCGGCGAAGCCGGGGGAATTACGCAGCATATCGGCGCTTATGAAGCGCACGTCGATGGCCGGCGTATCGTGTTTATCGATACGCCGGGCCATGAGGCGTTCACGCGGATGCGGGCTCGCGGCGCGAAGGTCACGGATATTGTCGTCCTTGTGGTCGCTGCCGATGACGGCGTGATGCCGCAGACCGAAGAGGCCATTTCGCACGCGCGCGCCGCCAATGTGCCGATTCTTGTCGCCATCAACAAGATTGATAAACCGGATGCCCAACCCGAGCGCGTGAAGCGCCAGTTGGCGGACCGCGGTCTGATGCCGGAAGACTGGGGCGGCGACACCGTCATGGTCGAAGTTTCGGCCAGGACGAAACAAAATCTGCCCCGGCTTCTCGAAATGATCCTGCTTCTTGGCGACCTCCGTGAACTCAAGGCCGACCCCGACGCGCCGGCAAGCGGCATCGTGCTGGAGTCTCGCGTCGACAAGGGCCGCGGGCCGGTCGCTACGGTTCTCGTCCAGAACGGGACTTTGAAAGTGGGCGATGTCTTCATCGTCGGTGCCGTCTACGGAAAAGTTCGCGCCATGTTTAGCGATCGCGCCCAGACGATTCAGAAGGCTGGCCCGTCAACTCCCGTCGAAGTTCTCGGCTTGCAGGGCGTTCCTGAAGCGGGCGACCAATTCCAGGTCGCGGACGAGGCGAAAGCGCGGCACATCGTCGAATACCGCCAGGCCAAGCAGCGCGAAGCCTCTCTTGCAAAAACGGCCGGCTCGGGCCGCTTGACCCTCGATCAACTGCACGAGCAATTGAAGGCCGGCGAAGTGAAGGAATTGCCGGTGGTGATCAAGGCGGACGTGCAAGGCTCGGTGGAAGTTCTGAGCGAAATGTTGCCGAAGCTTTCCAACGACGAAGTAAAGCTGAAAGTGATTCAGGCAAACGTCGGCGCGGTCAGCGAAACGGACGTGCTGCTTGCCTCAGCCTCCAACGCGATCATTGTCGCCTTCAACGTTCGCCCGGAGCGCAAAGCGGCCGAGCTCGCGCAGCGCGAAGGCGTCGACATTCGTCTGCACACGATTATTTACGAATTGCAAGACGAACTGAAGAAGGCGGTCGCCGGCTTGCTCGCACCCGTCGTCAAGGAAACTTATCTTGGACGCGCCGAAGTGCGCGACACTTTCCGCGTCAAGGGTGTGGGAATGATCGCCGGCTGCTCGGTGCAGGATGGCGTGCTGCGGCGCGACGCCGATGTGCGCGTTCTGCGCGACAACGTCGTCATCTACACCGGCCGCATCAGTTCGCTGCGCCGCTTCAAAGACGACGTCAACGAAGTGCGCCAGGGTTATGAATGCGGCGTCGGCGTTTCAAATTTCGCGGACATAAAAGTCGGCGATATCCTCGAAGCGTTCAAGATCGAAAAGACCGCCGCAATGGAAGCGCCCGTGGCGGATCGCGGTCGCGCGCAAGAGAGCGCCGAAGCGCGTCGAGGCTGATTTTTTCCGAGCCGTACAGGCAGTTCCGCCAGTTTTGCGGGTGCGCGATGCCCATTGGCCTTCTCACCCTGGAAATCCAAATCAGCGATGCGCAGTCGCTCAAAGACAAGCGGCAAGTGTTGCGCAGCTTGAAAGACAGGCTGAAGGCGCACTACAACGTCGCCGTCGCCGAACTCGCGCATCAGGATTTGTGGCAGAGGTCGCGCGTTGGAGTGGTCACGATTTCCGGCGACGCCCGGCATCTCGAGCAATCGCTTGCGCAGATCGCCGCGGAATCCGAGCGGCTTCTTGGCCGCGATTTGGTCTCCCAGGAAACCGAATTTTTCGAGGATAGCGAATGACAGTCGGTGGACATCGCTCGGAACGCCTGGCCGAGGAAATTCGCAACGAGGTCGAGCTGATGCTCGCGGGTGAGTTGAAGGATCCGCGTCTGGCGGGTTCCATGACCGTCACCGACGTTCGCCTGGCGCCCGATATGCGAACGGTACGCGTTTTCGTCCGCCTGTTCGGCAGCGAATCGGAGCGCGCCGAAGAATTGGCCGGTTTGAAGGCGGCTTCAGGCTACATCCGCCATGAGCTGGTCGAGCGCCTGCAATTGCGCCGGGCCCCCGACGTGTTTTTCGTCGAGGACCAATCGGAGGAATACGGCCAGCACATCGACGATTTGCTTCGCAAAGTGAAAGAGACGGACCGCAAGTAGCGGAGCGCTCCGCGTCCTCCGCTCGCTCCTAAGCCTTCATTTCTCATGCCTCGCTCTCCCAAACCCGCGCCTATCGATGGAATCCTGGTTGTGCACAAGCCGCAAGGAAGGACCTCGCACGATGTGGTTGAGTTTGTCCGCCGGCTGGTAGGCTTTCGCCAAATCGGACATTTGGGCACGCTCGATCCGATGGCCACAGGAGTCCTCGTGTTGGCGCTCGGGCGCGCCACACGCCTGGCGCGGTTCTTTGCGGGCCGCCGCAAACGCTATTCCTGCGCCGTGCGGTTCGGGTTTGCCACGGATACGTATGATGCGGACGGCGAAGCGCAAGGTCCGGATTCAGCTCCCACTCTCGATGCGGGAGGGGTTGCAGCCCTAGCCGCTCAATTTGTCGGCAAGATTCAGCAGACTCCTCCACCCTTTTCCGCCAAGAAAATTCACGGGCGCCCCGCGCACGAACTGGCGCGCCAGCACAAGCCCGTGAAACTCGATCCAGTGGAGGTGGAAGTTTACGAATTTCGCCTGACGGGAATCGAAGGATCGACAGCGCGATTTGAGGTGGAGTGCGGCGCAGGCACGTATATTCGAGGGCTCGCGCACGACCTTGGAAAGCTCGCTGGCCATGGCGCGCATCTTTCGGAAATCACGCGCACGGCGGTCGGCGAATTTACGCTCGACCAGGCTTCTTCTCTGGATGAGCTGGAAAGAGAATCCGCAGCCGGTGCCCTGAGTGATCGCGTGATTCGCTTCGAGGATCTCCTGCTCGATCTTCCGCGCGCGACGGTGCTTCCCATCGTCGAAAAACGGATTCGCCACGGAGCAAAATTCAATGTCCCGCTCGCGCAGATTCAGCCGGGAAGTACGACATCGGCGCAAGGCGCACCTGCGAAGCTCGATTCCGGCGACTGGAAGCCCGCCCGGCTGCGAGTCTTCAACCAGCAGGGCGCGCTGATCGCCATTGCCGAACCCGTCGTCCCGCGAACTTACCAGCCGCTTGTAGTCTTTGAGTCGGCGCCCTGATTCCACTCTTTCCTACGGTCGTGACGGACGTCCCGGTTCCGCCTGCGGCTCTTCCTGGGCAGGGCCGGGATTTTCTCCCTCTTCCGGCTGTCTCGACCTCTCGAAGCCGCGTCCGGACCGCTCAAAGTTACGCTCGAAAGACGCGCCCGACGCTCCCTCGCCTTCTCCGCGCCCCGCATAGATCAACTGGTTTGACCGCGGAGTTTGAGAGATGATGTGGGGAGTGATCAGGATCAAAAGCTCCGTGTCCTGATTTTGCAGGTTCTGATTGCTGAAGAGAGCGCCTGCACCGGGGATATCCGCCAGGCCGGGTGTCCCGTTCACTCCCGTCGTGGTCTGCGGCTCGCGGAGACCGGCAAGGAGAGAGGGTTGGTCGGCCCGCACGCGCACCGTCTGATCCACGGATTGATTCGCAATCACGGGAATTCCGTTATAGCTTGTGCTGGTCACGCTGCTGATATCCAGATTGAGCTTTATAGAGACATCTTCATTCGGATGCACGCGCGGCGTCGCCTTCACCTTCACACCCACATCGATATACTCGACTCCCGGAAATGGCGTTCCGCTGCTGGTTACTGTCGATCCGGAAAATGATGTGGAGTCTAGAATCACGGTTACAGTATTCGACCCGAAGTTTGCGACCGCCGCATCTGGAAGTCCATCGGCGTTGAAATCCGCCGTCACCAGCGAAACAGGATCGGATCCCACGGTTAGCTCGACGTTGGGCCCAAACGTTCCGTCGCCGAATCCCAGGAGCAACGAAACGGCGTTGTCATTGCCGTCCGATACGAGCAGGTCCAGGCGTCCATCGCTGTTGTAGTCGGCGACGGCGATCGAGGTCGGGCCGCCGCCCGCGGCAAAGGTAGTCTGTTGCGTGAAGGTCCCGTTGCCATTTCCGAGAAGGATGGAGACCGTGTTGTCGACGTTATTCGCCACCGCTAAATCCAGCGTGCCAATCCCTCGAAAATCCGCCGTCGAAACCCAAACGGGAGCCTTGCCCGTCGGATAATCCACGCGGGCGCGAAACGTTCCATCCCCGTTTCCCAGAAAGACGGACACCGTATTCGCGTTCTTGTTCGTGACCGCTATGTCTTGATGACCGTCGCCGTTGAAATCCCCCACAGTGATCGCGCTCGGTCCGGACGCGGTGACGAGCGTCGTCGGAGTTCCGAAGGTTCCGTCTCCGTTTCCAGGGAAAATGGAAATCGTATTCGAGTTGAAGTTAGCCACAGCTAGATCGAGGTTGCTGTTCGTCTTGTCGTGAAAAATGGCTGTTGCGATCGCGTCGGGTCCTAGGCCGGTGGGGAGATCGACTCTCGGCTTGAAGGTTCCGTCGCCGTTGCCAACAAAGATGGAAACCGTATTGTCGGTCTCATTTGCGACGGCGAGATCGGGAAAATTGTCGTTATTGGCCGCGGTCGCAAGGCTGTTGAAATTTCCGGTCGCAATCCAGACGGGATCCTTCCCCGTCGCGGGAAGTGGTGTGATCGCATCCTGAAACGTTCCATCCCCGTTGCTCAGGAATACCGAAAGCGTGTCATCCGTGCTGTTGGCGACGATCAAGTCGTTCCGGCTTTCGTCGCGCAAATCGCCGGTCGCAACGAATTCCGGTCCCTTCCCGGTCGTCAGTGTGGTTGTCGGAAAACTGCCGCTCGACACTCCGGGAATGTTCGTTCCCTCACCACTGAGGCTGGACGCATACTGCGCGAGCGACACGGGAATTCGGTCGCCGACAAAGAACGTCGCGGGCTTGCCGTCCTGAGCGCGCAGAATGATTCTCTGTCCGCTGCGCACCAAAGAGAGAACCGTGGAAAAATTTGCAGCTGCTCCGGGAAGCGTCGAGAAAAATGTCGTCATGCCGCCGCCGAACGCGATGAGAGGCGGAATCAGCGAGCCCGCGCTCAATTGTCCCGAACTCAGCAGCGACGCGATCTGGTTGTTCGTTAATCCGGAAAGCGACGAGGGCGTGCCAAAAATCTCTTGCAGCACGCTTACCAGCCCCGAGACCGATTGCTCGGCCTCCGCCAGTTGCTGCGTGCTCAACGAGAACGTTTGAACGGTCTGCGGCGGTGTGATGCCCAGTTGGCGGGCGTAATCGCGGTCGACTTGGAGAACCTCAATCTCGAGAATCACTTCCGGTGGTGTTTGTTCGAGCTGGTCCACCAGATCGGTGGCCACGGAGATTGCACGCGGCGACCCCCTCATTGTCAAAGTGCCGGATCCCGTGTCTATTTCCGTACGCGTAATGCCACTGATTTCCCGCACCGCCCGGAGCATCTCTGTCATATCCTCGGAATTTTCCGAGCTGGAGAGCTGCACCGTCCGCACCACTGATGGTTCGTAATCCTTCCGCTTCTGGGGAGTGTTAGGCGACACGAAAAATAACCGGTGGGTCAGCGGCTTCCAGAACGTCTCCGTCGCCTCCCCGAGCATGTTCATCACTTCGAGGAAATCGAGCGAGTCCACGTGCACGTGGATTTGCTGGCGGGGAGTGTCAACATCAAAGGCCGCCTCCACGCCAAACTGGCGCGCCACTTCCTCATAGGCCGCCTCGACGTCCCCATTCAGTTCAAAGCTCTTTTTCCCCGGCAAATACTGAAGATGCATCGGAGAAGCTGGCTCGGGAGGCTTCTTTATCTGTTCGGCAGGCGAAGGCAACAGCGCTGCCATTTCGATCAATCGCTCGCGGACAATGGGATTTGTCGGATCCAACGCTCGTGCGTCGCGCAGCTCCTGTATCGCTTCCACCAGCCGCCCGGACACGGCGTCTTTTTCCGCTTGATCCATTTTCTCCTGCACGCGGTGGCTGCGCGCCAGCTCGCGGTGCATCAGATATGTCTGGTCTTGCGGGGCGAAGTTTACTGCGTCGGAAAACTCCAGAAACGCCGTCGTCCAGTCCTTTTTTCCCTCTGCTTCGAGGCCTCGCCGGAAGGCTTCTTTTGCCTTCTTCGCATCCGGCTTGAATTGGGGTGCTGACTCGTCTTGCGGCACCGGGCTTTCTACGGCTCGGGCTTCGGGGAAGAGAATGAGCATAGGCAAGGTCGGGATCAAGATCATCGCCGCAGCTCCCGCTACGACCGCGCTCCGCAAATATCCGCCCTTCCACATGGAGAACTGCTATTGTAGCAAGGAAGCGGCAAGTGCTTGTGAATGCTGGGTGGTGTCTCAGCTTGAAAATGTTTCGAAAGGGAAATTGCGTTATAGACGCGGTGCTCTTCCTTCAAAATGCGTGCGGAAAGAGGTTCAGCATGAATAGCGCCGCAATCGCCACCATGACAGGCAAACCCACGATCAAGAGGCCTATTGCGGTCCTCGGGTGCCGCTTGGCGCGCAGGATAAATACCAGCGGCAGGATATAAATCCACTGAAACGCGGCTAATAAGATCACCCAATGGATAGGGTCCACAGGCACGAATCGTCCCAACTCGAAATAAAGCACGGTTAAAAGAACGCCAAGAACGAGGCCGAGCCACACGCTGCCGCGACGGGGTTTCAGAACGGTTGAATCATTGTCCATGAGCTTCGTCCGCAATTTTGCCAGCTCCGCGCTTCCCGTCAAGACCCCCGAATTCAAACTGAGATACTACCGAATGCTGAATGTAATTGATTTCGCCCGCGCCCTGCTATAAAGTGAAGTCTTCTGTTGTTAGTGACTTACATCTAAACCCTCATGCTTTCTGCCTTGCTCGTCGCCCTTCGTGAAGGCGTTGAAGCCGCGCTAATTATCGGCATCGTCCTCGTCTATCTCAACCGCACGGGACGCCGTTCGCTTTCGCGCTATGTCTGGGCAGGTGTTTTCGCCGCAGTGCTCTCGAGTTTTCTCGCGGCTGTGCTCCTCCAGAAGTGGCAGATCAGCGAAGACGGTTTCGAAGGCCTCCTGATGCTCTTCGCGGCTGCTCTGGTCGTCTCGATGGTTGTTTGGATGAACCGTGTGGCTCGCACTTTGCGCAAGGAAATCGAGCAGCGTGTGGAAGCCTACGCCCAGAAGTCCTCTCGTGCTGCCGGATGGGGCATCGGCCTGTTCGTTTTTCTCATGGTTGTCCGCGAAGGCGCTGAGCTGATTTTAATTTTGCGAGCCGTCGAGCTTTCGACAGAGGGCATGCAGGTCTGGATCGGAACGGCGCTCGGGATTGGTCTGGCGGTCGCCGTGGGGCTGTTTTTCTTTCAGGGAACGCTGCGCATCCCTCTGCACCGCTTCTTCTCGGCTACCACGTTTATTCTGTGGATCGTCGCTTTCCAACTCGTCCTCACCGGCATCCACGAGATGAGCGAAGCCATGTGGCTGCCTTCGAGCAAGGCGGAAATGTCCACCATTGGCCCGATCGTTCGTAACGAGGTCTTTTTCTTCATGGTAATCCTTGGTGCGGCGGCTCTCGCGGTGCTCCGTGAATGGTTTGCCGCTCGCCGCCCGGCTCCGGGCGAAGCTGCGAATCCGGCCGAACGCCGCATGCGCGAGTGGGCCTACCGCCGGCAGCGCCGCTGGAGCTTCGCGGCCGCCGTTCTCTGCGTCGGTGTGGTCCTCACGTTTGCCGCTGAATTCGTTTACGCTCGCGTCGCCGCCGCTCCTCCCGACGCTACGCATCTTACTTCTCAAAATGGTCAGGTCCACATACCGCTGTTCGAAATCGCCGAAGGCTCGCTCCATTTCTTCACGGCCGACGTCGACAACTCCTCTATCCGTTTTCTTGTGGTTCACAAAAACAACGGCCAATTCGGCGTCGCTCTCGACGCCTGCCAGATCTGCGGCGCCAGTGGATATCACCAGGAGGGCGATGTTCTTATTTGCCGCAATTGTGGGGCGGCGATTTATATCCCCTCTATCGGCATGAGCGGCGGATGTAATCCAATCGCCGTGAAGTCGCACATGGAAGGCGGGGACATCGTCGTCGACCTTTCCTCTCTTTCGAGTGCCGCGGCCACGATGCACGTTCACTGATCGCAATGTTCGCCCGCCTGGTCCGAGAATCCTTCGTCCGGAATCCCCGCCGGAAGGTCCTCACAGCCGCCGCGCTGGTTGTTGGGATGGCCGTCGCCACCGCCACTCTTTCTGTCGCGCTCGATGTGGGCGACCGATTGGCGCGCGAATTTCGCAGCCTCGGCGCAAACCTGCTTGTCACTCCGCAGTCCGACACGCTGCCGCTCGAAATCGGCGGGGTGGATTACCGCCCTGTCGATGAAGGCGCCTATCTCTCTGAATCCAGCCTTGGCAAGCTGAAAGCGATTTTCTGGCGCAACAACATCATCGGTTTTTCGCCCTTCCTCGATGTTCCTGCTGTCCTCCAGACATCCCCGGACAGCCCCTCGCAATCGGTCGAGCTCGTCGGCACGTGGTATCAACATGCTGTCCCGGTTCCCGACGGCACCACGTTCACCACGGGTGTCGCTTCCACACATCCTTGGTGGAAAATCCGCGGCCGCTGGTTTCACGACGGGGAAAAGGAATGCGTCGCCGGTTCCGCCCTTGCCGAGCGCTTTCCCGGTGAAATCGCGCCTGGGAAAACGCTTTACATTCGCCCGAGTGTCGTCGGGAAAAGCGCCGCAGACAATGTCATCCCGCTTCTCATCACCGGCATTGTCTCCACGGGAAACGCGGAGGATAATTCCTTGATCGTTCCTCTTTCCGTTGCGCAGGGCCTTTCCGGCCATCCTGGTGAATTCCGCCAGTTGTTTGTCAGTGCGCTCACCAAACCCGCCGACGCTCTTTCCGAGCGCGATCCCGCCACGATGACTCCCGAAGAGCACGACCGCTGGTATTGCTCTCCCTACATTTCCTCGATCAGCGCCCAAATGGAGACAGCCCTGCCCGGCACCAGTGTTCATGCCATTCGCCGCGTCGCCGAGACCGAAGGCAAAATTCTCACCCGCGTCGGCGCTCTTTTTTGGCTTGTTACTTTGGGCGCGATTTTCGCCGCCGCATTGGCCGTTGCAGCAACTTCGGCGACCACGATTCTCGAGCGCCGCGCCGAAGTCGGTGTGATGAAGGCGCTCGGAGCTTCCAACTATCTCGTAGCCGCAATTTTCCTGGCCGAACAACTGATTCTCGCGCTTGCCGGAGGTGCTTTCGGATTTCTCTGCGGGATTTTTCTTGCGCGGACTCTTGGCACGAGCATTTTTGGCTCTCCCGCGGCAACACGCCCGATTCTCTTTCCCGTTGTCCTGGGCCTCGCGGCTCTTGTCGCTGCCGCCGGCAGCCTGATTCCTTTGCGCCGCGCCATGAATTTTCAGCCCGCGCCGATTCTGAGGGGCGAGTAATGTTCGCGCGGCTGCTCTTCCGCCTGATTTACGGCAGCCGTGGCCGGCTGGCCGTCGCTCTCGTCGCCGTGGTCAGCGGAGCCGCCGTCGTGTCCGCTCTCCTCAATTTGAGCTTCGACATCGAACGCAAGCTTTCCGAGGAATTTCAGACTCTCGGCGCCAATGTCGTTATTGCGCCGCGTCCGGGCATTTCTTCCCGCGACGCTGGCTCCGCTGCCGCCACTCTCATCAACAAAAACGAAGTAATGGCTGCGCTTCACTCCTCCGCTTCAACTAATATTTTGGCTGCGGCTCCGTTTCTTTTTGTCGTCGCGCGCGTCAGTGGCACGCCCGTCGTGCTGACGGGAACCTGGCTCGACGAATCCAGCTCTCTCGCGCCCACCTGGAAAATTACGGGCCATTCCGTCGATTCGCGCGATGACGCGCTGGATTGCCTAGTCGGTGCCAATGTCGCACAGCGCTTTCTTTGGAATCCGGGCGACGCCATCGAATTGCGCTATCTCGAAAATTCCGCCACGTTTCAGATCGCTGGAATTGTCGAGTCCGGTGATACGGCCGACGACCAGATATTCGTCAATCTCTCCGCCGCTCAAGCCCTTGCCGGTCTGCCGGGACGAATCAGCCTGGCGCAATTGAGCGTTTCTCCGAATCCTTCGGAAATCTCCGCGGTCGTCGCCGGTCTGCAAGCGGCGCTTCCGGCGTTGCAGGTCTCGCCCATCCGTCAGGTTGCCGAGGCGCAGGGAGAACTCCTGCACCGCATCCATCTCCTGGTAATCTCGATGGTGGCGCTGATTCTTGTTCTCACCGCGCTTTGTATCTTGGCCACCATGGCGGCTCTTGCCATGGAGCGGCGCGTCGACGTGGGCCTGATGAAGGCGCTGGGAGGCTCGATTACGCGCGTGATGGCCTTTTTCGTCGCCGAGGTAGCTCTGCTCGCCGCTGCGGGCGGGCTGCTTGGATGGGTGTCGGGAATTGGCCTGTCGGAGTGGATGGGTCGGCGCGTATTTGGCGCAGCCATTTCGCCTCATTGGCAGATTTTGCCTGCGACAATTAGCCTTGTGATTGCTGTCGCGATCGCTGGGGCGATGCCTCTCCGCGCGCTGGGCCGCGTGAAGCCAGCCGTTATATTGCGAGGAGACTAGAGTGTCTCGGGTCGTCGAAATCGAAGGTTTGACGAAAGAGTACGGTAGTGTCCGTGCTCTGGACGGCATCACGTTCTCTGTCGAAGAAGGCGAGTGGATTGCCATCATGGGCCCATCGGGTTCGGGGAAGACGACATTGATTAACATCCTCGGCGGGCTGGACAGCCCGACCGGCGGCCGAGCCATCGTCGCCGGTGTCGACGTTGCCCGCCTCGACGAGGCGGGTCTTACGCGCTTTCGTGCGGAGCAAATCGGCTTCGTTTTTCAGCAGTTTCACCTTGTTCCTTATCTCACCGCCCTCGAAAACGTTATGCTCGCGCAATACTTCCATAGCACGACCGACGAAACCGAAGCCCGCGAAGCCCTAAGCCGCGTCGGGCTTTCCGGACGGCTGGATCATCTTCCTTCTCAGCTTTCCGGCGGAGAACAGCAGCGCGTGGCCGTTGCTCGTGCGCTTATCAATCATCCCAAGCTTCTTCTGGCCGATGAGCCTACCGGCAACCTCGACGAAGCCAACGAGCAATCCGTCATCCGTTTGCTCCGCGAGCTCCACGCCGAAGGCCACACCATCCTGATGGTCACTCACTCGCTTTCCATTGGGCAGCTTGCCGACCGTCGCATCGAACTCTCCCACGGCCGCCTCGCACAGATCACTTCGCTTTCACAAGAAGAGGAAGTCCAATTCGATCACCTGCTCGAACAGGTCTGGATCTGCGTGGAGGAGGGGATCGAGCCTGTCCTTGAGCGCATCCGCGAGCGCGCCGGCGCGGATCCCGGCCGCATCGTCGCTCGCCTCCAGGATTTGGGGCTTCTTTCCCTGCGAAAGAGCGAACTATCGTTCACGCCGCGGGGCGAAAACCGCGCCCGGGACATCGTTCGCCGCCGGCGTCTGGCCGAGCGCCTTTTGACCGATACGTTTTCCATTGCCGAGAACGAGGCCGATTCGCACGCCTGCAAATTCGAGCACATCATTAGTCCGGAGCTCGACCAGCGGATCTGCACCTTTCTGAACCATCCCACGACTTGCCCGCACGGAAATCCCATTCCGCGCGGAGCCTGCTGTCCCTCGCGCTGACTCGCTCTGTTTTTTCTTTGCTACAATACGAAGCAGCTATGCCCCTGCCATTGGACGCGCGCAAAAAGCCGACAAGTCTGAAGGTGCACGTCACCACAGGACAAGGGGTGGATGTCGTTTGGGCCGACGGTCACGAGAGCCATTACGATTTTCCCTATTTGCGCGACCATTGCCCCTGCGCCCTTTGCAATGATGAACGGGCGAAGAAGTCTCAAAATCCTTCGAGTGCTCTTTTACCGATGTACAAGCCCAAGGTGAAGGCGCGGAAAGCCGTGGCTGTCGGGAACTACGCCATTCAAATCGAATTTTCCGACAACCATGCTACGGGCATTTTCAGTTTCGAGCGCCTGCGGGAAATCTGCCCGTGTCGGGCGTGCGCGGATGAATTTCGCTCAGCCGTCAAGGAAACTTCGGCATAGCGGCGCATTCCATTTTGCACTCTTTGGACGTATAGTCCCGGTTCATGTCCTGACCCAGACCAATGTCTTCCGACTCCTCCAAAAGTCTCTTTTCGCTCGAAGCCCGGCGTCCCGCGGCGAAGGTTCTGGTGGCCACAACGGCCATGCTCGCCTTCATTTCTTTCTGGCGAGCGGCGGCTATTGTTCTCAATGACCTTGCCTCCTCGGCTTACTACGCGGGCGGCGAAGCAGAGCAATTCATTGGCAAGGCCGCTCCGTGGTTCATCCTTGGCATCATGCTGTTCAGCTATGCCGTTCGCGCCATCTATGTCGAAAGTTGCAGCATGTTTGTCCGCGGCGGCGTCTATCGCGTCGTCAAAGAAGCTCTCGGCGGGACGCTCGCGAAATTCTCCGTCTCTGCGCTGATGTTCGACTACGTTCTCACGGGCCCCATCAGCGGCGTCTCGGCGGGGCAATATCTCGTTGGGGTTCTCAACGAGCTGTTTGTTTACGCCAAGCTCCCCGTCCACCTCAATGTCGATTCCACAGCGGCCGCCGTCGCCATCTTTATCACCGTCTATTTCTGGTGGGAAAACGTCAAAGGCGTTCCTGAATCCAGTGGCAAGGCGCTGCGCATCATGCAATTCACCACCGTAATGGTGGTCATGCTCATTGGTTGGTGCCTCTACACCATCTGGGCGCGCGGCCTGTGGCACAATCTGCCGCCCGCGCCCGTTCCCGCCAATATGAAGCTCGACCATTACTCGATGGGCTGGTTGAATGGCTGGAAGCTGGCGCATTCGATCACGATTATCGCCGTCCTTGTTGGCCTGGGCCATTCCGTCCTGGCCATGAGCGGCGAGGAATCGCTCGCGCAGGTCTACCGCGAAATCGAGCACCCAAAACTCCCCAACCTGAAAAAAGCCGGCCTCGTCATTTTCATTTACAGCCTCCTTTTCACTTCGCTCGTTTCATTCTTCGCCGTGATGATCATTCCTGATGGCGTCCGGCCGCACTTCACCGAAGACTTGATCGGCGGCCTCGCCATGCATCTGGTGGGTAGCTTTCAGTTGCGGCTCGCTTTCCATGTCTTCGTTGTTGTGGTCGGCACTTTGATCCTCGCCGGGGCCGTGAACACGGCCATCGTCGGTTCCAACGGCGTCCTCAACCGTGTCTCGGAAGATGGCGTCCTCACCGACTGGTTCCGCCATCCGCATCCACGCTTCGGGACCACGCACCGGATCATCAACATGGTCGTGCTCTTCCAGATCATCACGATTCTGGTCAGCCGCGGCGATGTCACGTTCCTCGGTAATCTTTATGCCTTTGGCGTGATCTGGAGCTTTTCGATGAAGGGCATCGCGGTGCTCGTGCTTCGTTACACGCATCCGCAGGACCGCGAATATCGCGTGCCGCTCAACCCGGTCATCTTCGGCGTCGAGATTCCCATCGGTCTGGGGCTCATCACGCTCACCCTCCTCTCGATCGCCGTCATCAATCTCTTCACGAAGCCTAGCGCCACAATCGCCGGCGTCACCTTTTCCGTTTTCCTGTTCACTGTCTTCGAAGTTTCCGAATATCGCACGAAGAAATTCGCTCGCAATCCCACGCATGTCGAGCTCGACCAGTTCAACCTTGCTCCCGAGGCAGAATTAAACCCCGTCAGCGTCGGCGTGCCTCCCGGCAACATCCTCGTCCCGGTCAGCACCTACTACGCTCTCTACCACCTCGAAGCCGTTCTGCGCCGCACCAGCCGCCATGACGCGCAGGTCGTTGTCCTGCACGTTCGCATGCTCCGCCGTGCCGCTTCCGGCGAATATGATCTTGCGCCCGACCAACTCTTCAGCACCATTGAACAGCTATTGTTTACGAAGGTTCTGGCGATTGCCGAAAAGGAAGGAAAGCCCGTTCGCTTGGCGGTCGCCGCGGCCAACGACCTCTGGGAAGGCATCCTGCGCACCGCTTGCAATCTTCAGTCAAGCACGATTGTCGCGGGAAGCTCGGCAAAGATGCCTGTCGCCGAACAGGCCCGCGAAATCGGCCTTGCTTGGGAACGGATGCCGGAGCCGCATCCGCGCGTCACGCTCGAAATCTTCACGCCCGCCGGACAAGAGCAGGTCTTTTATCTCGGTCCGCATGCTCCCCGTCTTACGCCGAAGGAAATCGATCTCCTCCACCGCGTCTGGCTTGAGCTCAGCGATAAGCTGCCCGGTCTCGAGGTCCATCACCACGACATCGTTCATTTCTCCCTGGATGAAGTGCAGCGCGAAATCACCAATGGTCAGACGGACGCCGTTGTCGAGCGCCTTCGTCAGCACCTTCAGAACATCAAAGGTCGCCAGAACACCTGCTGAACTCAGCCATTAGGCGCGCAATTCGGACGTGCACATCGGGCAGCGCGTTGCCTTCAGTGGAATCGCGGACGCGCAATATGGGCAATCCTTCGTCGTGGGTGCAGTTGCCGGAGCAGGTTTGTTCCAGCGGTTCACTTGCCTCACCAGCAGGAAAATCACAAACGCCACGATCAGAAAATCGATCACGTTGTTGATGAATGTCCCATAGTTGATCGTTGCTGCCCCTGCTGCCTTTGCCGCCGCCAGTGATGGATACGACGTTCCCGAGATATTCAGGAACAGGCTGGAAAAATCCACTTTGCCCAGAATCAGTCCGATCGGCGGCATCAAGACGTCGTTTACCAGCGACGTCACGATCTTTCCGAACGCAGCTCCGATGATGATACCGACGGCCATGTCCAGCACGTTGCCGCGCATTGCAAACTCTTTGAACTCCTTCAGCATTTCGTTTCCTCCTTGCTTGGCATTTTTCGATTGAGGCGGGAATTTTCACACGCAGCCGCTGGGTGGCTGTTGCTTGCGTCAGCCCGGAGAGTATCGGGAACTGTCAGATGAGGCAAGCGGCAATTCCTGTGTTGGGAGGCCCGTCACAGCGAGCGCACAAAGAACACCAATCCCACCAGTCCTCGCAGCACCAGCACGCCTCCCGCCGCTCCCAGCAGCGTTCCGGAATCCCCCAGTGGCATCACCGGAATGATGGCCACCAGCGATCCCACTAGAAGCAGCGACACCGCCCGCGCAATCGTCTGATCCTTCGTTGCTCCAGGCTCCGGTTTCACCCACGCCCGCACTCCCCAGTACATCAGGAACACGCCCAGCAGCACCAGCGCCATCGGCCGCGCCGGCAGCATCACCGGCCGCGTCACCGCCAGCAGAATCAGCAGCCCGCCGAGCAGCAGAAAGATGAAATCGTTGATCAGACGGAACAGTTGGATTGTCTTCGGCATCGCCATCGTTTTTCCGCGCGGCATTATCGCTCAAGCGCCTTCCCTCGGCAATTTTCTCCGCGCCTTCGGTCTCGCTGGTGCTGTCGGGAGACAGTGCTACAATCGCTATTTGCGTCTTGAGTCTTAAGCTGGCCAGTTGTCATCCAATCGTCGGGAGAAAGTCAAAGTGTACAAGGTAATCATCATCGGAAGCGGTTGTGCGGGTTTGACCGCCGCGATTTACACGGCCCGTGCGGACCTCAAGCCGCTTGTTTTGGATGGCTACGAGCCCGGCGGCCAGTTGTCCCTCACGACTCTCGTTGAAAATTTCCCCGGCTTTCCCGACGGCATCCTTGGCCCGGAGCTGATTGAAAACGCCCGCAAACAGGCCCAGCGGTTTGGCGCAGAATTTCGCTCTGGCGCCGTCACCTCCGTTGACCTCTCCAAGCGTCCGTTCAAAGTCGTCCTCGGCAAAGAGACCTACGAGTCTGAAACGCTGATCATTGCCTCGGGCGCTTCCGCGCGGATGTTGGGCATCGAGTCGGAGCGCCAGCTTCTCGGCCGTGGTGTTTCCACCTGCGCCACTTGCGACGGCTTCTTTTTCCGCGGCAAGGATATTCTTGTTGTAGGAGGCGGCGACACGGCGATGGAAGAAGCCACATTTCTCACCAAGTTTGCCAAGACCGTCGCCATCATCCATCGTCGCGACGAATTTCGCGCCACAAAAATCATGCTTGATCGCGCCCGCGCCAATGAAAAAATCCGCTTCCTAACTCCCTTTGTCGTCGAAGAGGTTCACGGCGTCGATAAGGAGGCAGTCGAGCGCGTTACCCTTCGCAACACCTCGACCGGCGAAAAGCAATTCGTCAACGTGGAAGGCGTTTTTGTCGCTATCGGCCACGACCCAAACACAGCTGTCTTTCGCGGCCAAGTCGCCACCGACGAAGCAGGCTATATCCTTACGCACGAAGGCAGCCGGACCAGCGTCGAGGGGGTTTTCGCCGCCGGAGACGTGCAGGACCATCGCTATCGCCAGGCCGTTACCGCCGCTGGCTCCGGTTGTATGGCCGCCATCGACGCCGAGAAATATCTCGAAGAGCACCGTCTGTAGCCCGCACGCATGCGCCGGCGCATAATCGATTCGAGAGGAAAATTGTGATTTTTCGTGCTTCTGGAAAGCGCTTGCACTCCCGCTGATGAGAGCTCTTCTTCTCCGTCTCTCCGAAAGCAAGCGTCTGGCGCCCTGGATGATGCGCAATCGCGTCAGTCGCAGCGTCGCACGCCGCTTTGTTGCGGGCGAATCGCTTAACGAGGCCGTCGCCGCCGCCCGCTCGCTAAACCGTGCGGGTTATCTCGTCAGCCTCGATCTTCTCGGCGAAAATGTCGCTGACGAATCGGGTGCGCGCCGCGCTGCCGATGGCTACCTTGCTATCTTCGACCGTATCTCCCGCGAGCAGCTCGATGCCAACGTCTCGCTCAAGCTCACACAACTTGGCCTCGACCTCTCCGAAAATCTCTGTCGCAAATTGCTCGAAAAAATCGTCGCCCACGCCGCCGGTCTTTCGAATTTTGTCCGCGTCGATATGGAGGGCTCTGCCTATACGCAGAGGACTGTCGACATCATCAAGAGCGTCCGCGCGCGCTATCCCGCCGTCGGCACCGTCATGCAAGCCTATCTTCACCGCACCGAACAGGATGTTCGCGACCTCCTCGCCGCTGGTTGCCGCATCCGCCTCTGCAAGGGCGCATACATGGAACCTCCGGAGGTTGCTTTTCCAAGCAAATCCGACGTCGACGCCAACTACGTCAAGCTCATGCAACTCCTCTTGCCGAGCGGCGTCTACCACGGCATCGCCACGCACGATCCCGCGATGATCCAGGCCACCAAGGATTTCGTCCGCCGTGAAAAGATTCCTGCCGATCGTTTCGAATTTCAAATGCTCTATGGTATCCGCCCCGACCTTCAGCGCCGCCTTATCCGCGAAGGTTTTCGCCTTCGCATTTATGTTCCGTTCGGTTCCGATTGGTTTCCTTATTTCATGCGCCGCCTTGCCGAGCGTCCCGCCAATCTCGCATTTTTCCTTCGCAATCTCTTGCCGCGCTCTTCACAGGAATCCCCTGCTTGATTTTCTGCTACGCTTTCTGATGCTGGAGCTTTCGCGCCGCATTGCCCGCCGCCTGCTCCTGATTTAGAATAATTTTGTCTGCGATGCCCAGTTCATCGCCATTCAAACTTTCACGTTCTGAACAGGAGCGCTGACCATGAACACCCCCAAAGCAACGCCTTGGGTTGCTCTCGCCGCACTTGCCCTGCTCGCCGGCTGTAGCGGCTCGTCTACTTCGCCCAATTCCACTTCCAATGCAGGCTCAGGGAACGCGTCGCCTGCGGCATCTTCCTCGTCGAACTCCGCGCCGGCGCGTTCCGCGCCGCAGCCTCCTCCTCCCCCTCCGCCAATCGTCGTTCCTGCCGGCACGGTTCTCACCGTCACCATCGACCAGTCCATCAGCACCAAGACTAATAACAGCGGCGATTCCTTTGCCGCCTCTCTGGCAGAGCCCGTCACCGTAGACGGTCAGACCGCAATTCCACAGGGGGCCCGCGCCACCGGAACGGTGACCGAAGCTCAGTCCGCCGGCCGCATCAAGGGCGGGGCATCGCTCGCGCTCACTCTCGATTCCGTCAGTGTGAATGGCCAAAAATATCAGGTACAGAGTTCCAGTTTTGAAGAGGAAGGCAAGGGGCGCGGGAAGCGCACAGCCATCGGAGCTGGCGGCGGAGGCGCCTTTGGCGCGATTGTCGGCGCTCTTGCGGGTGGAGGAAAGGGCGCAGCCATCGGCGCGCTGGCGGGCGCTGGGGCGGGCACGGCAGGAGCCGCGTTCACCGGCAAGCGCGATTTCACGATTCCGGCCGAAACGCGCCTGCACTTCAAACTTACGCAATCGCTTACCATCAATCAGCAGTAGCGTGTTCTGGCGTCTGAAAACAAAAAGGCCCCGGTTCACTCATCCGGGGCTTTCTATTTTTCCCGCAGGCATCAATTCTTGCGGCACACCGCCACGCCGTCGCGCAGCGGCACTATCACGGAAAACAGCTCGTCCTGCCCATACATGGTCTTATTGAACTGCTGGATCGTGCGCGTGTCCTTATCCTTCGCCGCCCGAGCCACTTTTCCGTCCCACAGCACGTTATCCGTCACAAGCACGCCGCCTCGTTTCAGCCGCGGCACGGCCTTCTCAAGTGCTTTCGGATATCCTTGCTTGTCGATGTCGATCAGGATCAGGTCAAACTCTCCCGGCGTTTTCTCAAACGACTCAATCGCGTCCCCCGTCAATTGCCGGATTCTTTCGGTCACTCCCGCCCGCTCGAAATATCCTCTCGCCCGCTGTGCATTTTTCGGATCGCTGTCCGTATAGAAAACCTCGCCGCTCTCCCCGGTTGCGCGTGCGAACCACAGTGTTGAATAGCCGATCGCCGAACCCATCTCGAAAATTCTCTTTGCCCCCGAAAGCTGCGTCACCAGGTAGAGCAACCTTCCGCACGCCGGGCCGATAATCGGAATCTTGTGCTTCGCGGCGTACTCTTCCATTTCCCTCATCACATCGTCGCGCTCCGGCAGCAGTTGATTCATGTATTTTTCAACATTCGCGTTCAGTATTCCCGGCATCGCCAGCTCTCTCTTTCCGGATTCGTCGCTTCTAGCTTATTCGAGCGATTCTCCCGGTTTCAGCGTGTGAATTTCCAGCCCTCGAATATCTTCGGTGATTTCCCTCAACCGTTCCGGCCGTCCAGTCAACACCGGGAATGTTCCGAAGTGCATTGGCACCACGTGGTTGGCGCCCAGCAGCCGGATTGCCACCGCCGCTTCGCGCGGCGACATCGTGAAATGCCCGCCGATGGGCAGCAGCGCCAGTTGCGGTTCGTATAGCTCTCCGATCAATTTCATGTCTCCGAATACGGCTGTGTCTCCCGAGTGGTACAGCGTCAATCCCCCCGGCAGCCTCACCACGTATCCGCACGCCTCCCCGCCGTAAATCACCTTGTCGCCATCAAGAATTCCGCAGGAGTGCACGGCGTCCGTCATCGTCACTTCGATTTCATCCACTCGCTGTGTTCCGCCTTTGTTCATGGAGGAGGTATTCTTCACGCCCTTCGATTCCAGCCACACGCACGTCTCGAAGATCGCCACCACCTGCGGGTTGAATTGCCTCGCCAGGTCCACTGCGTCCGCGATGTGATCGAAATGCCCATGGGTTATCAGCATTGTATCGATTCGCTCAAATCGCTTCAGCTCGGCCGGGCACATCGGATTCGACTCCACCCACGGGTCGATCACGATCACCTTTCCGCTCGGTGTCGTCACCCGGAATGTCGCATGTCCGAGCCAGGTCAGGCGGTTTCCTCGCAAATTCAGCATCGATGCGTTTCTCCTTCGCTTGTCGGTCTTTTCTGTGAGGGTCTGGCCTTAGCGTCCGCGCGAGCCGGATGGTGCCGCAGCGCTCTTTCCGCCTGCGGTTGGGCTGGCAAGAATCACGTGGATGGCCTGTTCGTACATGTTCCTTGTCCGGAGTCCGATGAAATGCCCGGCGATTGTCCCATTCCGGTTGTAAAAAATCGTCTCCGGCATTGCGCCCGACCAGTCTGGATTCACTCCCCGGTAGAACGAATCCAGGTCGATTCCTGGCTTCTGCCGGAAATTCGGAAACCCCGGCTTGTTTTTCGCCAGAAAATCGTGCGCTATTTTCAGGTCCGAATCGTCGTCCATGTTCACGCCGATCGTCGCCAGTCCTTGCGGCGCATATTGGCGCGCCAGTTGCACCAGCATCGGATATTCTGTCTCGCAAGGCTCGCACCACGTCGCCCAGAACGTCACCAGAAGTGGCCTCCCTCTGTATTTCGTCACCACGCGCTCATATCCGGCCAGGTCCACCAGCGGCATCTGCGTGGCAGTCGCTACTGCTCCCGTCCGCGCACTGCGCTTCGTGGCGCCAGGCTGTGCCACCGCGCCGCAACAGAGAGTGGCAGCCAGCGCCATTGCTGCCATGAATCCCCACGCAGCTCTTCCGGAAAACATTGTCTTCACCCGATTTCCTCTCCCATCGCTCGCTTCCGCCCTCATTCTAGTCGTGTCTCCTTGCTCGGGGCAACTCGGGCGTGTCCCTCTGCGCCTCTTGTTTGCCTCTGGGATTGATGATATAAAAATTATTTCAGCTTCTGGGCGTGTGCTGTTCGAACGCTCCTATCTCTTTTGTTATTTCAGGAGACTTGTACATGGCATATGTGATTGCCGAGCCTTGCATCGGAACAAAAGACACCGCTTGCGTGGATGTTTGTCCCGTCGATTGCATTCACCCGCGCAAGGACGAGGGCGCCTTCGAGGGGGAAAAACAGCTCTACATCAACCCTGAGGAATGCATCGATTGCGGCGCCTGCGTTCCGGTCTGCCCCGTTACGGCGATCTTTGCTTTGGAAGATCTCCCTGAAAAGTGGACCAGTTTCACTCCGGTCAACGCTGATTTTTACAAGAAGAAGTAGGCGTGCCTCGCGAGCGTGCCGCCGCTGGTCCTGCTTAACTTCAGCGCGCCTTCAGACTTCCAGCCCAAGTTGTTTCCGCCCGTTTTCGCTGATCAGGCTCGGATTCCACGCCGGCTCCCACACGATCTCCACTTGCACGTCGCGAACCTCATCGATCGCCCCGATGCGCGCTTTCACCTGATCGGGAATGGACATGGCCGCCGGACACCCCTGCGAAGTGAGCGTCATTTTCACATTCACGTTTCCCGCCTCGTCGGCTTGCACTTCGTAAATGAGCCCCAAATCCACGATATTCACTGGTATTTCGGGGTCGTAGCACTGCCGGAGTGCGTCCATCACCTGCTCTTTTGTCACTGGCATGCCCTGTTTTCCTTTCCCAGCCCTCGCCTATCCGATGCATGTGCGCTTCGGCAGGACGCTTTTCCCGTTGTCTAAGCCTTGTCCGCTCCTCGTCATTGTGTCACTCCTCTTGCAGCTTCGCACATGACTTTTCTTTTCACCGGCACCGTCATATTCTCTATCCGTCTTTGCATGTGCCAGGACTCCCTGGAGGTCCTTCTTGCGACAAGCAATTCTCATCGCTTCTCTCATTTTTCTCGCGGTTCCCGGGCTCGCCCAGGAGTCTCTCTCGGGCGAAAAGAAGGCCAACCCTCCCCTCGTGCTCCATATGACCGCCAAGGACTTCGAATTCGACCCGCCGGAAATCCACGTTCGCCAGGGGACGAACGTCAATCTTCTTGTCACCTCCCTTGACCGCACCCATGGCATTCACATCAATCCTTTTCCCGACGGTGCCGCTCCCAACACGCCTCCCGGCCTTTCGTTCTTCGATGGCCAGGATTGCTACAAGCTCAAAAAGGGCGAGCAGGTGACGGTCGAATTCACTGCTTACGATCCCGGCTCTTACTCCTTCAAGTGCTGCAAGCTCTGCGGTTCAGGTCACAAGAAGATGGTCGGCAAAATCGTTGTCGACGCCGTGAAATGATAGCGCTCGAGTGCAGATTCAAGTCCATCTCCCCGGCGTAAAACTCGGCGTCCTTGAAGCGGACGGAATTCTCGTCTCCTCGGAAAATGCCGCTCTTTCCAGATTGCTTGCAGAAGCCTGCGAACAAAAACGCGCGCAATGGACTCTCGAATCTCTCGCCGAGGCTCCCTTCACACGCGCCGTGCGCAGCATGTTTCGCTCCTGGGGCATGGATCCATCAAGATATCGCCCTTCCTCCGAGGCCCTTCTCCGCCGCGTTGTTCAAGGCAAAGGTCTCTATCGCATCTCCAACGTCGTTGACGTCGGCAATCTCATCTCTATCGAGACCGGCTGGCCACTTGGTTGCTATGACCGTTCACGGATTGCTGGTCCAGTCGCTTTCCGTCACGGCGCTCCCGGCGAGACATACCAGGGCATCGGCAAGCAAATGTGGCACCTCGAAGGTCGGCCCGTCCTCGCCGATTCCCTGGGCCCGTTCGGCAGTCCCGTCAGCGACTCCACGCGCAGCATGATCACTGAGTCTGCCCGCGATATTCTGATCGTCATTTACTGCCCCGAGTCCGCATCGACCGGCTCTCTCGAACTGTCGCTCTCGACTCTCTCCTCTCGGCTCTCGGCGTTTTGCTCCGTCTCCGCGTCACGCTCCGAAATCTGTTCCTGACCGTCGCAGCGTACTCGATTCGGTTCCCTAGCGCCGATTTGTGCCTTGCGCAGCTCTCGGGTTATTCTGGGGTGCAGTGCTGAGAGGACCGCGTGCCGAAATTTCAGTTTGTTCTTCTAATCCACGCGCATCAGCCCGTCGGAAACTTTCACGACGTCCTCGAATCCGCCTACCAGAAATCCTATTTGCCATTCCTTGAAGTTCTTTCCCGGCATCCCTCGATTCATTTGGGTCTCCACTTCAGCGGTCCGCTTCTCGAATGGATCGAGCACGCCCACCCCGAATATTTTCGTCAAATCGGAGATCTTGTCTCGCGCGGCCAGGTGGAGATGGTCGGCGGCGGCTTCTACGAACCGATCCTCATTTCCATTCCCGTGCGCGACCGCGCGCGCCAGATTTCTCGCCTTGCGGACTACCTCCATTCGCATTTTGGCCGCCGCCCCTCCGGCGCTTGGCTCGCGGAGCGAGTCTGGGAGCCGCAGCTCCCCTCGATTCTCGCACCCGCCGGAGTCCGCTATACGCTTGTCGATGACAATCATTTCCTCGCCGCCGGCTTTGAGCCTGGCCAGCTCTTTGGCTCCTATCTTGCCGAAGACCAAGGCGCCGCCGTGGAAGTTCTTCCAGGGCTCAAGTCGCTCCGCTACCTCATTCCGTTCCGTTCGGTGGACGAAACGCTCCAGTTCCTCCGTCAAGCCGCCGAGGAGCATCCCGGCGGTGCGGCCTATATGGGCGACGATCTCGAGAAATTTGGCGTCTGGCCCGGCACTCACACACATTGCTACACCAACGGCTGGCTGGATTCGTTGTTCACCGCGCTCGAACACAACTCCGCCTGGCTCGAGACTTGCCCTCCCGAAGCTTCCCTCGATTTGCGTTCTCCACTTGGCCGCGCCGATCTTCCCGCCGCTTCCTACAGCGAAATGATGGAATGGGCTTTGCCGACTCCCGCGCGCCGCCGCTACCACGATCTCGTCCATGAATTTTCCTCTCACGCGACGGCGCAACCTTTCTTTCACGGCGGCACGTGGCGCGGTTTTTTCTCCAAATATCCCGAGTCCAATCTTCTGCACAAAAAAATGCTCCACGTCTCCGCCAAAGTCCGTAGCGCAGCGGATTCTCCTTCCATGCAGCACGACCCTTCGCTTCGCCGGTGCCTCTGCGAAGCCGAAACACATCTTTTCCGCGGACAGTGCAACGATGCTTACTGGCACGGCGTTTTTGGCGGGCTCTACACACCGCATCTCCGCACGGCGCTATGGCAATCTCTCGCCCATGCAGAAAGTCTTGCCGACCGCGTGCTTCACGCCGGCGCGCCGTTTTCCTCCGCCTCTTCTTTCGATTTCGACTCCGACGGGCAGACCGAGGCGTATCTCACTTCCAATGTTTGCGCGGCTCTCTTCAAGCCGTCCGATGGTGGCACTCTCTGCGCTCTGGAATGCCGCACATCCCAGGCTTGTTTGATTAACTCGATTTCGCGCCGCGAGGAGTCTTACCACACCCGCTTGCGTGATGCCGGTTCCGCTCATAGCGGCGCGGTCTCCATTCACGAACAGACGCGCAGCAAGGAAAGCAATCTCGATCGCTGGCTGTACTACGACCGCTGGCCGCGCCACTGTTTTCGCCTGCTTCTCTTCGATGGCCAGCGCGGATTCGACGATTTTTCCTCCTGCCGCCTCGGCGAAAACGCCCCGCTTGCCGGCGGCCCCTATCGCATCGATTCCCTCGGCCCCGGCCATCTTTCGCTCTCTCTTCCGGATTCTTCCGGCTGGACCGCAAAAAAGGACTTCGCGGTCACGCCTCTCAAGCGTGGCTTCCGCATCTCCGTCGACGTCGTCCTATCCCGCTCTTCTCCTCTGCCCGGCTCATTTCTTCTCGGCGTCGAAATGGTTTTCAACCTTCTCGCTCCTTCTTCTCCTGATCGTTTCTTTGAACTAAATGGTGAACGTCATCCGCTCCGCTGGTCCGCTGTTGCTCCCGCGTCACCTTTGCGAGTGGTGGACGAATGGCAGAAGTTCGCCTTACGCCTTTCATCTCCCGGCGCGCTGGAATGGTGGATCTCGCCCATCGAGACTGTCTCCGAGTCCGAAGACGGTTTCGAGCGCCTCTATCAAGGCTCGCAGATTCTCGCCGTCTGGCCCGTCGAATTCTCCGCGAGCCTTGACTGGCGCGGCTTCCTCGAACTCGACGTCATCCCTTTTCCTTAGCCTCCCCTGCTTTCCCCCCGTTGCTTCCTTGCGCCGCCGTCTGTTAGAGTTTCCATTCAGGGAGGAACGAATGGCTGTTTCGAAAGAGCTCCTGGATATTTTGGTTTGCCCGCTCGACAAGACGCCCGTAAAACTGACGCCCGATCAGCAGGGATTGAAGTGCCCCTCCTGCCGCCGCGTGTATCCCATTCGCGGCGACATCCCCGTGATGCTCGTGGACGAAGCCCGCGTTGAAGCGGAATGACTCTCCCTCTTTGCTGACCGGTCTTCCGCCCGGCTCTGAAATCCTGATTCTTCGCCTCCGCTCGCTCGGCGACATCGTCCTGGAAACGTCCGCGCTCGCTGCGCTCCACAGTTGGCGGCCGGACCTGCGCCTTTCCGTCCTCGTCGAGCCTTGGTGCGCCGCTGCTCTCGCGGGCAACCCGCATGTCTCTGAAATTATCCTCTCGCGAGCCTCTCTCGCTACGGTCGCAGCGATCCGCAGCAAGAAATTTTCTGCTGTGTTCAATCAACACGGCGGCCCGCGTAGCGCTCTGCTTACTGCTTTTTCCGGCTCGCCCGCTCGCATCGGTTGGCAGGGCTATCAGTATTCGTTTGCCTACAATGTTCCGGTTCCCGACGCGCTCGAATTCTACGGCCGCCCGTTCGTCCACGCCGTCGAGCATCGGTTGTCGCAATTTTATTTTTGCGGCCTGCCGCGCGGGCCGATTCCTCCCGCGCGCGTATTCCCGCAAAGCGATGCCGTCGCGTCCGTCGCGGAATTTCTAGCTGGGAAGGGAATCGCGCCGGGTTCGCGTTATGCGCTCTTGCAGCCCGGTGCGCGCTTGCCCGGCATGCGCTGGCCTGCGTCGCATTTCGCGGACGTCGCCCGCGCACTTCGCGATTCGCACGGCATCGCGAGCGTCGTCAATCTTGGGCCCAGTGACGCGGAAGGTGCACGCGAAGTTCGCGGAGCTATGAAGGGCGTCGCAGCCATCGCCGATTCCTTCGACGCTCGCCAGTTGATCGTCCTTGCCGCCGGCGCTTCCATTTTCGTGGGGAATGATTCAGGTCCCGCGCACATTGCTGCTGCCGTGGGAAAGCCCTGCGTGGTGATTTTCGGCGTGACGAATCCCACGCAGTGGCATCCGTGGGAAGTGGATTATCGCGTGGTTTCGACGGGCGCGGAATTCCGCGCCGTGCGAGGCGACAAATCCGTTTTTCTTCGCGCGCAGCGCTCGATTTCAGAAATTCCCGCCGAAGAGGTGATTCGCGCTTGTGATGAACTTCTTGCGGCGCCGGCGAAAAAATAATCTCGCAATAAATCCGGCTCCGCGCTCCTGCAAAAATCAAAACGGCGGGAAGCTGATCGACTGATCCTTGAACTGCACCCACAGCTTGATTTCTTTTGTTTTTGCGTCTTTCGCGGCGTCGTTTTCGGAAGGGAATGGCGAGTAGGGGCTCACTTCCACCGTAATGTCCGCCGCAGAGGCTCCTCGCTGCTGATCTACGTGCGTGATCCGGTAGCTGTGAATCGGACCGTAGTATCCTTCCGCCCCCCAGTCGTCCTGAAAATCCTTAAGCGAATACGACGGTTCCGGCTTCCAGATTTTGTACGCCTCCGCCGTGTTTCCCGCGATCACCGCATTCAGAAAGTGATGAATCGTGCCCGTTTCCTTGTAGAAGCGCAGGCCCATCCCGTACCACAAGAAAAGAAACACAACGACTACAAATGCCACTCCCGTAATGATGTACCGCCGGACTTTCGAAGGTGGGTGTTCCTCGGTCGTTTCAAAAAGTCCCACAGAGTCTCCCGTATATCAAATTTGCCTGCGGAACAGCGCCATGCTGGCCGCGATCATCACCGCAGCGAATCCAGCCAAAACTAGCACGTCTTTATAAATCCCTTCAATCCCTGTGCTCTTCAGAGTCAGATTCTGCAGCGCGTTGACGGTGTACGTGAAAGGATCGATCACGGCAATCCAGCTCAGCCAGTTCGGAAATCCTTGAATTGGATAGACCGCGCCAGAAGGAAAAAACAGCAGCGTATTCAGCACGCCGAACAGAGCCCGCGGCACCAGCGGATCGTCCACCCGCACCATCACCAGGAACATAAAACTGATCATGGCAATCGACGCCACGAGCACGACGATCGCGAGATAAAACAGCCGCACCGGATTCCACAAATCCGGTATTCCCGCGATCAATCCTCCAATGATCACCAGCACCATGCCCGACATGAGCCCCTTCAGCGCTCCCGACCCAATCAGTCCCAGCACCAGCTCGGATTTGTGGATCGGCGTCACCAGATAGCCTTCGTGCAAGCCTCGTGCCTTGTCGTCGATCAGCGTAATGCCTCCGCCGATCATCGCCGTGATGAAAATCGCCATTGCGGTCGAGCCGGCCAGCAGAAACTTCACATATTCAATGTAGGGATACACCTCGACCGTGTTGAGTTCCACCTGCGCGTCCAGGCGCGGTTGCACGGCGGCCGTGTTCAGATTGTCGACCATTTCCTGTACGCGTTCCTGAATCGTATTGGAAAGGAACTGGTCGGTGTTGTCTTCGGTGAAAACCAGCCGCGGCCGGTCGTGCTGATAATATCGCCGCGAAAAATCCACGGGAATCTGCACGACTCCGTGGATGAATCCGGCGCGCAGATCGTCCACCGCCTGGGGCAGCGAATCGTAATGCACCACCCGGAAGGTCTTCGGGCCCATCTCGATCCCGGCAAACATTTCCTGCACCTGCCGCGACAGCGCCGAATTGTCGTTGTCGACCACGGCCACCACCGCGCCATGGATGATTCCGCCGAAGGCGTAGCCGAGCACCACCAGTTGCACCAGCGGAAAAATCATCGAGCTCATCATCAGCGCAGGGCTGCGAATGAACTTCCGCATGTCGCGCTCGATCAGCGCCCAGATCCGGTAGAGGCTCATGGTCGTTTCGTCTCCCGCGTGCCAAATCTCTTGAGAATCCGCGCGCGCCTAGCGATAGAGGTGGCTGACGTCATATCGCCCTCCCTGCGCCGCGTCGCGCAGCTCGCTCCCCGTATAGTGGAGAAACACATCGTCGAGCGTCGTGCTCTGCACGGAAACTTTCTTCACCGTCACACCGCTGCTTCTCGCCAGGTCCATCAGCGCGGCCACCGTTTGCGGGCCGTTGTGCGACGCGATATGCACCATTCCGTCGCGTTCGCTGACGCCGGCAGCTTGCGCCAGGACTTTCAATTGTTCGTTCCATCCCGCCGGCGCGCCGGTGAACTCTGCTTCCACCACGTCGGTGCCGGGAACGCTGTCCTTTAGCCGTGTGGGTGAATCGAGAGCAGCCAACTTGCCGTGATCCACGATTGCAATGCGGTCGCACAGCTTGTCTGCCTCTTCCATGTAATGCGTCGTCAGCAAAATGGTGAGCTCCGATTTCTCGCGCAGTGTCCGGATCATCTCCCACACGTTGCTGCGCGAAACGGGATCGAGCCCCGTCGTCGGCTCGTCAAGAAACAGAATTTGCGGAGAATGCACCAGCCCGCGCGCGATTTCGAGGCGCCGCCTCATGCCTCCCGAAAAGGTCCTCACCAAAGCGTTGCGGAATTTCAGCAGGTCCACGGACTCGAGCAGCTCGCGAATCAACCTTTCCCGGTCGCTGGAGGGGACTCCGTAGAGCTTGGCGTGAATCAGCATATTTTCCTGTGCCGTCAGCTCGGGATCGGACGTGAACGCCTGCGGGATTACACCGATGGCGTGGCGCACGCCATCCTGGTCCGTCACAATGTCGTGCCCCGCTACGATGGCGGTTCCCGAGGTCGGCGGCGTCAGCGTCGTCATCATGCGGATGAGCGTCGTTTTCCCGGCGCCATTCGGTCCCAGCAGGCCGAAGATTTCCCGGTTTTCCACGAAGAAGCTGATGTCATTGACGGCCACCAGGTCGCCAAATCGCTTCACCAGATGCTCCACGTCGATCGCGTGTCCGCCGTTTGAGTTTGTCGCGTTCATAATTTGGCATACCAACTTTTGTGTGCCGGAGGCGGCAGCATCACGGTGGCCGTCATGCCCGTAAACAGTCGCCGCTGCGGATTCGGCACCGACACTTTGATGGCAAAGGTTTTGATGTCGCGCTTCGTGCGGCTCACGTCGCGCTGTGTGGCGAAATCATTTTCGACGCCTTTGAAGAACACGGTTCCTTCGAGCGTGTCGCCCGAGGGAAGCACGACCTTCAGCGCTTGTCCAAACTGCACGGAGTCGATGTACGTCTCTTCCACATCTGCGCGCACCCACAGATGGTCTACGTCTACGATCACTACGATCGGCGAGCCTTCCGAGACCACCTCTCCCTGCTTCGCCACGCGTACCGAAACGATGCCGTCGAGCGGCGCATAGATTTTCGTGTACCCGAGCTGTGTCGCTACCTGCGCTTCAGATGCTCGCGCCTGTTCCAGTTGCGCAATCGTTGTGGAGATCTCGCTCTGCCGCACGTCCACCTGCTTGCGGTTAGCCTGCGCAACGTCAAATGCCGCCTCCTGCGCTTTTACGGAATCCTCGAGCGATTTTACGTTGGCCTTGGAAGCCCGCAAAGTGGCCTCGGCATGGTCGCGGTCCTGCGCTGCCGCCACGCCTGCGTCATAGAGTTTTTGCGTGCGATCGAAATCAGTTTGATCGCGCCAAAGTTGAGCCTTGGCCTGTTCGAGCTGCGCGCGCGTTGAGGTCATCACGGCGCGAGCCTGCACGAGCGAAGCGTCGGTTTGGTCGTTCGTCCACGTATAGTTATGGCGCGATTCGTGGACCTGCGATTCGAGGCTCGCGACGTTGGCCCTGGCGGCTGCCAGATTCGCCTCAAGCTCTGTCGGGTCGAGCTCTGCGATCAAATCTCCTTTTTTCACCACCGACCCTTCGTCTACAGTGAGGTGAATCATCCGCCCTGTGATTTGCGGGCTGACAATCACTTCGTTACCGTCCACGACTCCGATCAGGGGAATTGCATGGTTGAACGGAGTCGTCGTCAGGTAGACGATCAGCGCAATTACGAAGACCATTCCGAGAATCATCAGAAACTTCTTGCCCGTCATCGGCTCCTCGCCTTTCTCTTTTCCAGTCCGTGCTCGATAAAATCCAGCAGCGCGCTCTTTCGCCTGGCGACGGCCGCGGGAGACAGCAGGTCGCGTCCCGCAATTTCGCTCAAGATCGGCGCGGCTGCGAAATAGGAAGTCGTCATGCCCATCAGCGTGAACGCTGCGTCGTGCGGATCCACCCCCCGGATCTCGCCCGCCTTGATTCCATCCTGAATGGCGCACACCATCCGCTTGTGAAAGGGCTGCAAATATCCGCGAACAATCCAGTCGAAATTCTTGGTGTGCTCCATCGCCTCGCGGTGCACCAGCCGGGGGTAATTGGGGTGCGAGGCAAGAAAATCGAAATAGGAGGTCACCAGCTCTTTTACCTCCAGGGAAGGAGAGTCCTTCCTCCGCGGCGTTCCAAAAACTCCCTTGCGGAGCTGGCGGAACAGGTTTTCGAGGACGGCCCGATGCAGGCGGCGTTTGTCCCCGAAGTAGTAATAGAGCATCGCCTTGTTTGCGTGGGCCGCCGCCGCAATCTCGTCGGTCCGCGCTCCGGCCATCCCCTGCGCCGCAAATTGGCGCTCGGCAGCGGCCAGGATCCGCCTGGCCGTCGCCCCGTCCTCCACTTTTCTACGTCCGCGCGCCATGGTTTGTTACTCAGACCCCCACACGTTTCATCATTTCTTCGTGATACCTTTCGCCAACGGCCACACCTTTCGGCGCGATCGCGTCGATTTCCGCCAGTTCGCGAGGAGAAAGCGAAATGTCGAGGGCCGCGAGATTCTCTTCGAGGTATTTGCGCCGCTTCGTGCCGGGAATCGGCACCAGGTCGTTTCCCTGCGCCAAGACCCATGCCAGCGCAAGCTGTGCGGGCGTGCAGCCCTTCCGCTGCGCCATCGCCTCGATCTTGGGCACGAGTTGCAAATTCTTCTGGAAGTTTTCTCCCTGAAATCGCGGCGAAATCCGGCGGTAATCGTCCCGCGCGAGGTCCTCGAAGCGACGGACTTGACCCGTCAGAAAGCCGCGGCCGAGCGGGGAATAGGGAACGAAGCCGATGCCCAGCTCGCGGCAGAGCGCGAGCAGGCCATCCTCGGGCTCGCGGGACCAAAGCGAGTATTCGGTTTGCAGCGCGGTGATCGGATGCGTCTTATGCGCGCGGCGGATAGTCTGCGGGCCTGCCTCGGAGAGTCCGAGGTGCAGCACTTTTCCTTGCTCCACCAGGCGCGACATCGCGCCGATGGTTTCCTCGATCGGTGTTTCCGTGTCGATGCGGTGAATGTAGTAGAGATCGATGGTCGAGACGCGCAGGCGGCGCAGGCTCGTTTCGCAGGAGTTCCGGACGTAGTCTGGCTTTCCGCTGATGCCGCGCTTTTCCGGCTGGGCGGGATCGCGCAGGATGCCGAACTTCGTGGCAATCACGGCTTCGTGGCGGCGGCCTTCAAGGGCGCGGCCGAGCAGCTCCTCGTTGCGGCCCATGCCGTAGACGTCGGCGGTATCGAAGAAGGTGACTCCGCGCTCCATCGCGAGGTGGATGGTAGCGATCGATTCGGCTTCGTCGGTGGCTCCATAGAACTCGGACATGCCCATGCAGCCGAGCCCTTCGGCGGAAACAACCAGGGCGCTCTTTCCCAGCCTACGATATTCCATGTTGTGAGGTCTTCCTTCTCCCTTTGTATTTAACTAACTGGTTAGTTTAATGGCATCGCGCACGCGCGTCAAGCGCGGCGAAGCGAGAATGTGTCAGGGGCCGAGCGCGCCGGACGGGCCGGAAGGCAGCTCGATGGAATATTTCGTGCGTTGTTTTTCGCGGTGCAGCTCGAACGCCAGCTCGATCAAGCGGTCGATCAGCTTCGAATACGCCAGGCCGGACGCTTCCCACATTTTCGGATACATGCTGATCGAGGTGAAGCCGGGGATCGTGTTGAGCTCGTTGATGTAGATTTTCGAGCTGCGGCGGTCGAGGAAGAAATCGCAGCGGGCCATGCCCGTGCCGTCGATTGCTTTGAAGGCGCGCACGGCATAGTCCTGCAAAGTGGAGACTTGCTTCTTTGTGAGCGGCGCAGGAATCACCAGGCGCGTGCCTTCTTCGAGATATTTCGCCGTGTAATCGTAAAATTCGCGGTGCGGGACGACTTCACCGGGCACGGACGCCTTCACGTCGCTATTGCCCAGGACGGACACTTCGATTTCTCGGGCTTTGACGCAGCGTTCGATCAAAATCTTCAGCGCGTATTCCCCGGCAAGATCGATCGCTTCGGTCAGTTTTTGAGGCGAGTTCACTCGCGTCATGCCGACGGAAGAGCCGAGCGTGGCGGGCTTGACGAAAACCGGGAAGCGAAATTTCTTTTTCACTTCACGCAGGGTCTTGCTGCGATCGCGCTCCCAATCGCTGCGGTGCACGGCGATAAAGGGAACGATCGGGAGTCCGGCTTCCGCG
>DATKPM010000086.1:0-79030 GCA_035524135.1 Candidatus Acidiferrum sp. | reverse complement strand
ACGTTGAACGCGAACACATTCGCTCGATCCTCAAGGAGACCCGGTGGGTACTGTCGGGCCCGAGAGGCGCGGCCACGCGCCTGGGGATGAACCGGTCGACGCTTTATTTTCGGATGAAGAAGCTTGGAATCGTCCGTCCCTAGTCGTGATCCTAGTCAAAAGGCGAAGGTCGTCGCCCACACAGACGATGAACTCGGTGTGCCCTACGCCGTACGCGTGTCGAGGAGCGTTCCTGCTCGACTTTTTATTGTTCCTTGTCGATATCGCCGACCACCGCCTGCGTTCGACAAGGATTTCTTCCGCCAGTCTGACTAGCGTCGCCGCCGCTGGAACGGTGACGCTACAATCACTTTAGAACCACACATAGCCAGTCAAAACATGGTCCGCTGCTCGGCGCAGCGTGGCTTCGGGATCCTCAATTAACCGTTATGGGCAAAGAGGAAACCTCCTTTGCAAGCGCTTGCTGTCACTGGTTGTTAGTTCAACGTATTTCAACTCCGTTGTAGCTTATTGGCCATCTTGTCGGCTAGAAGTTAGGAAGACAACAACTCTGCCGAATCGTCGGCTATTCGTTGAACTGACTCCCTGCGGGAACGAACTTTGTGTTGTTCCCGAATGACCGTCAAACTCGAACTCATTCTGGGGCAGAAGCGCGCTTCTCGTTGGGCTTAGCTTTCGAGCGAAAAGCAGATGCCCCAAGTTATTGTAAAGAAACAAAAAGCGAAGGAAGCAACGGAAGGTTTAGAGGGGTCTCGGCGGCTTGCAAAGCAGGTGCTCTCCCAGCTGAGCTACACGCCCACAGCAACTGCCTAATTCTAAACAATTGCGCTCGCGAAAATCTACAAATGAGCACCTACCATGAAGGTAAGTTGGTCACAAGTGTTCTTGTAGTTGATCTCACTTGTAAACCTACAGCGTTCGAGGCAATGCGGGTGCTACACAATCGCATCGAGGGGGGCGCCTCATTCCGTCTCATGAAGCGTCTCACCCCCCCGTTGTCCGAGGAGCGAATCCTCCAAAATCCGACCAGATTCCGTTCTGACACAAGGGTTTTAGTCACATTTGTCTGGGTTCCTGTATTGGTCTACGGCTTGAACCAGACCGGTGAAGAGCGCGCCTCAAAGAATGGGATCAGCGCACGAAACCTAACTCAGTTAATTGTCATCAAATGACTTGCCACATTGAATACACGGGTGTCCCGAAAATGCGTAAGAGGCACAGCACGAGGTCATGATGTCGAAACACAACCGATATTCTTTCGTTCCTCTGGAGTTCGAGCGCATGTCGCTCGAAGAGCAGCTTTCCCGGGGTCGCGAGTTCGAATTACGCATGCGCGGCAGACGTTCGGTGCGCCAGTTTTCCCCGCAAACCGTCCCTCGTGAACTGATCGAGATCGCACTTCGGGTTGCGTCCCTGGCTCCCTCCGGCGCAAACCAGCAGCCCTGGAGGTTTGTGGCGATTTCTGATGCGGATGTAAAACGAAGAATTCGGGTCGCGGCGGAAGCTGAAGAGAAAGAAAACTATGAGCGGCGGTTTCCGCAGGAGTGGCTGGACGCTCTCGCCCCACTGGAGACAGATTGGCACAAGGAGTTTCTAGAGATTGCGCCGTGGCTGATTGTCATTTTCCGGCAGGATTATGGAGTCGCAAGCGACGGCGATGGCAATGAGCAAAAGACGAAGCATTACTACGTGCAAGAGTCCGTCGGCATAGCTTGCGGCTTTTTGATTGCAGTTCTGCATTGGATGGGATTGGCTACACTAACGCACACGCCCAGCCCGATGGGATTCTTGAGGGAGATTCTGGGGCGTCTGCCCAGCGAAAAGCCATTTCTGTTGCTACCTGTCGGATTCCCTGCGGAAGGGGCTGAAGTTCCTGATATCACCAAGAGGCCGCTACAAGAGACAGCTGATTTTCTTGGAGGTTAACGGCGCAACAGCAGGCAGGACACGCTGCATTATCGGAATGCCCGAACCATGCGGGACGAATCGAGGATAATTTCATGTCAGTTCCGTACCTGAAAGAAGCCGCCGCAAAGGATGACGTTGAGAAAATTGTTCGATTTGTTCGACTGCATCTGGGCGATGGCAATGAAAATGTAGGAAAGGAAGAGATCGACCGGTCTTGGGCGGAAGCTACGAAAGTTTTGCTGCGTTACGAACCATTGGATCGCGAGTTTATCAGCCACGTGTTGGAGAAGGACGAATCCACCCTGGCGCTGCTTTTTTACCATCTGCACTTCTATTTCATTCGCAAATCGGGAAGGTGGATTCATGACGGCAGCCGATAAGACCACCGCGCCCGCCGTGGACCCCCGAGAAGCTGGGACGCAACTACGGCCTGGCCTGTGGCACACGATCAATGAACGTTATCCCGGTTCAATGATTCGTAAGGAAAGCTTCGTACCCCAAGCCCACATGGTAAGGCCGTTGCAACAGGCCAGGATTTCACTTGTCAGTTCGTGCGGCGCGCATCGCAAGGCCGATGCACCTCTGGATGTCTGCCATCCATTTGGCGATTTTCGGTTCCTCCGGGTGCCGTCCACGTCGCGGCACGACGACCTGATTATCCATCAACTGAAATACCCACATGATGATGCCGACCTGGATATAAATGTGATTTTTCCTATCGAAAGGCTTCAAGAACTCCACGAAGAAGGCCGGATCGGTTCCTTGACGGGCAATTTTTTCAGCTTTATTGGCTACAACATGGATCCCGCGAGATTTGAAGAGACCGTCGCACGGGGGATTGCGGAAGCCGTGGTGCAAGAAGAAAAGGCTGATTGCGCTCTACTCGCCCCTGCCTGACCGATCTGCCATCAGTCCGTGGGACTGATTCAAAGAGCGATTGAAGAGCGCGGCGTGCCTACTGTGTCGGTAACGGTGGCTCGTGACGTGACCGAAGCTGTGAAAGTGCCGCGCGCTGTATTTGTCCCATGGCCCATGGGGCATCACTTTGGCGTACCCTTTCACCGAAATTTGCAGCGGCGAATAGTGCTATCGGCTCTTGGTCTGTTGGAGACGGCGGATGAGCCCGGCACAATCCTGGACCTTCCGATCAAGTGGGCCGAAGTCCGGAGAGAGGCCAAGGTGCTGACCGAGCAGGGTCAAAGGCTCTAATCGTCCTGGCGTAAGACGATTCCAGAGGACCGGAAGGATTACCCCGGCAGAGACCTAAATATCACTCGGCACTAACTATCCTTGGTGAATTCCGAGAAATGATTGGAACTTGCGGATGTAGCGCATTCCGCGGTCGTTCGTTCTCGCGTCTCAGCCGACCAAACCGATGCGGCTTGCCCACTGCTGATTTCGATGTGCAGCGCTCAGAGCTTGCGCACCTCGAAATGGAAAAGATCAGGCCGGGAGTAATGACCGGATACATCCAGGGTCATGACCTCGCGGTCAATTTGCTTGAAATTGAGGTCTGCCATGATGAGTTCTTCGCGATCAAAGACAGGCTCAACCACATAAGCGGCATCCGGACCAATCACTGCGCTTCCCCCGCGCTCGACCCATTCCCCTTGCTCGACCAGCTTCGACGAAACGGGCGCCAGCTCACGCGGCAAGTCCTTAATCCGCATCAGCAAGCCGGCCGCGAGGACAAAACAGCGGCCCTCAAAGGCGTAGTGACGACTGGCCAACTGATGCACGTCGTTCACCGTTGGCCAGGCGGCGATGTGAATCTGCTCTCCAGCATCGTGCATTGCCATGCGTGCCAGGGGCATCCAATGCTCCCAGCAAATCAATCCACCGACACGTCCCGCGGATGTAGAAACCGCCTGAAGCCCGCGCGCATTCCCTTGACCCCAGATGAGGCGTTCGTTGAAGGTCGGGACCAATTTGCGATGCAGGTTTACGACACGGCCTTCCTCCGAAATCGTGAGCAGCGTGTTGTAGAGCGTTCCGTTTCCCGGCCCCGCGTCAAGTCTCTCGTTGAGGCCGATGACGATAGAAATCCCACGGTCCCTCGCGACGCCCCGAAGTGCGTCGATCTCCGGACCAGGCACGCGAACGCTGTTCGCTCTCAGTCGCGCAAAAACATCTTTTGTGTAGGAGCTGCCCCAAAGTACGGCGCCCGAGCAAACGTCAAGCCATGCGGGGTAGTCTGGAAGCCACGCCTCTGCAAAAACGACTAATCTCGCGTCCTGTCTGGCCCCTCGATTGATCAGTTCCAGGGCCTTTTCCAGGCTCGCCTCCAGATCTAGATATACTGGCGCGGCCTGTGCGATGGCTACGCGAACAGGATTTCTTGAATCATTTGCATTGACGTGGTTTGTCATTGATTCACCGGACTTCTTCTTGACGACGGTCTTCACAGAAGGCCGTACCACGGAGCATCGGGCAAATGGTCTGCCGTGGGCTGGAGCTTTTCGATTTCTGCGTGCGCAACTTGACTATGACGATACGCACGCTTCGCGCAGGGCCCGAAGTATAGTGCCGGCATATCTTTCGCACTCCCCACGGCTGGAAATCTTCTTGGATAATAAGGCGATAGCCCGTTGGATTACGCTCCAGGTGGAGGTGGCGGATTTGGGTATCTCTCATCTGGCTGCCTTGAACTCCTTCCTTAAGTGACGTCCTGTATAACTGCTCAACGTCCAGGTCGAATTCGGGGTGGGAGATGATCAAACAGTCGGGTCTTGGAAGATTTCGACGCACCAGGGCGAACCTGGTGCCAGCAGAGCGAGCGGGGCTTTGCGTAGAAGTCGAGGTCGATGAAAACATAAGCCCTACGGGTTTTCGTTCCGGCCGTCCCTGGCGCTCGATCATGGAGAATTCTAGGGTTTCTATGATCCATAAAATCCATTTTCACACCCCGGTCGTATATTTAAGTGGGACAGCTGCCGGTAGAGCAACCGGTCAGAGTGCAAGCCCTGACGGCCTGCGAACTATTTTGAAATCATTTCACATCCCCGAAGTCTTACCTGAGATGCAGAGCTTGTTTTGCTACGCGCTGCTTTCCGCGATGTGAAGACCCGACGAAGCTGGAGGCGAAATGAAAATTGCGACTGTGATCCTTTTGCTTGCGGCGAGTCTTGCGTTCGGTGCAAAACAAAAAGACGCATCTACAAAGACTGCGCCGACTCCTTCCATCGGCTTGGAAATCGGAACGCCGGCCCCGGCTTTTTCTCTGCGGGATCAGTTTGGACGTGAACAAACGAACCAGTCGCTAAAGGGTAGAAATGGCACTGTGATTTTGTTTTTCCGCTCAGCTGATTGGTGACCCTTTTGCAAAGGGCAGCTGGTGCAGCTGCAAGCCGCGAAGGCAAGATTCGAAGCACAAGGGTTGAAGCTCGCCGCGATCAGCTATGACAACGAAGCAATTCTGAAGGACTTCGCTCAGCGGCACAAAATCGACTTCCCCCTGCTGGCCAATCCCGACTCCGAAGTGATCCAGCAGTTTCGCGTGCTGAACGTGGAAGCCAAAGGGATGACCAAGGGGATGGCTTACCCAGGGTACTTCTACATTGACTCAAGCGGGATCATCCGCGACAAGTATTTTGAGGATAAGTACACAGATCGCTTCACGGCGAACAATGTGATCGGAAAGCTCTTTCCGGAACTGACTGAGGAAGTGAGCCAAACAATCGACGAGCCGCATCTGCGGCTGACACTCTCTCAATCGGATCTTACGGCATTCCCGGGTAGCCGTGTGACGCTAATGGCAGAAATCACGCTTCCTCCAAACGTGCATGTGTACTCTCCGGGAGTGCATGGATACAAGCCAATCCAACTAGACTTGGACACGTCCGGTGGATTCCAACCAGCGGCGCCGGCGGATTATCCTGCCCCAACCACGCTCTACCTTGAGGCAATCCAGGAAAAGGTCCCGGTATTCGAGGGCCGGTTCAAGATAACGCAGGACGTCATCGTCAACGCCTCCAAACTGAAGCTCTTGTATCCAGGGACGAGGCAGCTTTCGATCCAAGGAGACCTGAAGTATCAGGCTTGCGATAAGACGATTTGCTATCCCCCCACTTCAGTCCCTGTAAAGTGGGAATTGAAGGTTCTGCCGATTGACCTCAAACGGTCGCCTGACGCAATTCAGCATAAAGCGGATGACTCCGGATCCTGAGACTCAGAAGGGGGAAAACATGGGAGACGTAGTTTATGTGTCCAAATCACGCATCGAGCGCCGCCAGGGACCACTTCGCGTGGCTCACCTGCCGGGTGAACCGCAGCCGGTAATTTTCAGTGTCCATGGAGACATAGCCAAGCATTACAAAGTCGATCCCGCCAAGATTCAGGATTCGCATACGTCAACTATCGATTACGTTATCGCCGCGACTGCCGGTTGAATGATGGGAACGTTTGGAGGCGCGCTGGAAGCGCGCCAAATCGACGCCAGCAATGGAAAGTTGACTGCCGACGTGACCGGAGAAGTGGAGACGGAAGATGGCGTCCTGGTGATTCGCCGCATCCATGTAGCCATGCGCTTGACGGTGCCGGAAGCAAGCCGTGAGACCGTCGAGAGAACTCATGCGCGGTACGCCATGCACTGTCCTCTATACCGCACCTTGCACAAAGCCATCCAGCTCACATCGAGCTTCGAACTCGCACCTCCTCTTTGATGTTGCCATGAATCAACGATGCCGAGGCGACATGGCTAGAACTGGCGGGTTGACACAAGTGCTCTCCCGCAGATCCCCCGATATGGATTTTCTCTTTTGGCGAGGGATAGGAGAGATTTCAAACGGAGCTTCAGGTTTGCAGTCGACGAAGTCCACGCGGCAAATTTCAGCTTTTTAGGTTGCCCGCGCCTCCCGTCGAGCAGCCAGTTGGACGTCTTCCATGATGTTGTGTCGTTGACTCTCTCTCTCGCCGCAGCAGAAGAAATCACTCCGGGCACGCCCGAAGGTTTCAGTCCATGTTCAGTCTAATTCAAAAGGCTGGTTGTCCTGCATGGAGTCTCGTAAGCTACAGTAGATGCAGCACTTAGTGGATCGGGTATGTTTCTTGCAAAGCGGGTACCCCACAGATGAACTACACGCCCATTCGGCACGGAGACATTCTCGATGCAACGACCTTTGTGCCCAGGTGTAATTGGTGCCGCGAGCGACATTTTGCGGATTTAATCGTTAATCAGGAGTTACACAAGGGCCGCCCTAAACTTTGCATTTTGTGAATCGGGAGCGCCCTGCCTGATGTACCCTACATCTAATTTTTGTGTTCCGATGAGTGATGCCCGAGGCAAATTAGCCCGGAGGTGCAACCATGAGCGAATCATCTGATCTGCGGATGAAGCGAATTCCACTCAGCCTGGGAGCCGGCAATATACCCGCACTCGGCTTCGGCACATTAATTCCCGACGCAGCCGAGACGATTACTGCGACTAGAGATGCGCTGGAAGCCGGATTTCGGCACTTCGATTGCGCGGAACGTTACAAGAACGAGCGCGAGGTCGGCCAGGCCCTGCAGGAAGGGCTCGCGGCTGGAAGACTCGCGCGTGACGACATTTTTGTTACCACAAAATTGTGGAACACCAATCACCGGCCCGAGCGAGTCGAACCGGCGTTTGAAGCAAGTCTTGAGAAACTGCGGCTCAACTATCTGGATCTCTATCTCATTCACACCCCGTTTGCATTTCGACCCGGCGACGACCAGGACCCGCGGGATCAAAACGGAAATGTAATTTACGACCAGGATGTGACTTTGCTCGACACTTGGAGGGCAATGGAAACTCTTGTGGACCGCGGCAAGTGCGGGGCCATCGGTCTTTCAGACATCGGTTTGGACGACCTAAAGCCTCTCTATGAAGCAGCGAGAATCAAGCCCGCCGTAGTGCAAGTGGAATCACATCCTTACCTGCCGGAAACCGAGCTACTTGGGTACTGCAAAGAGAAAGGCATTGTGTTTTTAGCTTTCGCGCCGTTGGGCCACGGAATGAAGCCTGGGCTGATCGAAGAGCCTGTCATTACGGGAATCGCGGCGCGGGTTGGAAAGACGGCGGCACAAGTGCTGCTGGCGTGGGCGGTGCAGCGCGGTACGGCTGCGCTCACCACGCCCAAGTCTGCGGCGCGCGCGAAAGAAAATTTCGACATATCGCCGCTTCCGGAAGACGCAATGGATGAAATCAATCGAATTCATACCAGACAGCGCCTGAATCCCGTGGTGAGCACCGGCGTTCCAGGGTTCATTCCTAAAGCCAAATCAACTACACAAGGCAAATAGAGTCTAGAAGGTGAAGAGAGATGGAAGCCAAACCTCAGCCAGGGCGGTCTGTGCACGAGGAAAGAATCCGTGCGGCATTGGATCAGCATTGGGCGGCATCGGATGCCAACGATCTTGAAGCGGAGCACAATATCTATGACGAGGGCGCAATACTGGATTACCCGCAGTCAGGTGAACGAACTCCCGGTCGACGCAACATTCAGAATCAACGCGCCAGTCAGCCGAGCAAAAAGCGGTTTGCTGTCCAACGGATCATTGGTAGCGGTGATCTTTGGATAACCGAACTCATTCTGACCTACAACGACAAGCCCACCTACACCGTGAGCATCATGGAGTTTTGTGATGGCAAGGTCGTCCACGAAACGCAATATTTCGCGGACCCCTTTGACGCACCGGCCTGGCGAAAGCAATGGGTTCAGCAGATCACATGATCTCGCACTAATGATGCTTCTCAGGTTCATCTCTCGAGAAGCTAACTCCAAGGATTAGCACGACGTCCCTTCGACGATATGAAGATTCATGCGGGAGGAATCCTAACGGCATGGCGCGATTGCTATCGGTGAACGTTGGGCTTCCGCGCGACATTGAGTGGAAAGGGCGCACTGTGCACACAGCAGTCTGGAAGAATCCTGTGCGTGGCCGGTGTCGTGTCGGCAAGCTGAATCTCGATGGAGATGGTCAAGGAGACTTAGCAGGTCACGGGGGCGAGCACCGAGCTGTCTTCGTTTATCAGATTGAGTCATATCGATATTGGCGGGAGCAATTGAAGAGGAATGATTTCGTTTACGGACAGTTCGGCGAGAACTTTACGGTAGAAGGACTGGCTGACGATGCCGTGTGCATCGGCGACAGATTTCAAATCGGCAGCGCACTTTTTGATGTCACGCAACCGCGCGTGACATGCTTTCGCGTGGGGATCCGGATGAGCGAGCCGCGGATGCCGGCATTGCTGACATCCAGCGGCCGCCCGGGATTTTATTTCCGCGTTCTGCGTGAAGGTGAAGTGGGCGCCGGAGACGAAATCGTGAAGGTGGGAGAGTCAGAAGAGCGCATGACTGTCGCGGAGATCAACGCGCTGCTCTATTTGCCCGAGCACGGGCGCGACCGCCTGGAGCGCGCGTTGCGGATCAGGGCGCTTTCGCACGGATGGCGCAGCTCGTTCGAAGCGCTGCTACAGAGCCAGCAAAATGGAGCGTCACCGGGAAACGCGGGACTGGCGCCAGCCGAAGCGGCCCATCCGGCCGCTCCAGGATTTCAGCCGCTCCGCGTGACGTCAATCGATCGCGAGTCCGCGGACGTTCTCTCATTTACCATGCAAAGTCCTGACGGGCATGCGCTCCCAACAGCTCTACCGGGTCAGTACGTCGTTGTGCGTCTTAAGCCCGCGGCCGGCGGCGCAACGCTTTTTCGCAGCTACTCGCTCTCGGGCCCACTCTCCACGGAGCGTTATCGAATCAGCGTGAAGATCGAGCCGAACGGAACTGGAGGGAACTATTTGCAGGAACATCTCCGCGTGGGCGACTGGCTCGACGTAAGCTCGCCGCGCGGGAACTTCGTTCTGCAACTGGGAGGACGGCCGATCATTCTGCTAAGCGCCGGGATTGGTGCAACGCCCGTTCTGGCAATGCTGCACGCTCTCTCGGCGGAGCGCTCGACGCGTCAGGTGATCTGGCTGCACTCCGCGCGTGATGGGCAGCATCATCCGTTTGTGGGTGAAGTCCGGAGCCTGCTGCGCGAGCTAACGAATGCCCGCAGCTACGTTTGTTACACCAGACCGGACTCCATAGACAAAGCGGGTAAGGATTTCAACGCAACGGGCCGCTTCTCGCGATTTGTCTTTGACGAACTCGGACTGCCGCGAGACTCGGATGTCTACCTTTGCGGGCCAACCCAATTCATGGCAGATATGAAAGAGGTGCTCACGGCCTTAGACGTGGCGCCAGGCCACATTCACATCGAGATATTTAACGGTGGCGAGTCTATGACCCCTGGGATCGTGGGCGCAATGAGGCGAGCTCCGCATCCGCCGAGCGACGAGGTAAACACTGGTCCGTTGGTATCGTTCGCACGCAGTGGGGTTTCCGCACACTGGAACGCGTCGCAATACGCATGCATCCTGGAAATGGCCGAGGCGTGTGATGTCCCTGTCCGTTGGGCTTGCCGAACCGGTGTTTGTCATAACTGTGAAAGTGGCCTGGTTTCGGGGGCAGTCGTCTACGGGCCGGAGCCACTCGACAAGCCAGCCGACGGGAATCTCCTGGTCTGCTGTTCACAGCCAGCTGGCGATGTCGTCATCAATTTGTGAAGCTACAGCGTCTGGATTCACAGCGAGGAAGGGCGCGCTCTCTAAGAAGAGCGACTATCTTGCAATCGCGCGGAGAAGGATGCCTGCCAATCCACCGCCGATCAGCGGCCCGAGCACGGGCACGATCGCATAGCCCCAATCCGATCCACCCTTGCCGGCGATCGGAAGAACAGCGTGTGCTAGGCGGGGGCCAAAATCACGAGCGGGATTAATTGCGTAGCCGGTCGTGCCGCCTAACGAGAGCCCGATTCCCCAAACCAGCGCTGCCACCAGGTAGGGCCCCAATCCCGCCGCGGGGCCGGAGGTGGCTACGGCCTTCGAGTAGATCGCTCCGACGACAAACACCAGAACAAATGTCCCGACGATTTCGCTGACTAGGTTTGCGGCAAACTGGCGAATCGCCGGTGCGGTGCAGAAGCACGTACGCTTCAGCCCTGCGTCGGGCGTCACCTTCCAGTGCGGCAAAAAATGAATCCAGACAAGGACAGCTCCAAGGAAAGCGCCTGCGGTTTGGGCAACAAGATATGGCCCAAACTTGCCGAAATGGCCTGTAGATACGGCGAAACCAATCGTTACGGCCGGATTGAGGTGAGCATCGCTGCTGCCACAAGCGATGGAGACAAACACACCAGCCATGACCGCGAATGCCCATCCGCTGGTGATGACCATCCATCCGCCGCCCTCTGCCTTCGAGCGCTTGAGCAGCACATTCGCGACGACACCGTTGCCAAGCAAAATGAGCACAAGCGTCCCCATGAACTCGCCAAAGCATTTCGCAAGCATGCGGTTCCCTTCTTTCTTTTCGGGGTTCTGCTACTAGAATCAAACGGCCCAATCAAAGGAGCGAGTGACAGCCCGTTTCCACAGCGTGTACATCTCCTCGCGTTTCCCTTTTTCCATGTTCGGCTGCCAGGTTCGGTCCACTGCCCAATTCGCCCGCAGGTCTTTCAAATCCTTGAAAAAGCCGATGGCTAGTCCAGCCGCGTACGCCGAGCCCAAGGCGGTCGTCGCATCCTTGGTCACCGGGCGAACCACTGGTCGGTTAAGAATGTCCGCCTGAAACTGCATCAGAAGTTCGTCAGTGACCATGCCGCCATCCGTTCGGAGAACATCCAGCTCAATCCCAGAGTCCTTTTCCATTGCCTCGAGCACGTCGCGTGTCTGAAAGGCTGTCGCCTCCAGCACCGCGCGCGCGATGTGTCCTTTATTCGCGTAACGCGTCAGCCCGGTGATCACGCCACGGGCGCTGTCTTTCCAGTAGGGGGCGTACAGGCCGGAAAACGCAGGAACGAAATAAACGCCGCCGTTGTCATTTACCGTTCGTGCCAGCGGCTCGATGTCGGAACTCTTCGCAATCAATCCGAGGTTGTCGCGCAGCCATTGCACCAGAGCCCCAGTGATGGCGATGCTTCCTTCGAGCGCATAGTGCACCGGACCTTTGCTGAGCTTGTACGCCACGGTGGTCAGCAGTCCCGACTTCGAATCGACCTTGCGAGTTCCCGTATTCATCAGAAGGAAACACCCTGTCCCGTAAGTGCTTTTCGCTTCTCCAGCTTCGAAGCAGGTTTGACCTACTAGTGCGGCCTGCTGATCGCCCAAGATGCCGGCGATCGCAACATCCTTTATGGATTGTTCTTGGGCCAGTCCGTAGGTCTCGCTGCTGGATTTTATTTTGGGAAGTATGGCAGCCGGGATGCCGAAGGTATCGAGCATTTCCTTGTCCCAGGCGAGCGTTTCAAGATTCATCAGTTGCGTGCGGCTGGCGTTGGTGATGTCTGTAATGTGGATGCCGCCTTCGCATCCACCCGTCAGATGCCACACCAGGAATGTATCGATGTTCCCGAAAAGCACTTCGCCCGCTTCCGCAAGCTCACGAACACCTTTGACGTGCTCGAGGATCCATCGGATTTTTAGACCGCTAAAATAGGTCGTGAGTGGAAGTCCTGTCTTGCCACGGAAGCGATCCTGGCCGCCGTTCTTCGCCAGTTCGCTCACATAGTCCACGACGCGCGTGTCCTGCCACACCAGCGCATTCGCGACCGGCTTTCCCGTCCTCCGGTTCCAAACAATCGTCGTCTCCCTCTGGTTGGTAATTCCGATGGCTGCCAAGTCTTTTGGCTGGAGGTTTCCCTTCGCCATCGCCTCCGCAATCACCTCGCGTGTCCGCAGCCAGATTTCGCCTGGGTCGTGCTCCACCCAGCCCGGATTTGGATAGATCTGTTCATGTTCCTTCTGAGCCACGGCTTTTACCTGGCCTTTGCGGTCAAATACAATGAACCGCGTGCTCGTCGTTCCCTGATCGATCGCTCCAATATAGTCAGGCACAGTGCTCCTCCTGAGACAGATTCTCGGCCCTCGCTTCAATCTCCCTCGTCTCAACTGGCGGCAAACGGCCCCGACGTCGAGGAAGCAGCCCCCTGCTCGGGAAGTCCCGCGGACTTCAAGAGATAAGAGATTCTGCCGACATACATTTTGATCGCTTCGTCTGTTCCAGAACTCGGCCAGTTCAATTCCTGCGCCATCAAGGAACCGACCGCCGGGGCGGCTTCCATGGCATCGCGCCACGAATGAAATTGCATGCCAATCCGGCGCGCGAGCACGTCTTCGATCGTCGCTGCCAACTCCTGCCGGATGGCATACGTTACTTCCGCTCGGATTGCCGGATATTGCTTCACGATCTGTCCGAGGAGAGATTTGTCTTCATTGCTCAGCGAGAGAACGCTTTCAGCTGCGGTCCCGAATTTTGACGCCAAATGACGCGCAGTGGCCTCCGAGATGGGGTAGTCGCTCGCTAGTTTCTTCCAGTGGTCGTTCGTATAGCCTTCACCGCCGAAGAGGACATGGTTACGCGTCTGCGATTCCGCCCGCGCCTGCCCAAGCGATTGCTGCACGCGATCGATCGTGTCTTCCGCCATGGCGCGATGCGTGGTCCACTTGCCACCCATGATGCTGATCAGCCCGCTCGCCGGATCCATTTCGATCACGTCGTCCCTGGCGAGCCTTTTCGTCTCGCCGGCGCCTTCCAAGCCGACGAGCGGCCTCGCTCCGGCAAAACCACTCACGATGTCAGCAGGCGTGACGGCGCGTGCCAGATAGTGGTTCAGTTGACGCAACATGTATTCCACATCCCGCTCGGTCACCACAAGCTCTGCTTCCGGCGACACTTCTTCATCCGTAGTTCCGACGAGCAGGCGGCCTCCCCACGGCACCGCGAACAATACGCGTCCATCTTCCGTCTTTGGGACCAACAAAGCGTCCTCGGTGGGAAAGAGGTCGAGCGGCAGGAGAATGTGCGCTCCTTTGCTCGGCCTCATGCGTTTGTGCAGTGATGGCGTCGCCATCTGCCGGATGGAATCGGAGACCGGACCCGTCGCGTTGACGATGACGCTCGCTTCCGCGCCGAATTCACTCCGCATGAGCTGGTCGACGACGGTCACGCCAGAAAGTTTTCCACTCGCGTTTCTCTGGAAAGCCGTGACTCTTGCGTGATTCAGTGTGTTTCCGCCGGCTTTCACGAAGGTTTGTACCAGGGCGAGGTTGTAGCGGGCGTCGTCGAACTGTCCATCCGCGTAAGCAACCGAACCGATCAGGCCCTCTTGGTTCAGCCCGGGCATGCGCTTCAGAGTTTCGTCATGCGACAGATATTTGCTGTGAGAAATGCGTCCTGGTCCTGAAAGCCAATCGTAGATTTTCAGTCCGACGTCGAGATAACCGACGTCGACCCAGTGATAGGCCGGCACCAGGAACTCCAGAGTCCGCGTGAGATGCGGGGCGTTTTCCAGCATCCGGACGCGCTCGTGCAGCGCCCGCACGAGCACATGGTATTCCTTCAGATCCGCGCCCTTGATCGCCTCTTCGAGATAGCGCACGCCCCCGTGGATGATCTTGGTGGCTGCGCTCGAAGTGGCCCCAGCAAAGTCTCCGGCTTCGAGAAGGACTGTGCGAATTCCACGCAGCTGCGCGTCAAGAGCACAAGCAGCGCCTGTGGCGCCTCCTCCAATTACGCAGAGATCAAACTTTTGCCCAGAGATGTTTTTCAATTCTTGAGATCGGTCTCTCATGAATCTCCCGCATCAGAACGTAATTTCCCTGTGAATGCCGAACACAGGTGCATCGGAGAGCGCAGAATTGCCGCCGACATCCGCATAATACTGAAACGTCGGCTGGACGAGTCAACCTGTGTTACCTGAAAGGCATAGTTCAACTCGAAAGCCTTCTCCGAACCGAGGAGCGGACTGCCAATGGATTCCTCGAAATTCCGGAACGGATCGCTGATGTTGCTGTAGACGAAACCGATGCCAATCCGATCTTTGGAACGACGTGTAAACGGGGCATTGATGCGCGCACAGGCGGTGATCTGCATATTTTCCCGCGCTACGTCGCCTGGGCTATAGTCAAAACCGAGCGTCAAACGCGTCCGCAATTCGACCTGTCACCGGGATCGTAACCTGCTTGGCTCGCCACGCTGCAAAAACAGATAGTTTCCGCTGGTTTCGATGCTGTGAGGATCGCGAATTTGCCGCCGTTGTAGACACCGCCAAACTTGTATTCACCGGGTACGGCTTGACCGTCAAATAGCCGGCCTTGAAAAGAAAGTTCGGAAAGTTGAGGATTGCGGACGGAAATCGTGTGGGATCTTGCTGGTACGGGTTCCGGTTGCCGAAGTCAATTCGGACGCTCTTTCCGACTGGCGGACTTCCCCTGGGTGACATTGCATTTCTGGAACCGCCCCTGCCATTGGTACCTCGGTTCTATGTGCGTGGACCACAGTGTCCATCTACTCTGGCTCATAAACCGCTCAAAGTAGGACAGCTATGCTGAGAGCGCATTTACAAACCGTACCATTCGGTTGCGGTGATTCACGAATTCGGCGACCAGACACTCAGCCTGTTTCGATCACCAGCGACGGACATGGCGTGAAGGGCTCGGAAGTGCTTCAGATCCGCGATCTGACAATTCGCTATCTCTCGAAGACTGGAGAGCTATTCACTGCCGTCGAAGACTTGTCACTAGACATCGGTGTTGGCGAGAGCGTCGGACTGATGGGCGAGTCGGGCTGCGGCAAATCAACTGTTGCGCTTAGTGTGCTTGGCCTGCTCCCGAAAGACAAATGCGAAATCTCCGGCTCGGTCCAACTCGACGGGTCGAACCTTCTCGTTTTGGATGAATCCTCCTTGCAGAAGGTTCGCGGGGCTTCCATTTCTCTTATTCATCAGGAACCCTCCCTTGCATTGAGCCCCCTGATTCGAGTGGGCGAGCAGGTTGCCGAAGTGATCCACGCTCATCGGAAATGGAATTGGAAAGCATGCAGCGCCGAAGCCCGCGCGATACTCAGTCGAGTGGGCCTTCGAGAAACGGACAGAATCTTCTCCGCATATCCGCACCAATTGAGCGGAGGGCAATGCCAACGGGTGGTTCTCGCCCAAGCGCTCGCGTGCGGTCCGCGGCTATTGATTGCCGATGAGCCAACGGCACACCTTGACGCGCGCAGCCAGGCTGAATTTCTAGCCCAGCTAAAAGATTTGAAGGTACAAACCGGCATGTCGTTACTCTTGATAAGTCATACGCCGGAAGTTCAAGCGAGGCTTGCTGACCGTCTCCTGATCATGCGAGCGGGGCGGATTATTGAACAAGGGCACTATAGCGATCTCTGCTGCAGCGCGTCTCATCCGTACACACGTTCTCTGCTGCGCTCGACCTCCAGGGTGACGCCGTCCTGGGATAACACCTCTGCGGCACCTGCCGTGCAGGAGTTGGCGTAATGAATTCGCCGGAAATGGATTTTCTTCTTTCGGTGCGCGGGCTTACCAAGCAGTACGCGCAGAAGCGCCTTATCAGTGGCGCACATTTCACGGTGGAGGCGCTGCGAGGAGTAAATCTGAATGTGCCTCGAGGGGCCGCCATGGCGCTTGTGGGTGAATCCGGAGCGGGCAAATCCACGCTTGTCCGCTGCCTGGCGCTGCTGGAAAAGCCTACTCACGGAGAGATTGATTTTGAAGGACACGACCTCTTAACCCTTTCCAGCAAAAAGCTTTTCCGTGCGCGGCGCGAGATTCAACTGGTTTTCCAGGACCCGACGTCCTCATTGAATCCGCGCATGACAGCCCTGGAGATTGTCGCTGAACCGCTAGAGGTCCAGCGCGAAGGAACGAAAGATACCCGGCGCCGGTCAGCGATTGAGCTGCTGGACCAAGTCGGTTTGCCAACTTCATCTGGTCAGAAATTGCCGTTTGAATTCAGTGGCGGTCAAAGGCAGAGGATTGCGATTGCACGCGCTCTGGCGCTTCGCCCCAAACTCCTGATCCTTGACGAAGCCTTCTCGAATCTGGACCTCGCAACTCGCGACTCGCTTCTGCAGCTTCTCTTTGAATTGCAGGCCCGGCATTCACTCACCTACATCCACGTTTCGCACGACTTGAGATTGGTCACTGACGTCGCAAGCGAAGTGGCTGTGATGTATGAAGGGAGAATCGTAGAGCACGCGCCGACTGCCGAATTGTTTACGCGGGCAAAAAGCGAATACACACGATTGCTGCTTGAAGCGATGGAAATAGATAGTGCCGTTATCGATGACCACACGGTCGAGGTCATGCGATGAGGTTCATCGCACGCCGCGTCGTCCACTCCATACTGATTCTGATCGCTGTTTCCTTTCTCTCCTTCACTCTTCTGCAATGGGCGCCGGGAGATTATTTCGACGGCCTGCGAATGAATCCGCGCATTTCTCCAGAGACTGTGAATGGCCTGCGCGAGAAATTCGGCCTCGATCAGCCTTTCCTTGTGCGTTACGAGCGGTGGATGCGCTCAGTCGCTGCGGGCGAGATGGGGTTCTCGTTCGCATATGATAGCCCGGTCGGACCACTACTTTGGGCGCGGGCGGGGAATACGTTCTTGCTCGGAGGATGTTCGACGCTGCTTGCGTGGTTTCTGGCGCTTCCACTCGGCATTTGGATGGCAGTGCGAAAAGGCCGCTGGCACGATCGCCTATTTTCCGTGGTCATGTCGACGCTGCTTGCGATTCCAGACCTGTTGCTGTTCTTATTGCTTCTTCTTTTAGCGCTACGAACGGGTTGGTTCCCAGCGGGAGGTATGACCTCGTCTGGATTCGACGAGTTGAATCTTTGGGGTAAAGTGCTAGACCTTGTTCGGCATCTCGCGCTCCCTTCGCTGGGGCTCGCGGCGGTCGCCATGCCGATTCTTGTCAGGCATATCCGCGCAGCCATGGTCCAGGCCCTCGAATCGCCCTTCCTTCTTGCGGCTCGCGGCCATGGGATTCCGCACCAGCGCCTGCTTTGGCGCTACGCGCTTCCGGCAGCCTCCAATCCCTTGATTTCTCTCTTCGGCTTATCCATAGCGGGAATGCTCAGCGCCTCTGCAATCGTCGAAGTTGTGCTCAGTTGGCCCGGACTCGGACCTCTGATGGTGCAATCCGTGCTGGCGCGAGATGTCTACGTCGTTCTGGCATTGATCCTTCTCTCTTCAATATTCCTCGTCTCGGGCAACTTACTGGCCGATCTTTTGCTGTATGCGAGTGACCCTCGGATTCGCGTGGAGCAATGAGATGACACCGCGACTCAAGGGTTGGACACTCCTCTTAATTCTCGTCGCTCTTCACATTCCTGTCCTTTTCGCAGGTTTTTTTGCGCCATATAGCTTCTCTCAGCAGAATCGTGATTGGTCCTTTGCCCCGCCTTCGCGCATGCACTTCTTTGATTCTTACGGGGTCTTTCACCTCCGTCCGTTCGTCTATGCCATCGAGCCTGATGTGAACGATCCAAGCGGTTATATGGCTGACCTGCACCAAATCGAACCTATACGATTTTTCGTTCATGGATCGCCCTACAATCTCCTGGGCTTCTTGCCGGGCAATTTGCACCTGTTCGGCATTCACGGGTCCGATCGTGTTTTCTTGATGGGCGCAGATGCATACGGACGGGACCAATTCTCGCGCTTCCTCTATGGTGGGCAGATTTCTTTGGCGGCTGGGATCGTCGCTGCTGCTCTGTCGCTTTTGATTGGAACCTTGACTGGAGCGTTTGCCGGCCTTTACGGTGGGTGGATCGACGACGCTATCATGCGCGGCGGTGAGATATTCCTAGCGTTGCCATGGCTTTACCTGCTCTTCGCCGTGCGGGCCGCCTTGCCTCTTCATATTACCCAGTGGCAGGTATTTTTTCTGCTGGCCGCCGTGATTGGGCTAATCGGCTGGGCCCGGCCAGCGCGCCTGATTCGCGGAGTTGTTTTGAGCGCGAAGGAGAGAAGCTTTGTCTCGGCCGCACGAGCCTTTGGCGGGTCGGATTTTTATTTGCTTCGCCGCCACATCTTGCCGCAAACCTACGGCGTCCTGCTCACGCAGATGACGCTTCTCATTCCTCAGTATATTTTGGCTGAGGTCACTCTGACGTTTCTCGGTTTGGGAGTGGGCGAACCGATGCCAAGCTGGGGGAGCTTGCTCTCAAGCTTGCAGCAGTATTATGTCTTGACATCCTACTGGTGGATGTTTTTGCCCGCTCTCCTGCTGATCCCTGTATTTCTGGCTTATTTCTGGGCGGCCGATGCACTGCAGGAACACCTGAAATCAGTCCCGCTGTAAGCCCGCGCCCTTCTCTGCTAAATATTTCAATATGAGTGTGGCCAGGCGACACGTCCTCAGTCTCTCGTTGGGTGCGGCAGTCTCGGCACTTTGTGCACCAATTGTCTTTGGTGAATCCGCGGGAAAAGACATCTTGGTCGCTTCGAACCAGCCGGGCCGTTCGGGCGGCAACCTGACGATCGCGCTTCGCTCCGAGCCCAAAACATTGAATCCAGCTCTTGCCTCCGATGCCTCAACTCTCAGCGTGATTTACTGCATGGGCGCCGACCTGATTCACATCAATCGCCTTTCGCAGCGCACCGAACCGGGATTGGCCAAATTCTGGACCTCTTCACGGGATGGCCTGAACTACACACTGCAGCTTCGCCGAGGTGTGCGATTTTCCGACGGTCGGCCCTTCAACGCGGATGACGTGGTATTCAGCTTTCAGGCGTATCTCGACGAAAACACGCATTCTCCCCAGCGCGATTTGCTCATAGTCGGCGGGAGGCCTATTGCCGTTGAAAAATTGGACGACTACACTGTGCGATTCCACCTCGCACAGCCTTACGCAGCCGCCGAAAGGCTCTTCGATGGCTTTCCAATTCTTCCAGGCCACCTTTTGGAGGCGTCCTATCGAAGCGGTAATTTCGCTCAAGCATGGGGCATCTCCATGCAGCCCGGACAATTCGCTGGGCTCGGTCCATTTCGCTTGAAGGAATACGTTGCGGGCCAGCGTCTCGTCCTGGAACGGAATCCCTATTATTGGAAGCAGGATTCCGTTGGCAATCATCTGCCGTATCTTGACGAAATCACATTTCTTTTTGTCTCGAGTGAAGACGCACAGGTGATTCGCTTTCTTTCGGGAGACACCGACGTGCTAAGCCGCTTCAGTGCGGGTAACTTTCAAGCGCTCGAACGCCAGCAGGCAGGGAAAGGCTTCCACGTTTTCGATCTGGGGCCCGGCCTTGAGTACAACTTCCTGTTTTTCAACTTAAACGACCTCCCGGCGGAGAAGTCTCCCGATCTGGTGAAAAAACAGATTTGGTTTCGCGACATTCTATTTCGTCAGGCCGTGTCTGCGTCCATCGATCGTGCCGCGATTGTCCGCTTGATTTACAATGGCCGCGCCGCGCCAATCGCAACGACGGCGACGCCCGGAAACAAACTCTGGATCGATTCCGCTATTCCCCCTGCTGCTCACTCTCCCGATCAAGCGCGACAACTTCTAAAGGCCGCTGGATTTTCCTGGAGGAGCGACGGTTCGCTCGTCGATTCGCACGGAAATCTTGTGGAATTCTCCATCCTGACGAGTTCGTCCAATGAGCAACGTGCGAAGATGGCCACTCTCATTCAGGATGATTTGAGCCACGTTGGAATGAACGTGCACATTGTTTTGCTCGATTTCGAGGCAATGGTCGGCCGGCTGCTTGACTCTTTTGACTACGAAGCGGCCATCAGCGGAATTGCCGACGGTGATGCCGACCCGAATTCCGAAATGAATATCTGGCTTTCTTCCGGTGGAATGCATCTGTGGCATCTCAACGAGAAAAAGCCAGCGACGTCATGGGAAGCCGACCTGGACCGCTTGATGGAGGCGCAGCTTGTGACGCTCAACGCCACAAGGCGTAAACGACTCTACGACCGAGTGCAGGAAATCGTGGCGGAACAACTGCCCCTGATCCCTCTCGTGAGTCCCGATGTTCTTGCCGCTGCCTGGGATCGCGTGGGCAATTTTCAACCTGCGATTCTTGATCCCAATGCTCTTTGGAATGTCGATTCACTTTATGTCCGCTAAAGTGGAGATCTCGCGAACGAGAGCCTCGCGCCGGCGCGCCGAAACCAGTGAACGTGCGGCCGGATGGCCGGATGAAAAGCTGGTGCGCGAATGCTTGCGCGGCAGCGACGAAGCGTGGTCCGCGCTCGTTGACAAGTATAAGAATCTCATCTACTCGATTCCTATCAAGTATCGCCTCTCGTCGGACGACGCGACAGACATCTTCCAGTCCGTCTGTCTCGAATTGCTTTCCGAGCTACCAAAGCTGCGCAACGCGAAGGCTCTTCCGAAGTGGATCATCCAAATCACCGCTCACAAGTGTTTCCGTCACAAGCAGCAAGCGATGCGCATTACACCGGTCGGGCTGGAGGAAGAGCTCCCTGAACAAATCGCTCCCGCACAAGCCGAACATGTTTTGCGTGAGGCCGAGGAAGAACAAGACCTGCGCCGAGCCTTGTCGGACTTGACGCCCCGCTGCCGTCGCCTGATACATATGCTTTTTTATGAGGAACCGGCGCGGCCATATCAAACCATCGCTTCGGAACTCGGCCTGGCTCCCGGCTCGATCGGTTTCATCCGGCAGCGCTGCCTGGACAAGCTACGCAAACGCCTTCAGCAAGTGGGGTTCTCTTGACGCTGCCAGGAAAGAAGGCGCCCATCTCCGCATCCATCCTTCGCGAATTGGTGGCTGTGAAGGATGACGCCGCCCGCCGCCGCTATTTGAACCGGAATCCGCGCCTTTTTCGCGAGGCCGTAGTCCTTCACTTGAACGAGGTCGTTCGGTCTGAACTGCGCGCAGACCCACAGCGCGCACTTGGGCTCGCCGAGGCGGCTGTTGCTATTGCGTACAAGGTGAAAAGCCCTGCAGCCTTGGCGCGCAGCCTGCGTTCCAAGGCCAACGCACTTTATATGACCGGTGACAATCAGCGCGCACTGGAATTTCACAGCGAAGCGCAGCGCATCTTCCACGAAATCGGGAATGAGCAGGAAGAGGCTCGCACGCTGATCCCCTCGATCCAGCCATTGATTCTTCTCGGCGAATACGATCGTGCTTCCAAAGCAGCCGATGCTGCCAAGGAGATCCTGATTCGACTCGGCGATAATCAGCGGCTTGGGCACTTGGAGATCAACGTCGGCAACATTTTTCACCGGCAGGATCGCTTCGAAGAAGGACTAGCTTGCTACGAGCGTGCTTACGAAATGCTGCTCCCGCTGCGCGATTCCGAAGGGCTGGCTGTCGCGCTTTACAACATGGCGGTGTGCCTGATTTCCCTCAACGATTTTTCCCGAGCTCTCGCGAGCTATGAACGCGCTCGTGAAATGTGTTCGCAATACGACATGCCGCTGCTGGTCACGCAGGCGGATTACAACATCGCGTACCTCTATTACCTTCGTGGAGAGTACAGCCGCGCCATCGAGATGCTGCGCGCCACACGCGAAAAGTGTGAACTGAATGGAGACGCACACGTTCTGGCGCTTTGCTATCTCGATTTGTCGGATATTTACCTCGAGTTGAATCTGATCGGCGAAGCGCGGGATGTCGCCCACGAGGGCTATGAGCGTTTTCGCAAGCTCGGCATGGGCTATGAGGAAGCGAAATGCCAGGCCAACGAAGCCATGGCCACCAGCCAGTTGGGCAGCGCACTTCAAGCAATCGAACTGTTCGAGAAGGCTCGCACAAAGTTCGTCGGCGAAAAAAATCTTGTTTGGCCGTGGCTTATTGATCTCTACCGCGCTCTCGTTCTATTCAATGAGGGCCGTTATTTCGAATCGCGACGATTTTGCGTCGGTGCGGCTGCTTTTTTTGACCGTTCGTTTCTTCCCAGCAAAGCTGTTCTGTGCCACCTGCTTCTGGCGCGACTCTCGCTTCAGACCGGCGACCTCGATACGGCGCAACGGGAATGCGCCATCGCAGGGAAGCACCTCGGTTCACTTGAGGCACCCGTCCTTCGCTTCCAGACTGAATTTCTATCTGGGCAAATTCACGAAGCGAGAGGAAATACCGTTTCAGCCTATGAATCATACCAGGTTGCACGGCGGGCCCTGGAAACCCTCCGCAGCAGCCTGCACGGCGAGGAACTCAAGATTTCCTTCTTGAAGGATCGTCTCGAAGTCTACGAACGCCTCGTGGATATCTGCATGACCGACTCGACACATTCGGCGGAGGAGTCTTTCGGATATGTGGAGATGGCCAAATCACGAAGCCTGGCCGAAATGATCGTTCATCACGGTACAGCGTTCGTCGAGCCTGCTTCTGGACAGAGCGCGCTGGTTCGCCGCATTCGCGAAATGAGAGAGGAACTCAACTGGTACTACCGCCGTCTCGAAATCGAGGAATTGCGCGGTGACGAACATTCACCAGAGCGAATCGAGAAACTGCGCCGCCAGGCGCAAGCTCACGAAAATGAATTCCTCCGTGCTCTGCGCGAAATTCCCGCATCACGACCAGCGGAAAGTGATTTCACCTTTGCCTCACTCGAGGGCATTCGTGTCTCACTTCCACCGGAAGCGACGCTTGTCGAGTACTTCATCGTCAAAGGCTTCTTCATCGCTGTAATCCTTAGCGCCGATTCTCTTGAATTTATTCCGCTTACACCAGTCTCCCGTGTAGTCAATCTGCTGCGCATGTTTGATTTTCAAATTGGAAAATTTCGTCTGGGCGGCGATTACATACGCGAATTTGCTCGACCGCTATTCGAAGCGTCTCAATCACATCTTCAAAATCTTTACACAGAACTTGTGGGGCCGCTTCGCTCGCGCCTCGGCGGACGCCATTTGATAATTGTCCCGCATGGCGCCTTGCACTATCTCCCTTTTCAGGCCCTCTTCGACGGCGACCGCTATCTCATCGATTCTTTCTCGGTCTCCTATGCGCCCAGTGCCGCGATATTTTCTCTCTGCCAGCAGAAACCAGTTTCGGCTTCAGGAGCACCTCTCGTCATGGGCGTGCCAGACGCCAAGGCTCCATTCATCCAGGAGGAGGTCCAAGCCGTCGCAAAAATTCTACAGGGGTCCGAACTATATATCGGTGTAGAGGCGACGCAGGAAACTCTTCGAAACAGAGGAGTTAATAGTCGCGCCATTCATATTGCCACACACGGCTCCTTTCGCCAGGACAATCCCATGTTTTCCGGTATCCGTCTCGGAGACGCTTATCTAAGCCTGTACGACCTATATCAGTTGAAGCTTGAATCCGACCTTCTTGTCTTGAGTGGTTGCGCTACGGGGCTCAACGTCGTGACGTCGGGAGATGAGTTGCTGGGATTGATTCGCGGGCTTCTCTATGCGGGCGCCAGATCCCTCTTGTTGACCCTGTGGAATGTTCACGACCAGACGACTGCTGAATTCATGACAACCTTTTACCGGTATTGGCAAGAGGGCAAGTCAAAGCCATCCGCTCTTCAAGCCGCCATGATTGAGCTTCGCGAACGATATCCCCATCCCTACTACTGGGCCCCATTTGCATTGACCGGAAAGATCTCACCAGCTTAGCTCCAGTCCAAATTCTTCTCGCAGTCCTATATTTTTCCGAGACCTGTCTGCCCATTATCAACGGGGATGGATGGAGCAAGGACGCCGCCAAGGCGCAAAAATCAAAACTGGGGGGAGAACTGAGATGGCGCATTTTTCTTCGGAGCAGTGGGCCGATTTTGTTCGTAACGTGCTGAAGGAGAAGGACAAAGAAGTGATGCTGGCTCATCTTGAATCCGGCTGTAAGCGGTGCTCGGAAGCGCTGAACCTATGGACGCGATTCCGCCAAGCCGCTTCCCGCGAAAGCGCCTATCAGCCACCGGAAGGCGCGGTCCGGACGGTTAAGGCCTTTGCGGCCTCCCAACACCGTCCGGGCCGCGTGCGTTTGGCGCAGCTCCTCTTCGACAGCCTGCAAAACTCCGCATTGGCCGGTGCCCGGTCCGCCGCCGCCCCGGCTCGCGTAATGCTCTTCGGAATCGGGGATTATCGAATCGACCTGCGTATGGAACCGGGTACCGACTCAAAAATCACCATTGTCGGCCAAATCTTAATTTCAGCCGACTCCGCGTACCCGGCCGCTTTAGTGTCCGTGGGCCTGGTGAGCGGCAACAAGATTCACGCCCTAATGGAAACAAATGAGTTCGGGGAATTCAGTTGTGAATGCGAAGCGGAAGAAAACCTTCGTTTGCAGTTTACCCTGCCTGATGCAACTCAAATCAAGATTCCCATCCTCCATCCGACACTTCCTCACACGAAGAGCCTAATGCAACCTGCTGATTTTGCAGGGGTTGAAAGTTGTTACGATTTGAAACGAAAACGTACTGGGAAGAAAGCATCTCCCAAGGGAGACTGATTATGTCCGTTCGTACTATTGAGCGCGATTGCAACGCCCTTCATCTTGAAGACTCCAGCAATTCTTTGCGACGGGGAGTCTTGCGAGCCATGAAGCGTCTAATTTGTGTGGGGGCAATTCTGATTGCGATGCTTTCTGCGCGCCCTGCCTCTGCGCAGGGTCTGCTCGGTGGGATACTTGGCAACACGACTCAGACTCTCACAAACACGCTGAACGGGATCCTTGGCCAGCCACAAGGCGTGATCGTTCGTACGAACCTCGGCTTGGCCGGACTGAAGGCTGTTTGCGCCTCTGAAGGCTGCACCGTGGTTGGGAATTTGGATGGAAATGTTGGGCAGGTCTTCCTCGTACAACCGGCGCAGGGGCTCATCCCAAATGTCCTCGCTACGGTTTTGCGCCTCGTCAACGGGATTCTTGACGCCGAGCCAGACCAATTGCTGGTCATTCCGGTTTCATCCGGTTCCGGTCCATTTCAAACGATAGTTCCCAACTACCTCTATCAGCAGTCGCCTACGAATTATTTCGGATCGGTCGTCTGGAACGGCTATGTGGCTCAACCTGCGGCTCAAATAATCCGTGTCGCTCAAGCGCAAAGTACATTTCATGTCACCGGCTCAGGAATCGTGGCAGACATCGATACAGGGGTAGATCCAAACCATCCGGCGCTCAAGCCTGTTCTTCTGCTCGGATATGACTTCACGCGAAATCAGCCCGGCGGGTCCGAAATGAACGACCTTTTCGGCGTTAATGGATCGGCGTGCAGTGCATGCCAGGCCGCGTTTGTCGACCAGCACACTGCCGCGATGCTCGACCAGCACACAGCGGCAATGCTGGATGGTGGTCAATATTCTGCTTTCGGCCATGGGACCGAAGTGATGGGCATGATTCACCTCGTGGCTCCGACAGCGAAACTCCTGCCCCTCAAAGCCTTCAGCGCAAATGGCACCGGCGACCTTTCGAACATCATCGCGGCCATTTATTACGCCGTTCAAAATCACGCAAACGTTATCAATATGAGCTTCGAGCTCTCTTCGCCTTCGACGGAGCTGACGAATGCGCTGAACTATGCGAACGCGAACAACGTCATCTGCTCGGCGTCGTCCGGTAACGATGGCGAAAAGGAAGTGGTCTACCCGGCGGGGCTCCAGCAGGTCGTCATGGGCGTCGCATCAACGAACGATTTCGAACAGCGCTCCAGCTTTTCAAACTACGGAGACCAGGTTGTCTGGGTCGCCGCGCCCGGGGAAAATGTCGTGACGACCTATCCTTTTGGGACTTATTCCGTTACGTCGGGAACTTCCTTTACGTCTCCGATGGTCGCAGGTACCGCATCCCTACTACTCAGTGTGCAGCCAAACATGAACCAAACTGCGGCTGCAAGCGCCGTCGGCAACGCCGATTGGATTGGTCCGAACATGGGCAATGGCGAACTCGACGTTTATCGCGCGCTTGCTTCTGTATCCAAATAAAGCGCCACGGACCCGGACGGAGCCACTGTCATGGCAAATATGAGCCATAACGTAGCTGTCGCGTTCGATTTCAACGCCGCTTTGATTTCAGATGCACCCTTTTTGGCAGCGGTAAAGACTGCGCGTCATTCGAACTCGTCACCAATAATGGCGCTGCGAATCAAGAACGCAGAAGAAGAAGCCTATGCCCTGCGAAATTCCTTCGTTTGCGCGTTGAATCAACTGTTGGACCTCAAGGATCTTAATACTGGCATTCACAGCACCCGTCTTGCGGAATGGGCATTGCATGTAGCCGGTGAATTGGGGCTCGACCAGAAATCCCACGCCGACATCGAAGTCGCCGCGCTGCTGCACGATATCGGAAAGATCGGCATTCCCGATGCCGTGCTCAATAAACCCTCTCGTTTGACGCCCGAGGAATATGATCTGATGAAGAAGCATCCGGAATATGGATGGAGCGTTCTTCGCCAGATCCCCGGATTCGAGCGCGTCAGCCTGCTGATTCTCCACCACCACGAGGGATTCGACGGGAAGGGCTATCCTGGCGGCCTGATGGGGGAGGAAATTCCAATGGGTTCTCGGATTGTATCGGTGATTGATGCCTTCGACGCAATGGTCTCCTCGCGCCCCTATCGAGAGGGCTTGCCTTTTGAGGAAGCGGAACGGCGTCTCCTTGAAGCGAGTGGCAAGCAATTTGATCCCGCCGTGGTGAAATGCTTCCTCCCGCTGGCTCGCGCGGAGATGCCTGCCGTCCTAGCGGCAGTTGGACAGCGAGCGTGAATGTAGGGAAGCGCCCCGTGAAATGAAGCTCGCCAGCGACCTCTAGAACCCTGACATCTCGCCTTCACTTCGACTAAGTCAGGAGTGCCTCAAAGCTGGCCGAAAACAAACCAGGTCATTAAGTGTCGAAAGCACGAAAGATTCTGAGGCTATTCCAGGCGTGGATCGCCCTACGCGGTGCTTAAGAAATTCAAAGCAGTCGGTGGATCGTCGCAGCAAAACCCTCAATTATTCTTGATATGAGACTCCGCCATTATCCCCATCGCGTTGATGAATCGCATACAGCGCTAGTTCCAATCGGTTTGACGTCCCAAGCTTGTTGAATATTCGGAAGAGATAGTTGCGTACGGTGTGCTCGCTAAGATTCAGTTCTCGGGATATGTCTTTGTTCGTTCGGCCCTCGGCTACAAGCCGAACGAGGCTCATCTCTCGTTTCGTCAGCAGACTCGTCCCTTTTGAGTCAACGATAAACGGGGGAGCGGTCTCGGCAATTGCTTCAACGAGGTATTGAACCTGCTGGTTGCTCGCCCAGATTTCACCCTCAAACACTTTTTTTACGCACTGACAAAGAACATCCAGAGATTCGTCACGGCAGAAAATGCCTCGCGCCCCGCATCGGAAGGCTTCCAGGACAAGCGTGGGTTGAGACGCCTCCACCAACATGACGACTCGAGGCGCTTTGAAGGAACTTCTCAATTCCCGCGTCGTCCGAAACCCGGCCACAGGCCCGTCCTTCAATGCCCCACTGATGACCACAACATCCGGCTGCGTGCGTTCATATGCCGCGATCAATTCCTGGGATTCAATTGCAGATCCAGCTACGGATAGATGGCGGCTGCGTCGCAGAGCAGTTTCAAGTAATTGACAATTCATACGACACTCTTCGCCGATAAGCAGAGAGATCTCCGAGTCATGCCCGTGGACCTTGGCCATAATTATCACCCTTCAGATTTAAGTGTCAGACTGGGTCTGGCGATACGCGAATCTAATGCAATGACGTTTCGAGATTGGGCTGGGGAATTAATCGAATGAAAGGTCGTTCCTGATAGGCAGTTTTAGAGTCTTGAAGTACCTCCCATCTGCTGCAGCAGCTGGGGACAAGCAATGATGCAAAGGCCAAAGTTTCGCCCGAGTGCTTGTCTCATTTTTATACGCAAAAATGCGTGCGACTCAGTTGGGTCCAGTCGGTTCAAGCCAAAGCTCCAGCGATTCAAAGTTGCCCATCCGCGTGTAAATTTTCCATAGACAGATCCATTGAGCGCTGATTCAGACGATTCAAAATGCAGCATTTGCTCGCAAATCCCATCACAGGCTCCGCAATTGATCTACCAGTTAGAGGACAAAGTTACAAAATCAGATGGACATTTGTCACCGTGTAGAAGTGTTTGATCTTTCATGACACATGCCGAGCGAATTGCGACCGAATCCGTGAGACGGATTTACCTCAGCCACTCGGCAGAGATGCTTTCTCTTTGCGGCACTAGGTTGGAATGTCTCACGGCGGATACAGGTTGCCCTACGGTTCGATGACAATCCGTCCCTTGTCAGGTTTCCGAATAAGTCCTAGCCTTGATGGCGATGCAAACGTGTTTCTGAGTTAAAGAAGAGCAAGTTGCATCGACCGCTGGATCGGCGGAGAAAATGCCACGACGCAAGTTGCACGACAAGCAATGTGGGCATGCCACAGTAGCCCTTAAGATTCGTACGGTCGGCATATTGGCAAATCATCTTTCGTTCGGCAGAGGACAGCAGTAACAAATAAGCCGAACCCATTGGGTATTTCAAACGATCATTAGCGGCGAGGCAGATTTAACAGAGCCTCCCGTTCAGATATCCCCAGCCAGACAAAAACAGAACCGGCGCTGCGGATTGAACTTTGCACTGCGCATCGTCTCCGTTAGCACTTCTTCGCAGAACAACTGCTCATACGCGGAAAAAACACGCCGTGTGAGTCACAGGGCGAAGCTACGCGCACACTAGCACTGGAGATCCTATCGATGAGCGAAAACACTCAAGAATGGTTTGCCGTCCATACGCGCTATCAACACGAAAGAACCGTTCTATCCATACTGCAAGCAAAGGGCTTCCAGACATTCTTGCCCACGTACAAGGAGGTTCGCCGCTGGCGGGACCGGAAGAAGCTCATTTCGCTTCCGCTTTTTCCCGGATACCTGTTTGTGAACGACCTGCGTGAGCGGAGAATTGAAGTCCTTTCCGCTCCGGGGGCATGTGCGATTGTTTCCTTCCAGGGAATTCCGGCGGCAATCCCGCATGAGGAGATGGAAGCTGTGCAGCGAATAGCTGCAAACCCTGAAAAATTGCGCCCACATCCATATTTGAAAAACGGCGATCTCGTCCAAGTGGCATCGGGACCGCTTGCCGGAGTCTACGGGATGATGGTAGCCGAAAAAGATGACTGCTGGCTTGTCATTTCGATCCAGATCTTGGGTAGGTCCGCTGCTGTGGCGATTGACCGGCATTGCGTCATGCCGGTTTCACCCGGATTACGAACTTCTCAAGGATTTGAGACGGTGAGTCTCAGTGTTGCCAGCAAAGCGGGACCAAGTCCTGGGTGTTCTGTTCGTTGCGCATAAGGCGATGTTGAATGGCGCCTGATGAGTGATCTCGCCATGAGAGATTTGGAGAAACCCCTCGAATTCTACGGCTTCGCGGAGCAACCTTTTGGGGTCACGCCGGACCCCCGATATCTGTATTTGGGCAAGTCCCATCGAGAAGCACTGGCTTCTCTTCTCTATGCAACTGAGGCTCGTCGCGGCTTCAGCGCTCTCATCGCTGAACCTGGCATGGGCAAGACGACCCTGCTCTTTCGGATGCTAAACGAGATCAAGGATCATGCACGCACTGCGTTTATATTTCAGCCAGACTCGAATCCTCCCGAATTCATGCGAAGCCTTTTGGACGATCTTGGAATTCGTTTTCAGAATGAAGGAGCCATATCGCTGCAGCGAATTCTGAATGAAGCCCTGCTGGATGAAATGCGGGAGGGAAAGCGATTCGTCCTGGTAGTGGATGAAGCGCAGAGCCTCGAAGACGCAGTCCTGGAAAGAATTCGCTTGCTCTCCAATTTTGAGACTCCAACAACAAAGCTCATTCACATCGTTCTGTCCGGGCAGCCAGAGTTGGGAGAAAGGCTCGGTCGCCCCGAGCTGATTCAGCTCAAGCAGCGTGTATCCGCCATCAGCAGGCTTGAACCATTTTCATCTTCCGAAACAATTGATTACATCCAGCATCGCCTCCGAGTTGCAGGACATAACGGCACGCCACTATTTGCGTCCTCCTCTTTAGCCATGATCGCCGAGTGCAGTCGAGGAATACCGCGAAACATTAATAGTCTGTGTTTTCTTTCTCTTTCTCTGGGATTCGCGAAGCAACAACGATTGATAGATGCTGACACCGTCCGAGAAGCTGCCGAGGACGCCTGGCTGATCCCCACATCGGCGCTTCGCCGGGAGATTCTTCCACAGCGGGCTCGTGTGCCTCTGCCCGCCGTTCAGCAAGTCGACTTCGCATCGCTTCGGCCCGAACAAAAACCATTAAGAACAAGCCTGGTCATGCTCGGGCTTCTGATTATTCCTCTGCTGGTAATCGCTCTTGCAGGCAATCAGCAGATCGAGTCGATTCTTAACGGCTTGATGGCTGGTATCAACCCGCAGCCAGACGCTTCGGTCTTCAGCAACGTGGCCGCTTTGCGTGCTCCCCCTCCGCCTGATATTGAGAAAGTCGATGCTGTCGATATGACTCAGGCGACGGATGCGCAGCCGTCGCCAGGGATGGCAAATGACCGAGTAAGTCATGAGAAACAGAACATTCAGCAACCCACGAGCAAGACAGGTCGCAAGGTTCGAAAACGGAAGAGGATGCACCGCGGTGCCGAAAGCATTCAGGCAAACCGGCAAGAGACAGTGTTCGAACTGGCTCTCGCACACTACGGAAAATCCAACTGGGCGATTGTCGAACAAATTTGCGCCGCCAACCCAAACATCCGGTGTCCTTACGGTCTGATTCGCCCAGGGCAGCGCGTACTCCTCCCGGATCTTTCTCCGAAGTACCCTTTGTTGAGTGCCAGCTTGGATCCAAGCGCAGACTTTACAGAACAAATTTCAAGGATTGAGCAGTGAGAACTTTCGTCGTTTTCATTGGGCTGGCATTTCTCGCTATGGCCGTGCCGCGCGCGCTTTGGGGACAGAATCAGCCCCAAGCGGCTGAGCTGGCTCAGAAGTCAATCGCTGCGGGGCAAGTGAAGCCTCCGACTCAATCTTCAGTCACAACTCCGGAACTTCACCGGCGTAACCCGCGATACAGAATTCAGCCGGACGATGTGCTCGATCTTTCGTTTCGTTACACGCCGGAGTTTGATCAAGAGGTGACCGTCGAACCGGATGGATTCATCCAGCTGAAGGGCTTGGATCACGGGGTCCTGGTCAAAGGGCAAACAATTCCTGAACTCGTCGAAACGCTTCAGAATGCCTACTCCAATGTCCTGAATAAGCCCGTCATCAGCGTTGTCCTTACAGACTTCGAGCGACCCTATTTCATCGTTGGTGGTGAAGTTACAAAGCCCGGGAAGTACGACCTCCGAGGTCCGACGACTGCTTCGCAGGCAGTGGCGATTGCCGGCGGATTCACGGAATATCCGAAAAACACAAAGGTGATTCTGTTCCGTCGGTACACGGACGACGAAGTCGAAACGCGAGTGCTCAACTTGAAGGATATCCTCAAGGGCAAAGATCCGCAGGAGGACGTTGAACTCCAGCCCGGTGACATGCTTTACATCCCGAAATCGATCATGGGAAAAATCGATCGGTTCCTTCCCCGTGCGTCTCTTGGCACTTACTTCGACCCCATTGCTTTTTAGCGAAAAGAGAAGGGAAAAGGGAAATGACAGGCAGGCATGAGATTGTCGTCGGCCGCCAGCCCATTCAGAAGAGCCAGGGAATGACCTTGGCCGAGGCCTTGGAAATCGGCTATCGCCGCCGCAAGACCTTCGCGTGGTGCTTTGTCACTATATTTCTAGGTGCAATTCTTGCTGCCATCTTGATGCCGAGACACTACGAATCCGAGATGAAAATCCTGATCCACCGTGAAAGGGCGGATACGCTGGTCACCGGTCAGCAGACAGCGGCGGTGGAACAGAATTTGCCGAGTCTCACAGAGGAGGACATCAACTCAGAAGTCGCGATTCTGACGAGCGAAGACCTGTTGGAAAATGTCGTGCGCACCTGCGGATTGCAGTACAGGTCGTACGCCTCTCCTTTTGACCGATTGCTCTCCCGGCTTCTTCCGAAAAAGAAGGTGGATGACGCAACAGCAGTACGGGAGGCTGCCGCGAGTCTCGCCAGTCGAATCCACATCGAGCCTATAAAGAAGTCGTTCATCATTTCGGTCACCTACACAGACCGCGATCCGCAATTTGCTGCACACGTCTTGAACACCCTCGGCGCTCTTTACCAGGAAAAGCACGCGGCTGTGTACCGCCCTGGCGACGCTTTTGTCTTCTTTGACAACGAGACTACGCTTGCCAAACAAAAAATGGATGAAGCTGAACAACGTCTGGCCGATTTCAATCGCGCGGAAGGATTGGTGACAGAACAACCAGAGAACGAATCAACGGTCGCCGAACTGGGGCAATTTGAACTTTCGATGCATCAGGCACAAGCAGCCATTCCAGAAATGCGGGATCAGCTCGCTTCATTGGAGCAACTTCTCGAAAGCACCCCCCCGCGAATCACCACGCAGGAGGAGGTAAGCGACAATGGCGCCCTGATGCAGCAGTTGAAATCCTCCCTCGTGAACCTGGAACAGCAGCGAGTAGACCTCAGAAACAAATACGCTCCCCAGGATCGCATGGTTCAGGAAGTGGACACGCAGATCGCGCAAGTGAAGGCAGCGATCGCCTCGCAGGAAAAGGCTCCGTTACGTCAGCAATCCACCGACGACAATCCCACCTATGAATTTATCCGCCAGGAAATCGCCAAGACGCGAGCGCAACTTGCTTCGGAGGAGGCATTGGCAGCCTCAAGCAAAAAGGTGGATCAGTCCTACCGTCAGGCCATGATGCAAACCGACCAAAAGCAACTTGAGCAGCAAGCTCTTGTCAACGACGAAAAAGCGGCAGAGAACACCTATCTCCTTTATGTCAATAAGAGAGAAGAAGCCCGCATCTCGAACGCTTTTGACAAGAGCCGGATTCTAAATGTTGCGATTGCACAGAAAGCGACAGTTCCCTTTGCGCCCTCCAACCCGGCTTCCCTACTATTGGCTGTCGGCTGGGCCTTCGCATGTCTCATTAGTGCCAGCGTCGTTTTCGTTCAAGAGAAGTTGGATGCCCCCTTCCGCACGGTTGAACAAGTGGAGCGTTATCTGGATGTTCCAGTCGTCCAATATCTGCCCGAGTCACACTATGGCCCGCCCGTATCGACTCACTGAGACTGCGATTTCCGCTCCTTGACTGTGAAACAACCATGAGCAAGAACTTTGAGCTTCTCCAGCAGGCTGGCTGGGATGAAGGAATTTTTCGCAAGGCCCCGCCCGTTCCGGAGCCCGATCCGGTCGTTCCTCCCGCGGCGCCGTCGGTTGTCCCCAAAAGGCGACGTCCGAGCTACACCGAGCTTCGGCTTTTCGTCCATGCGGTGTTTCTAGACGCGGTCCCCACACATCCACGTACAGTCGTGTTCACCGGGCTGAGACGTCGTGTGGGTTGTAGTTCGGTGTGCGCAGCTGTGACGAAGATTCTTGCCGAAGAGACGCAGCAGAGTGTATGCGCGGTGGACGGCAATTCCCTCTCACCCTCTCTCCATCTTCACTTTGGCGCTTCGAATCAAACGGGACTTACGGACGCTCTTCACCTTGCCCAGTCGCCAGAGTCGTTTGTTCAACGCTTGTCGGGCGATAACCACTGGTTTCTCGCTCACGGACAATCCAAACAAGGGCGGCATCCTGCCGCAGCATCGCTTGATTGGGGGCTTTGGATTCGCGGGCTTCGCAATCGTTTTGACTTTGTGTTGGTTGACGCTCCGCCGCTGAATGCCAGTAAGGAAGCCATTCGTCTCGCGGGATCTTGTGATGGGTTGATCGTGGTCGCGGATTCTTCCGAAGTGCTCGCAAGTGATCTCTGTAACGCGAAGCATCAGCTCCAGGCAGCAAGGGTTCCACTCCTTGGATTCGTCATGACTCAAGCGTCGGACCTGACGCCAAATCTCTTTGCGCGCTTGTTTCAATGAACAAGAACGACAAATCGATTGCCCAGTTGCGACTCGTCGCCGGAGTGGAAGGGGCAGCCACTCGCAAACGCGCCACGTTTGGTTTGCATTTGGGCCGTCGAAAATTCCTGTTGGGCCGCAACGGATCCGTCCTTGCAGCGGAACTTGCGCTGAGTGTCTGCTCTTATCTCCTTTCCGTTTGGATTTTGCACCGGGGTCTCAGGTGGAATTTTTCCGCCTGGGCTCCTGCGATGCCCATCGTCGTTGGCTTTCGTCTCTTGGGTCTCTATGCGGTCGGCACTTACAAAAGCTCTCTAACGCATGGCGGATATTACGACCTCGTACAGATCATGAAGGCTTGCGCCATCAGCAGCGTGCTCGCTTTCGCTTCGATTCAAGTCTTTGCCGGGGGCGCCGGGTTGCCATTGGCGCTGTTCATTTTGGACTGGGCCCTTTTCCAATTCTTCTTGGGCGGGCTTCACTTCGGAAAGCCATTTGTTCGTTCCCTCGACTCTCTCAAGCGTCCTACAGCGAAACGCGTCCTCATTGTTGGAGCGGGCGACGCCGGAACATCCGTTATTAAGGGGCTTGTTGGCGACTCGAACGCAGATTGCAGGCCCGTCGGCATACTGGACGACGATCCACAGACGCACGGGTCCACTATTTGTGGAGTATCAATCTTTGGCGGGATTCGCGACCTGGCTGTTGTTGCGAGCGCCACGCACGCCAAGGAAGTCTTCATCTGTATACCAAGCGCCACCCGTTCTCAAATGCAAAGGATTCTTTCTATCTGTCGCCAGTGCAACATTCCAGTGAGGACGTTACCCACTTTGACCGAGTTGATTGACGGTCGTGTTTCGCAGCGCGACGTGCGCAGTCTGCGAATCGAGGATCTTCTCGGTAGGGAAGAATTGCGGCCACAGGGCTCCGAAGTTCGCGAAATCGTGGGCGGTCAGACCGTCCTGGTGACGGGAGCGGGTGGAAGCATCGGTTCAGAGCTCTGCCGTCAGGTCGCCGCAGCCGCTCCGGAAGCTTTGATTCTCGTCGAAAAGTCTGAAAACAGCCTTTTTTACATTCATCGCGAGTTGAAGGAACGCTTCCCCAGTTTGCGAATTAATCCAATCCTGGTGGATACGACGCTGCGTGTTTTGATTCAAGAGACCTTCGAAAGAGAGAGGCCGGACATCGTTTTCCATGCTGCGGCCCACAAGCACGTCGGTCTGCTCCAACATAATCCGGTCGAAGCCATACGCAATAACGTACTGGGTACGCGGAATGTTGCTCTCGCCGCCTCGCAAAACGGTACGAAGCGCTTCGTCAACATTTCTACGGACAAGGCGGTAAGCCCTGAAAATTTCATGGGCTTGTCCAAGAAGCTGACGGAACTGTGCACTCAGGAGCTTGCCCGCCAGAGCGGCACAAGATTTATGAATGTTCGCTTCGGAAATGTCGCGGGCAGCACAGGAAGCGTGCTCCGGCTTTTCTGGGAACAGATCCAAAAGCGCGAGCCTTTGCAAGTCACCGACCCTAGAGCGACCCGCTATTTCATGTCGATCGGCGAAGCGGTCTATCTGATTTTGCTCGCCGCAGGCCAAGGCCGCGGTGGAGAGACATTCGTACTTGAGATGGGCGATCCCATCAATATCTACGAACTTGCCAAAGGAATGAGTCTCATGGCGGGATACGCCCCCGGAGAAGATGTGCCCATTCACTTCGTTGGTCTTCGTCAAGGGGAGAAAGTCGACGAGCAGTTGTGGGAGGAATGGGAGCATCCTGTGGCAACCCCTCAAAGAGGAATTCTCTCGCTTGTTAAGCACAGTGTTGGTCTGCCGGATGTTCTGAATAGGATCGAAGAGATGGAATTGCTGCTCTCCTCAAACGAAAAGGCGAAACTTCTCGCTTATTTGGACCGGTTGTTCCCCGACTTTGCTGCACGGAGGAGCCAAGGCTTCGAATTTGACGCGGAAGCTTCGCCGAAACCAATCACAACGCCTCAAGGGGATGTCTATGAAAGTACCGCTATCTAAGCCTGATATTAGTGAACGGGAGATCGAATATGTTACGGACGTCTTGCGGTCCGGACGGCTTAGCCTTGGTCCAAAGCTGAAGGAGTTCGAGGAGAAATTTGCTGCCTTTTCGGGCGCACGGTACGCCGTTGCGACCAGCAGCGGCACGGCCGCCCTTCACCTGTGCGTTCGTGCTCTCGGCATCGGTCCGCAGGATGAGGTGATTACAACTCCTTTTAGTTTCGTCGCTTCCACCAACTGCATTTTGTACGAGGGCGCTTCGCCTGTCTTTCTCGATATCGATCCTCTTACGCTCAATATCGACCCGAAGCAAGTGAGACGGTTCCTGCGCCAGTGCTGCGGGTTGGATAGCCGGCGCGGTGTGATTGTGGACAAGACTACCGGACGTACTGTCCGAGCCATTCTTCCGGTCCACGTCTTCGGTCTTCCCTGCGATATGGACCCGATCATGGACCTCGCGCAGCAATACGGTCTGAGCGTCATCGAGGATGCGTGCGAGGCACTTGGAGCCGAATACCGCGGGCGGCCCGTAGGGACGTTTGGCGACGCCGCCGTCTTCGCCTTCTACCCAAATAAGCAAATGACCACGGGTGAAGGCGGAATGATCGTCACAGACAGTGAAGAAATCGCACAGGTTTGCCGCAGCTTACGCAACCAGGGCCGCGACGAGGGAACATCGTGGTTGCGCCATGACCGCCTCGGATTCAATTATCGGCTGAGCGACGTTCATTCCGCTCTGGGAATTGCTCAGTTGGAGCGGATCGACGAACTGCTTGCAGCTCGAGAGCGCGCCGCTTCGCTTTATGCCCAGGCGCTCGAGAAGAACGCTTCGATCCAGATTCCTTCCGAGTTTGATGGTTTCAAGCGAAGTTGGTTCGTCTATGTCGTTCAATTGAACCTCGCATCGCCACGTGCCACCCGTGAGCGAATCATCGCCAGACTTCGTGAATGTGGAATAGAGTGCCAAGCCTATTTCCCCGCAATTCATAAGCAAAGCTACCTGGCGGGCAAGGTCCGGATGCCCCTCGGTCCGCTTTTCCGTGCGGAAGCTGCCTCGGACCGTTGCTTCGCCATTCCATTTTTTTCCGGTATCACGGCCGCGGAGATTCAGTTCGTTGCGGACAGCCTTTCGGCAATTCTCGAAGAAGGCCTTGTATTGGCCCCACATGCAGGGCGCGCCTCTGACTTCGCGGCCGGTCGTGCGCAATAGATATTCTTTCTGCAAGATGCTGACAATGTCCAACACTGTGATTGGAGTTCATCTGGGGCACAATTCTGCCGCAGCCCTGGTGCAAGATGGCAAGCTCACCTTCGCCCTGCAGGAGGAGAGGCTTACACGAACCAAGAATCAGGGAGGCACGCCGCGCGGCGTCTTGGGCGAAATCAATTCCCGCTTCTTGCCGTCCCTCCAGAGGCAGACCGAGGTCCCCGTGGTTCTCGCAGGGCGCAATCAATCAGTCTGCTATTGGCAGCGCGACGAGATTATCCGGAATTATGGGCAATCGACGGTTGGGTTTGTCGGCAATGTAAAGCGCCTCGCGCGTAAGAATTCGACGATCTCGAATTTCATAAATCAAGTTAAGACCGATCGTTTGGAACAGGAGATAAGCCCTTCCGTTGATCGGACGTGCATTCACGCGATTGGACTTGATCACCATTCCTGTCACGCCGCCTCAGCCTACTTTGGTTGGGGAAAGTTGGATGAAAGGGTTTTGGTGCTTACGTGTGACGGCGCAGGAGACTGCCTTTGTGCCACTGTAAACATCGGCGACCGCGGAGAGTTGCAAAGGATTGCCCAAGTGAACGAGGAGCACTCGCTGGGCGCATTGTACGGGAAAATCACCTATCTGTGCGGCATGGTGCCGATGGAGCACGAATACAAGCTCATGGGTCTTGCCCCGTATGCTGAAAATTCTTCTGAAGCCAAAAGCATCGCCGCCATCTTTGGCCAACTCTTCGAATTCGATCCAAGGAATCCGATGTGCTGGCGTCGCAAAAACGGCTGCCCGCCCTTGCAACTGTCGTCGAACTATTTGGAGCGGCTCCTTCGCCGCAAACGGTTCGATCATGTCGCCGCAGGTGTTCAGTTGTTTCTTGAGGAATTTCTAGTTCGATGGGTTCGTTCCTGTGTTCGGGAAACAGGAATTCACAAGATCGCCTTGAGCGGCGGCGTGTTCATGAACGTGAAGGCAAATCAGAAAATATTGCAGCTTCCCGAGGTGGAAGAGCTATTCGTGTTTCCCTCCTGTGGAGATGAGACCAACGCAATCGGCGCGGCTTGGCTCTATCACCGCAGTGCTACCGGGAGAACGCCGCGCCGTCTGGAGCATTTCTATCTGGGAACGGATTCAAAAGAGGATGAGATTGATAATGCTATGCGCAAGTTCTCGTTCACCGGTCAAATCAGCGTTCGGGAGCATTCGGACGTCGAAAGAACCGTGGCGGAACTTCTGAGCCGCGGGGAGATCGTCGCGCGAATGAAGGGCCGTTCAGAATTCGGAGCCCGCGCCTTGGGTAACCGCTCGATTCTTGCCAATCCCTCCCGCCCCGAGGCCGTCCGCATCATCAACGAGATGATCAAATGCAGGGATTTCTGGATGCCGTTTGCCCCTTCCGTCCTCGCGGAGCGAAGCCTCGATTATTTCCGCAAACCAAAAGCTATGGATGCTCCCTATATGATCATGACGTTTGACACACGCGAGGAGAAACGGGCGTCAATTGCCGCGGCTATTCATCCCTACGACCATACCGGCCGCCCTCAAGAAGTCTCCGAAGCGGCGAATCCCGATTACCATCGTCTTCTGAAGTATTTCGATGAGTTTACGGGCGAAGGCTTGATTCTGAATACCTCTTTCAATCTTCATGGCGAGCCTGTCGTGAGTTCGCCCGACGATGCCTTGCGAGTGTTTGATCGGTCTGGCCTGCGGCATCTCGCCCTTGGCAATTTCCTGATTTCCAAATGCTAGAAGCAGGTTCATTCCTTGTAGGACAGGCTCCCGTCTGGCTTCGTGTAGCCCATTGTGACCGCACTCGTGTCTGAAACGATTCCACCCCTTCCACTGACCGCAGACGATCCCCATGCCCTGCCTGCCGAATCCTCCGGGCTTTTGAGGATCTTCGCCAGGAACAGCGTGTGGCTCTGGATGGATCTCGGAGGTCTCCGAATCGGCAGCCTTCTCGCCGGTCTTTTCCTGATTCGCTATTTCGGTCCGGCCAACTTCGGCGTCTATAGCTCGGCACTCGCGATTGGATGGGTGGCGAACGCAGTTACGGATCTCGGCGTCACGCGGTACGCAGCCCGCGAAGTAGCCTCCCGACCCGCCGAGCGCCCACGCGTTATCGGAGTCAGCCTTCTAACGACTTTGCTTGCGCTCTTGATGCAAGGCGCATTGGTGATTCTCGCTTTTCTGACCGGTCACGAAATTCTCGCTTGTATCTCAGGCGGCCTGATTTACTGCAATTTGGAGGGCACGGCAAGCTTCTGCTCGGCAGTTCTCACTGCGGAGCTGCGCTCGCGCGACATCGTCCTTAGTTCCATCACAGGTGTTCTGGGCATGGTTGGAATGACGATCCTTGTTGTTCTCCTGCACCTTTCCGTGCTCGTGATGCTCCTGGGGCTTTGCGTAAAGTCCGTCATCGTTTTATCGATGCGCCTGTGGAAGCTGCGTTCGACCTGGCCGACGTGGGAGACTTTGGGTAGCAGCCAACTCCTTCGAGTGATTCGCAACGCTTGGCCATACTTTAAATACAATCTAACCCAAATAGGCTACGGTCGCGTCGCGATCGTATGTTTCGGGCTCGTTGCTAGCCCCGAGATGGTCGGCTGGTTTGCCGCTGCGTTTACCATCTCGGACGTGTTTCCGCAATGGAGCTATGCTTGCAGCAACGCTCTTTTGCCCCTGTGGACAAAGCTTTTCGAGAGCGGGCGGGCTCACGACCTTGTGGAGCTGCGGCAGCGTCTGTTGGACATCGTGATTTTTCTCTCAGTGCCTTTTTGGATTGGCTTGGCCGTATTCGCCCCGCAGGTTTGCCGGATCTTCGGGCCGCGGTTTGCCTTCAGCGCGCCTGTGCTGAGAATCGTCGCAAGTCGCTCGCTTTTGGCGGTCTTGGATGGTTTTCTCGGGCACGGCTACCTCATTGCCGTCAACCAAGTACAAGAGCGGCAGAGAGCGCAGAGTCGCTCGCTAGTCGTGCTGGCTGTCCTTTCGCTGTTGCTCGGTTGGCTGTGGGGTCCTGTAGGAGTTGGCGTAGCGCTCTTCATTTCCGATTCCACGCTGATTCTGCAATATCTCCGCATTTGTTCCAGGGTTGGAATGAAGATTGAGTGGCCAGCTTTGCTGCCCGCAGGATTTGCTGGTGCGGTGATGATTGCAGCCGTGTTCGCAACTCCCAATTCGCTCGCGCTGCCGTTCGAAGTCGTTTTGGTGATTTGCGCCTACTTCCTGAGCCTGTTTGCTCTTTCCAAGGACAGGTTTCTAAGCGCGGGACGAACGCTCCGGGAGTGCGTCGGCTAAGAAATATGCGGGCTTCCATTCCTGAAATGTACATTGGTTCACAAGCGCTGATCAAGCGATGGGACTCCTGGCTTCAATACGCCGTTTTGGCCATCCTGCTCCTGTCCGGATTTGTCATAGCCATTTTAGGCGCTGCTCTGTGGCCCGCAGAAGTTGCAGCGCTTCATTTGCTGGACAGCATGACTCTTGCGAAATCGGTCTGCCTTCTTGTCGGAGGAATCGCGGTTGCTCTTGCGCTCGTCCGCCATCCGGACATTACTCTCGCACTTTTTTTTCTCGTGGGCCTTGTCAAAGGCGACCCGAGCCTTTCGCAATCCCCGGTGGATCTCACCGTCGTTACAGCTGCGATCCTCGCCATCAGCGCCGCTTGGAAACTATTGAGTTCAGCAACGCACCTGGAGCTGCCGAGGGAATACTTTCTCTATCTGCCGCTGCTTTCGATGATGGTCCTCAGTCTTACGTATACGCCCGACGTGTCCGCTGGGGCAGAAAAGGCCCTGAGATTCATCTGTCTTACGGGAATTGGGATCATCGGTCCTTTCATTTTCTTCGATTCAACCAAGAAAATTCGCCGCTGCTTTTACGTTCTGATCGTCGGTGGCATCGGACTCGCGATCAACTCGCTGTCCATGCTCGGAAGCGGAAAAAGGTTTGTTGCTCCGAGCGGATTGAATACGGAGCTCGGCGCGGCCTCTGCGGTTGCTCTGATCTTGATTTGGTCGCTTATCTTCCCCAGACTTCGCTTCTTCTGGAGACTCTTTTTCTATCCGGCAATGGGCATTCTCGTGGTCGCGTTGCTTGGTTCCGGCGGACGGTTTGCGAATGTTTCCGCGGCCCTTTGTATCTTTCTTGGGGCAATTCTCTACAGGCCGCTCCTGAAGGACATTGCCATTCTGGGAGGCGCAGCCCTCGTGGCTCTCCCGTTGCTCTGGATACCATCTGCGTCCTATCAATACTTGGATTCTCTCCGCCATCCAACCTTGGCCATGGGCACGCGAAGCGATCTGATGGCTCTTGGTGTCAAGATCTTTTCCGACCATCCTCTTTTGGGCGTCGGTGTGGGCGGGTTCCAATTCGTGTCGCCCAACCCCATCACCTACAACTTTCCCCACAACATCGTCCTCGAACTCGCTGCGGAAATGGGGATTTTTGCTGCTCTTTCGTTTGTGTTGATTGCTTTCTTTTGCTTTCGCGAATCGCTGCGCCAGCTGTCTGTGCCATCAACTGACGACACCCCGCTGATCCGTGCCGTCTTTCTGCTGCTGGTTTATGTACTTCTCGATTCGATGATCTCAGGTGACATCAACGACCTCAGGTTCATGTGGTTCATATTGTCGTTGCCATTTGTCCTGCGCATGTTGATTTCCGGAGCGCAGCCTCGTCTCGATGGCGCGATCGAAAACGCAGGGGAAGTTCCGCAAGTGTTGGAATCCGCTTAAATTCGTTTTACTACTCGACCATGAGCACGCTTCTCGCTTCCACGCCTCAGCTAGAACAACCGGCGTCTGCTTCAGGCGCGTCACCGAAAAATCTCTGCGGAATACGCGTTTGCCATATTTCCACACAAGAAGGGAGCTGCGATCCGCGTGCCTACACTCGCCAGTCGCTTCCGTTGCTTGCCTATGGATTGAGGATGGCCATCATTGGCACTTACGAAGAAGTTGCGCGGCCAACAAAAGTGGAAGTTGTGTCACTCGGCCGCACCCGCTCTAGGCTGTGGCGCATCGTGAGTGCTTCGCGTGCCGTCTCGATGGCGATTCGGCAGAACGCACACATCTATCACGTGCATGGCCCCGAAAATATTCCCGTCGCGCTTGTGCTCCGGTTGCTCTTCCGCAAAAAAGTGATTTATGACTCGCGCGAAGATTTCCCTTCGATGATGCTCACAAAAGAGTATTTGCCGCGGCCGTTGCGTTCTGTCGCTCAGAAAATGACCTTGTTTGCGGAGCGTCTCGCTGCGCGTTTCCTCAATGGCTTTATTACCGCCGACGCGGGCACGCTCCGCAACTACGCCCGCACCGGTGCGAGCAGGAAGCTGGTGTTTTATAACTTTCCCAATCTCGAATATTTCGCTGGTCCGGGCAGCGCAGAAGCAAAAAAGTTCGATGTTGTCTATCGGGGTGGTTTGTCGGAGCGTGCCGGCACAATGGTTCTCTTGCGGGCGATTGCTTACCTTCGGCAGCGCGGTGTCAATGTGTCTCTGCTGATGTTCGGGTATACGGACAGCGAACGCTCCGCCGAGTCGATTCGAAGAGTCATTGCAGATCTTAGGATTGAGGATCTGGTCGTTCTCGGCGGAATTATCCCGCACGCACGTATGGCTCAGACGTTGTCGCAGGCGCGTGTTGCTGTCTGTCCGTTGCTCGGGATTCCGAAATTCATGAACAACATTCCCGTTAAGGTTTTCGAAGCCTGGGCTTGTGGTCTGCCGGTCATCGCAACAGACCTACCTCCGATTCGTCCATTCTTTCCTCGCAGCCAGCGCTCTCTTCTTGTTCCGCCGGGGAGTCCAGAGGCGCTCGCCGCGGTGATTGAATATGTGCTCGCCCACCCCCAACTTGCCAAAGAGTATGGCCGACAGGCAAACCGGCTGGTGCGGGAGCGATACAACAATTCTTGTGAAGTACGCAAGCTACTGCGTTTCTACGGTGAACTTCTCAGGGCTTGACCAACTTTAGTGCTGACCAGATGTCGTGCGACCTCAAGGGAGGCCAGCTTCCTATGAGAGATAAAAGATTGATTGTGAATGCAGACGACTTCGGATTGAGCCGTGGCATCACGGACGGAATTCTTCTCGCCCATAGAGAAGGAATTCTTACTAGCACGTCGCTAATGGTGAATCAGCCAGCAACGACTTATGCAGTTTCGCAGCTTCCAACGGTTCCAAAACTCGGTTGCGGTATTCACTTGAATCTCTGCGAGGGTTCGCCTGTCCTTCCTGCACAGAGGGTTCCCAGCCTCGTGGGGTCCGAGGGAATGTTCCACTCGCCGTCTGAAATGGCGCGTCGCCTGGCAACTTGGCAGATTTCAGGCAGAGAGATAGAAGCAGAGTTTCGAGCTCAGATTCAGCGGATGAAGTCTTACGGCATCAATCCCACGCACGCGGATTCGCACCACAGGATGCACACCTATCCGGCGGCTGTCGGACCGTTTCATCGCGCTATCCGGAAAGAAGGCATTGTTCGCGCGCGTTCCCCCAGGAAGCGCTACTGGCCTGCAAACGCAGGTCTGGGAGCGCCGTATGCAGGCCCGTTGTACCGGCGAATCGCCGTAAAATTCTATCTTGAGTTTCTGCAACTTGCCGTCTTCGATGATATCGCTTTGCCGGATGCCGGCGTGAGCCTGCATCCAGAATACAACCGCAAGCTTGACATGCTTGACGTTGCGTGGCAAGGAACGCTTGAGCACATGCCTGCCGGTACCTATGAAATGTGGTGTCACCCGGGCTTTTTGGAAAATGGCTTCTCGCGCACCGACAGGCTGGCGCTCCAACGTGAGCGCGAAATTGGCGTTTTGACGGATCCCGCCCTGCGCGAAATCGTCCGCCGACGGGACATTAAACTCATTCGATTCGATCAAGTTGGAACCGTCGACGGATGAAAGCCTGTGTATGAAGTATCTCTGCATCAGGTAAGCCCAGCCCTGCACCTAACAACCCGCCCGCGTTGTCTCGCTGTCTGGTTCTCTTTTTGAATCGGCCCAGACTTTCAGAAGGGCCAAAACGCAGCTCAATTCTCGGGAGGAGACGCATATGCGAATTTTTGTGGCAGGAGTGGATGGTTATCTTGGTTGGTCGCTCGCGCAACATCTGGCGGCGCGCGGGCACGACGTTGGCGGCGCCGATCTCTATCTCCGTCGTCGCTGGGTGGAGGAGATGGGGTCCTGGAGCGCCATCCCTATCCACTCGATGCGCGAGCGCCTGCAGGCGTTCAAGAGCCGACATGGAAAGGAGTTGCATTTTTGGGAAGGAGACCTACGCAACTACGGGTTTGTAAAGTCCATCTTTGAGGAATTCCAGCCCGACGCCATTGTCCATTTCGGCGAATGCCCCTCAGCGCCTTATTCGATGATGGACGTTGACCACACAGTCTTCGTCCAGACGAACAACATCAGCACCACGTTCAACCTGCTCTATGCCATGCGCGACATTCGACCGGAAGCCCACCTCGTGAAATTGGGGACCATGGGCGAGTACGGAACGCCCAATGTCGCGATTCCCGAAGGATTTTTCGAGGTGGAGTTCCGCGGACGCCGTGCGCGGCTGCCGTTTCCCCGTCTCGCTGGTTCCTGGTATCACTGGTCGAAGGTCCATGGCTCTAACAACATCATGTTCGCTTGCAAGCTGTGGAATTTGAGGGCCACGGATGTGATGCAAGGTGTGGTTTTTGGAACCAGGATCGACGGGATGGATTCCGATCCGCGCCTCCAAACGCGCCTGGATTTCGATCAAGCCTTCGGAACTGCCATCAATCGCTTTTGTTGTCAGGCCGTAATCGGTCATCCGTTGACGCCCTTTGGCAAAGGTCATCAGAAACGCGGATTCCTCCCGCTTCGCGATTCCATGCAGTGTCTTACGCTCGCTCTTGAAAACCCCGCGCGCGCAGGCGAATACCGCGTCTTCAATCAGTTCGCTGAAATCTACGACATCACCGAGCTTGCCGAGAAGGTGAAGCACAACGCCTCGAGTCTCGGCCTCGAAGTCGAAATCATGAACGTCGAAAATCCGCGCGACGAAGTCGAAGACCATTACTACAGCGCCGATCACCGTAACCTGCTCAATCTCGGTTACAAGCCCACGTACGATGTCGAATCGGAAGTCCGCGTCATGCTGACGGACTTGATGCGCCATCGCGATCGCATTCTCGCCAAGAAGGAAGTCCTCATTCCCGATGTGCATTGGAACAAGCCGCGCAAAAAAGTGGACTTCCTTGATGCGAACGTGACAGCAGTGGCGACTGCCGCGGACTAGCCTTCACAGGGCGGGCTCCGCCTGTGCGGAGTCACGCCCTCCAACATTCCGGAGTCATTCCATGAGATCCCACATGACCGAAGAAAGGGACAGACATGCTCGAATCGCAAATTAGGGCCAATTGGCCGTTGCTCCGAATGGCCTACGACAGGATGCCTTACCGCGTTCAGGATTTCCTCACTACTGCTCGCGGCTTGGTCTTGAGCCGCAATCGGTACCATCGCGGTATGTACGATCTGCTGCAAGAACTGCGCAAGAATGAAAAGTGGAATCGCGAGCAGATGGAAGCACACCAGCTCCAGGCGGTTCGCCAGGTTGTCGAGCACGCCCGCACGACCGTCCCCTTCTATGCCGACTATCCACCGATTCGGCTTCGAAGCCTGCAAGACCTGTCACACTACCCCGTCCTCAAGCGCGAGACCGTCAGGGCAAATGCTGATGAATTCTCCTCGACTCAACATCGAAGCCCCGATCTGATTCGCGTTGGGACCACTGGCACAACGGGCGCCAGCCTCAGCGTCGTTTATCCCGAATCGGTTGCCCGCAAGAACTGGGCTTTCCACATGCGCCGGTGGGCATGGGCCGGAGTCGAGCCTCGCACGCCTCGCCTAACTCTCTTTGGCAGTCGCGTCGTTCCCCCGGAACGTCAGGAGCCTCCCTTCTGGACGCATAACGCCGCAGAGAACCAGGCTCTGCTGAGCATTTTTCATCTCTCTGACGCACACGCTCCGCACTACCTGAGATTCCTCTCAGAGCATTCGGGAATGGTCCTCGAAGGGTTTCCTTCGGTTCTCGCGATTCTTGCCGAATACGCCCTTAGCGCCGATGAACGGATTCCTATGCGCGCCATCTTCACCGACGGCGAGCCGCTCTATCCCTTCCTGCGGGACTCAATCGAGCGCGCTTTTGGCGCGCATGTTTTTGATCTCTACGGAAACACGGAATTGTGCGGTCTGATCCACGAATGCGAGGCCGGCAAAATGCATGCGGCTCCCGACTATGCCTACCTGGAAATTCTCAATGAGGCGGGCGAGCCCGTTCAGGGCGGCAGCGAAGGCTACCTTGTCTGGACAGGATTCGTGAATACCGCAATGCCCCTGATCCGCTATCAGATTGGTGATCGCGGTTGTTGGGATTTGAGCGGTCCCTGTCCCTGCGGCCGTGCATTCCCGCTGGTCGTTGCTACGATTACTCGCGATAGCGACAACTTGCGCTGTCCCGACGGGCGTATTTTTTCGCCGCGAGCCCTCAATCAATCCTTAAAAGGTGCAGCATCTCTTCGCTTCTGCCAGATTCTTCACGAACGGCCCGGACACGTTGTTATCCGCGGAGTCAGCGGTGGTCCGAACGCATTCGAGGATGTGATGGTGATCCGCAAGAATATCCAGGCGGTCCTTGGTCCGCGGATGCGCGTCTCTGCTACTTTGGCAGATGCTCCGATTGTGCGCGCTGGTGGAAAAATTCCGCTCATCATTCAATGCGAATCTGGTTCGCCGCCCTTCGGCACGTCTGAACCATCCATTCGTCCGCGGTATCAAGCTGCGGGCGTTTGACGCAGGGCGACACAACACATCATGTTGAAAGGCGGTTGAAGAAAAACCCGATGGTGCTTCTGTTCTGGCTTTGCGTCGGCCTCATTTTGTACGTCTACCTCGGCTATCCTGTGCTTCTCGCTTCCAATTTGCTGGGGAGGCGCAGACGCGTGCTAAGGAATGAGTATGTCCCATTTGTCAGCATCATCGTGCCGGCGCGCAACGAGGAAGGAAACATCGTCGCCAAGCTGGAGAATCTATTGTCTCTGGACTATCCGCGCGGCCATATCGAAATTCTCGTTGGCAACGACGCCTCGGTGGACCGCACATCCGCTCTTGTGAGGAGCTTTGAATCTTCAGGCGTTCACTTGGTTGATTCTTACGTTCGTCAGGGCAAAAGTGCTATGCAGAACGCGCTCGTTGCAAAATCCAAAGGAGACGTTCTGGTGTTCACGGACGCCGATTGCCTGCTCCCCACCGACTCTGTGCGACGGCTACTTGAAAATATGGGTGATCCCGCCGTGGGGCTGGTCACTAACACTCCAGTGTTTACAAATTCAGACGAAACGGAGGTTGTGAGGAACGAAGGTCTCTACTGGCGATACGAGAAGTGGCTCCGCGAGCAGGAAAGTGAGCGCGGATTATTGGCGATGGCCAGCGGTTCGCTTTTTGCGATACGCCGCAAACTCTGGCATCCATTGGATCCCAATCTTGGCGACGACTTCGTTCTCCCCCTTCAAGTCGTTCGTGCCGGATATCGAAACGTTCTCGAGAAAAACACATCTGCAAGGACGTGCTTGAGTCAAAGTCAACCTCGTACGATGCTTGGCATGAAAAAGAGGATCATCTGCAAGGATTTTCGCGGACTTCTCGCATTTCGCGATTGCTTGAACCCCCTGAAATCCGGACGCGTCGCGGTCTCGTTGTTCTCACACAAGCTTCTCCGTTGGACTGTTCCCTATTTCATGCTGGGAGCATTCTTGGCCAATCTCTTGCTTCTTGGCCGCCCGCCATATTCTTTGCTTTTCTGTGGCCAGGTTATGTTCTACAGTCTTGCCGGAGCAGGTTTTATGCTCGAATCTCGCCACATCCGCTCTCCCCTGTCGGTCCTGTCCTCGCTCTGCCTTGTGAATTTCGCGGCATTGCTCGGGACGTTAGCCGGATTTTCTCGGGGAAACGCGGGGCAGTGGGAGACGGTCCGGTAGGTTTCAGAACGCCTTGAAATAGACAGACTTTTCTATGTTTGCTCCAATCCATCATCTTCACTTCTTCGGATGGTTTAATGGTCTCGTCGCTTTTTCCATCTGCGCGGGATTTTTGCCCGTGATTTGTCTTTTTGCCGAGCGATGGAAGCTCCACGACCCTCCCGGCGCCCTCAAGATCCATTCCGCTCCCACCGCGCGGATCGGCGGAATCGCCATCGGCATCAGCTTAGCAATCGGGATTTCCATTGGTGGCGCAGGATTTTTCTCCAGAGCCTTGGGCTTCTACCTCGCCCTTCTCGTGATTTGGGCGGTGGGTCTATTGGACGACCTCTTCACTCTCAGCGTGCCAATCCGCCTGTTAGCGCAGGTTTCGGCGGGACTTTTGGTAGCTCTGACGCCTTGGCGCCTCTCCCTTTTCAGCAATTCTTTCCTCAATGTCGTCGCCACATGTTTTTTCGTTCTGATTTTTGTGAATTCGTTTAATTTTTTCGATGGGGCGGACGGATTGGCCGCCGGCGTTGCGGGACTCGTTGGCCTCGGCTACATCCTTCTCTACACGCTCCACGCAGACACGGTCGGCGCCGCCGTGGCCTGGAGCCTTTTCGGCAGTTGTGCCGCTTTCCTCTTCTTCAATTTTCCTCCCGCCAGGATCTTTATGGGCGATTCGGGCAGCACGGCACTGGGCCTCGTGGTCGCGTTTCTTGGATTGGACTTCTATCGCGCGCACTATGCGATTGGAACGCACTTGCTTCTGCCTTTAGTTTTCGCTGGCCTTCCTCTGATGGATTTCTTCCTCGCTGTTTTCCGGCGTCTTCGTAAGGGGGTTTCCCCTTTTTCCGGCGATCGGCAGCATATCTATGACCTTCTTCGTCACCACGGTTGGTCCGCTCGCCCACTGGCGCTTGGCGCATACCTTGCAACCGGAGTTTTCTTGCTCGGCGGTGCGCTATGTGACCAGTCGAATTGGCTTTTCTCCCTCTTTGGCATAGCGCTTCTATTCGGTTATTTGCTCTTCGCCGCCATCTGGCTGGGAGCGCTTCGTTAGGGCACTCTGAAATCAAGGGAAAATCAATGCTGCTTTGGCAGAAACAAAGTCGTCAGGTCGCTCTCCGTGTAGCCGTCGCGGGCGATTTTCTTCCATCGCGTGATTTGACTTTGCCCCCGCAGCGGGACTGGCAGGATATGGCCTCGTTGCTCGCCCCTCACTTCGCGGATGTCGATATCGCCATTGCCAACCTGGAATGTCCTTTGGGTATTGGCGGCCTGCGTCCCAAAACGAAACTTGGACTCGGCGCGCATTTCGCTGGACCCATTGCGTCGCTCGAATATCTTTCATCGCTCGGGGTCGAAATCGTCGGTCTGGCCAACAATCATATTTACGACTTCGGTGAAGCAGGTGCCGTTAGAACCTCACGCGCTCTGTTGCGCAGGAACATGTTCGCAATCGGAATCGGCAAATCGCTTTCCGATCACCCTGACATCGGCTTATGGAGAGGCTGGAAGGATATTCGTGTAGGATTCTGGGCTGCTGCTCAGGGCCTGAACGAACTCGCATCGCGAAAGTCTGGCATTGAACCGGCAACGCGCAAACGTGGCGCCGCTGCCGTCGAAGAGCTGGATAGGCAAGGCGCCCGGCTCAAGATTGCCCTGCTTCACCTCGGATTGGAGCGCACAAATCTTCCGGATCCCGAGGATGTCTCGCTCATGCGGTCCCTCTGTCAATCAGGCTTCGACGTGGTTGCCGCCGCTCATTCGCACAGGATTAGCGGCTGGGATGTTGTTGCGCGGCCGGGACGCAGCGACAGTTTCTGCTTCTACGGTCTCGGAAGCCTGGCTTCAAACATCATCTACTCTCCCCTTGAGCGCGAAGGATTGGTTGTAGTGCTTGGTGTTGACTCGAAGGGAGAAATTGTTCGCTTGGAGGTCCGGCCCGTTCATTTGCAGGATGTCGGCTGGGGAACAGTCCCCGATCCTTCTGTCGCCCACAAGATCGAACAGCGCTTTACGAAACTTTCTCAAGAAATAGCCAGCGGCGAGTTCGCATCTCGTTTCTACAGTGAGGTTTCTCGAGGCTTTTTTCATCGGCACCTCCGCGATTTTCGCACAGCCATCCGCAACGGCGGATTGCGGGGGGCCGTTCTGAAGATGGGCCGCCTTCGTAAGCGCCATCTCAAGAGAATGATCCAAGCAGCGCTCAATGGAGCTTCAAGCTGAATTTTTCCTCGAAGTGTTTTCCAGTCCGTCTGCAGAAATTTCTGGAGAAAAGAAGTGCCATGCCTTCTCAGCAAAGAACTTCTTCGAATCACTTTCGAAGTCAACCTGGCTACGTTGCCGACAACTCCTTGGGTTGGCACTCGTTTCGTTTCCTATACGCTTTTCACCATGCACAGCGATTTCAATGGTTGAGCAAAAAAATCGCATCCGCCCGTAAGTCGAACGTCTCAATTCTTGAGATCGGCTGCAATGACGCCACCTCTCTCAGCTACGTTCCCGTTCCTGTCGAGCGTTACATCGGCTTTGACGCCGGTTGGCGCAGCGGCTGGAAGGATGGTACGGCTTACGGCCTGGAAGCTGCCCGCCAGCGCTATGTGGGAACGGAGAAAATCGAATTTCATTGTTCGCATGAACATCGGGACGTCGCGGCCCTCTCGGAGTCTTTCGACTTTGCTTTTGTCCTCGAAACGTTTGAATACCTCGAGACTTCACAGTTGGAGTCCTACGTGTCCACGCTTGCTGAGAAAGTCCGCCCCGATGGCCGCGTCATTTCCACCATGCCAAACGAAAAGGGAATACCGCTTCTTCTGAAGCACGTTGGGTCGCACCTTTCCGGCGTCAGGCGCAGCCCTTATTCCGCCTGGGAGTTGCTGCAGGCCGTTCTCGGTCGCACCGATCACGTTCCACGCATGGAGCGAAGCCGCAAAGGCTTTGACTACGAGCGTATGGCCGGGCTCGTGGGGCGCTATTTTCGCCATGTCCAGTTGGAACCGGTTGACAGCCCTTTCTTCCCGCTCTCGCTAAACCTGAATATCGGCATGGTTGCGTCTCACACGCCCCTGGATTCGCAGTAGAAGATTGATTCGCCACCAAGAAATTCCGGCCCGAGGCCTAGCATGACTCGCTTCTCTCGAACGCTCTTGTTTCTCTTTCTAGCCTGCGGTTTTTTGCTGCTTCCCGCTCAAGTCGCCGCGCAACAGGCGAAGCCGGCACAACAGCAGCAGATCCACAACCAGGAGGACAATCAACAGCAAGACCAGATGGAGGATCAGTCGCAAGATTTGCAAACCAGCGATGTCTGCCCTTTCACCGGCACGATCTCGAAAAAAGAAGGTAAGTTTTACCTCGAAGACCACTCGCACAGGCAGACGTACCTATTGGATGATTCCTGGCTCGCTCGCCGCCACGTTGGCGTCAACGTCCTCGTGCACGGGACTTTGAATCAGGAAAAGAATCTGATCCGTGTACGGTCGATCGTAAACGTCCGTTCCACTACGTTTCCCCGGTGCGATTCGCTGCTCATGAATCCAAAAGAGTCCACACCTTCCGGAATTGCCACATGAAAACCGTCATCCGAGTTCCTGGTTCTGTATTCGCCGATCGCGAAGCACTTGCGCGTCTTGCCGCGCAGATCGGAACCTTGGCGCAGCTGGGACACCGCATGCTTGTCGTGCACGGCGGAAACTGCTTTGTCAGCGCGGAACTCAGGCGTATCGGAGTGCCTGAACATTTTGAGGGTGGATTGCGCGTAGTCGATCGCATGACACGGGATGCTTCCGTTCGCGTGCTGGCAGGTCAATTGACGCAATGTTTGGCCGCGGCCGTGTCGCGGGAGGGGCGCCGCGTCTTGGGATTGTCACCCGCCACCGCGCCCTGCTTTCGTTGTGAGACCCTCTTTCGTGAAAACGTTCCCGGCAAACTGGGATATGAGGGCTATCTCATTGGCGTGGATAGGCGCCTCATTGACTCGCTTTTGGATCAGGAGATTGTATTGGTCGCACCTTCCCTTGCGCTTGCTGCTAGCAGAGAGATTCAATGTATCCAGACGGACCATATGGCAGCCGCCTGCGCTGAATATCTCCAAGCCGATTTGTTGCTCTTCATCTCGGGAAGAGATCCTCTTCCCCTGATTCACGAAGAAGTTATAAGGTTGAGTGTGGACAAAATCATCCGAATTCTCGGCCGCACAGGAACTGCTGACAGGATTGTCGTGAAACTCGAAGCAGCCAGGCGGGCGCTCGATGCCGGGGTTAAATCTGTCGTTCTGATTCGCTCAGCCCGCAAGCAAGAGCTGCTGGATGCGGTCGTGACGAGTCGCTCACATTCGCATCCTCCATTCTCTTCTTCCGCTCCTCATCCGTCTCCGGCGGATATATGAATCCGCCAGCTCCGGGGCTTCGTCGCAAGGGATTAACAGTGTGCAAATTCATCTTAGTCTTTCTATTCTTTCTTTCCTCTTGGTCGCCTTGTTGCGCGCGAACCTTCTACGTGGATTCCCGCAGCGGCAATGACTTGAATGACGGAACTTCCACCTCGACACCTTGGAGGACGATCGCCAAGGTCAATCAAACCCGATTGAATCCCGGCGACGCAATCCTGCTGAGCAGGGGTGGTGTTTGGCGGGAGGAACTGCTCCTGTCTTCTTCCGGTAAGAGTGGCGAACCTATCACCATCGATGCCTACGGCTCTGGGGCTCCGCCAATCCTCAATGAAGCCGACCCTATTCCTTCCGCCAATTGGTCGAGGTGCGGTGGCTGCGCGCTGGGAATCTGGCAAGCCTCCGTCTCCTCGCAGCCAAACGTTGTCATCGTCGCTTCGCGCAAAGGCAATCGCAAACCGGACGTTGGTGCTGTGCAAAATCCTGACGATTGGGCCTGGCAGTCCGGCGTGCTCTATGTTGATCTTGGTTCCAACCCGCCGAATTCAGATCCCGAATCGGCCATCGAAGTCGGAGACCGACCTTGTGGCATAGACCTTGCAGGTATGTCCTATGTGGTTGTCAGAAATCTTGAGGTAACGGGAGCGAACTCCCTTACGTTCGGTGAAGGGGCGGGAATATGGGCGAAGCCGCCCCGCCTCGCCGGGCCTGCTCCCGGCCATCTTCTCATCTCGCATGTCGTCGTCATCGACGGTGCCGGGGACGGCATTCACTTGGAAAATTCCGACGCCACCACCATCGAAGATTCGCTCGTGGCTTTCAATGACGGCTCGGGAATCAAAATTTATGGCAACAACAGCAAATTCCTCATCACATCTGGAGCAATTCAAAATAATCAGGTCCATCACAACCACTCCAACGGAATCAACATTTTTGGATGCCCGCCCGGCACTCGCTGCCGCTCCGTCGTTTATCCCGAGGGTGTAGTCGTCAGTGGCCTTAAGATTACAGGCAACGTTGTCCACGACAACGGTGCAGGCATCTACCTCCACGAAACGAATCATTCGCTCGTCGCAAGCAATCTTTCTTACTCAAATAAGGATACGACGGCAAAGGGGGAGGGATATTGCGTCGGCGTTTCCGGGTCGAGTTCAAACATTATTGAAAAGAACGAATGCTACGATGCTCGTCTCTCTGCCATCGAATTATCAATCGACACGGGCAGCCCTCCTCTGGGCTCGAACGACAACGTCGTCCGGTATAACGACATTCACGACGACGGGACGAACGGCCTCTTCACGAATGATGTCCCGACGCACGGCAATCAATTTCTCTACAACATCATCTATAACCACCCCAACGGCAGTTGCATCATGGCCAATTATCTCGGGCACAAGATCTACAACAACACCTGCTACAACAATCGTATTGGCATCAACCTGTACGTCAGTTCGTCCACGCGCGAGACAGGCGACATCGCCGTCAAAAACAACATCATCGCGAACAGCTCCGAATATCATGTGTTCATCGAGCCGGGCGTGAACGGCAGGCTCGATTTTGCAAACAACGATTATTTCCCCGATGGTCCCCGGCTTTTTAATTGGAAGGGCTCGATTTCAGATTTTGCCGGTTGGCGCTCTCAGGGTCAGGGGAATAGCTCTTTCATCGCCGATCCTCAATTTGTCGAGACTTCTCCTCGCAAGCCATCTGACTTCGCTTTGCGCAAAAATTCCTCCACTGTCGCCAAGGCCGAAGACCTTGGTAAAGAGTTCAGCCTCGCCCTCGCTCCCTCTCCTCTCTCCTGGCCTGACCACGTGACCCTGCTTCCTCAAAGCGGCTCTCACTGGGATGTCGGCGCCGTCGTCCATCGCCCATAAACCATTAAGATAAAGTGACATGTGCCGAGTCGGCGATCACGTCGCCGCTCTTCGCTGAGTTCTGTCCATCGCCGATCTATAGAAGCATCCTATGAGGATCACAGAGAATCGCTGGCGGCCGACACTTTCGCGCCCGTCGTATCGACCGTTCCATCAATCTCTTGAGCGGCGCATGCGATAGCTGTCGAGTCCGACGGCGATGATGAGCACGACGCCAACGACGATGAGTTGGTAGAAGGATTGGGCCCCGACAATGATGAGTCCCGTCTGCAGCACAACTGCGAGAGCCGTCCCCCAAACAGCGCCGATGACGCTTACCTTGCCGCCTTCGATAAGCGTTCCGCCTATTACGACCGCCGTGATTGCAACCAGAGGATCTTGCACATGCCCGGCTTGTGATGTGGAGCCGTAGCGGGCGATATCGACAAAACCCGCAAATCCGGCCAGGCCCCCGGCGAGAGCTGCAAGAGAAGTCAGGTGACGCTTGACGTTGATGCCGGCGCGTTCGGCCGATGTGCGTTCTGAGCCGATCGCCAGCGTACGAACGCCGTACCGCGTAAATCGCAACACCGCCCAAAGGACAATCGCTGCGAGGATAGCGACGAGCGCAGGATAAGGAATGAAAAAGAGTGATGCGACCCCAAAACCCGACTGCAGTTGTTCCGGTATCCCAGTGACGTCTCCGCCGCCAGTGATCACGAGGGCCAGCCCGGTGCCGATCCCCATCGTACCTAGCGTCGCGATCAATGAATTGATTTCGAAATAGGCGACAAGAATTCCGTTGCAGAGGCCGTAGATTACCCCCGACCCGACACAGACGAGCACTCCGAGCGCGATCGCAATTCCCAAGTGAGCGTAGTTGCCATGGACGTCCGGCACTCCTGTAATCGCTTTAATCGTGAGACCGCCGAGAACGGATGAAAGAACCAAATTGGAGCCCACGGACAGATCGAAGGTGCCTGCGCCCAGGAGCATTGCGAGACCTAGTGCCAGAAGCAGCGCCTCCGTGCCGTTGATCATCAGAGCCTCGACATTCGTCTGGCTCCAAAAAACGAAATCCTCCGACATGAATCCGAACAAAATTATCAGGGCGATATCGAGTACAAGAATCCACGTTCCGGTCTTGCTGAAGAAGCGCTGGAGAGGGTTCTTCGGCTTGACGGCGCGGAAGTCCGGGTCCAATTGGCGCACGAGTTCGGAGCTTTGCTGCCGGGGTGTCGTGGTCATGCAATGTTGTCCCTGCCGCTGCCAACCATCGTGGCGACGACTTCGGGTATGGTTAGTTCCGAAGCAAAAGCTTCGAGCGCCGTTGAGCCGCGCCAGAGGATGGTGACGCGGTCGGCGACTTTCAGCACACGCGGCAAATCGTGGGAAACAACTAAAACGCCAAGGCCGCGTTCGGCAACGGTGCGCATCAGGTCACAGACAATGGCGCTTTGGCGGGCGCCGAGGGCAGCGGTGGGCTCGTCCATCAGAATCGCCGTGTGTCCCCACATCACGGCACGAGCCACGGCGAGCGCCTGTTTTTGCCCTCCGGAGAGAGCGCTTACCTCGATTTTCAAAGATGGGAGCTTGATGGAAAGCTCGCGAAGCGCCTGGTCGGCGCGTTCGGTCATTTCCTTGCGGTCGAGAGCGCCAAGCTTCCCGAGGAAGCCGCGACGAAGCTTTTCGTTGCCGAGGAACATGTTGTCAACGACAGAGAGATCGGGCGCCAGCGCGAGGTCCTGGTGAACGCACTCGACACCGGCCTGTTGGGCATCTCGGATGTTGGAAAAGGAAACGGGGCGATCGTTAACGATGAACTCGCCCGCATCGGGCTTTATCATCCCTATCAGCGTTTTGAGGAAAGTGGACTTTCCCGCCCCATTGTCACCGAAGAGCGCCACTACTTCGCCGAAGTGCACTGTCACGTTCGCGTCGGTTAGCGCTTGCACGTGTCCGAATCGCTTCGCGATATGCAGTCCCGCAATCGCAATGTGAGCTGGCCTCTGCCCCCCAATTTGCTTGTGAGCAGAGGATCTAAGTTGCTCGCTCAAAAGAAACTCCTAATGCGAGACGTAGGGGGAAATTAGTTCTCGAAGCTCCCAACTCTAAAGGCCGTGCCCAATGAGGGTCAACGGTGGCTTGCCATCGAGCCCGCCAGGAATCGCCGTTCTGAAAATATCGTGCTCAGCTCTTCCATTTCCAACTTGATCGTGACCGCGCTTCGTTCAGCTGAGAATGAAGCGGTTGGGTCTTTTCTGAGAGTGTTCCGCAACGCTCATTCGCAAGTCGACTTTTGAAGATACGGAGCCGATGACGGGTCATCAATATTCTCCTTCGTCAGTACTTTCAAAGGCACATTCACCATCACCGGGTCCAATTGAGGAACGGGCTGACCCTTCTTCGCGATTTTTAGATAGTCGATCGCCGCCTTGACGCCTTCCTGCCCTAACCCGTACATGGGCTGGCCATAAAGTGCTTGGACCACCCCGCTCTTGAGCGCCGCCACTTCCGCCTCATTGGCTCCATAGGAATAAAGCTTGATCTGTCCTGCTTTGCCCGCCTGCTTGATGGCGGCAGCCGCCCCCTCGCCCTCAGGTCCCGTAATTGAATAGATGACCTTTAGATCAGGATTCGCGACGATCATGGCGGAAGTGGCGATCGAGGCCTTCGTGCGATTGAAGTCGTCGAACTGCGTCGGGAGTATTTTCAGGTTGGGGGCCACGATTCGCAGCTCGTCCGTCACTGGCTTCCAGCGAAGGACTGCGTCAGCCACACCCGCCATGCCTCCGAGCACGCCGAGCGAACCTGTTTCGCCCTTCAAATGTTTGGCGATGTAGTTCACAAAGTCAGAATTGTCCCGGCTATTTACGAAGAGCACGCGTTCGGTCGGCGGCGTGATGGTGCTATTGACGCCAATCACGGGAACGCCCTGCTGCATGAGCGTCTTCACTTGAGTGGAAAAAGTGCCGGGGAGCCAGGAGACCAGAATGAGGGCATCGGGCTTGGTCAACAAGGCGGCGTTGAAGTTCATCTGCTGTGTGGCGCTGGAAGTATCGGTCGCCGTGGAAAACCAGGTCATCTTGGCGCCCATCAATCGTGCCTGTTTGACCGCTCCACACTGAAGCGTGGCCCAGGCAGGGTCCTGCACGTACACCGAAACGCCTGCCAACCGATAGCCTTTGTGAGAGCGAGCGCCGAATCTCGAAGGAGGGGAGGAACAGCCCGCGAGTGAGCCAGTGATGAGGATGGCAGCGCTCGCAACCGCCAGAACTCTTTTGCACCGGAACCGCGTCATCGTTGACTTTCCTCGACGATGAAAGCTGAATCGCGCTCCTCCCGTTCCAGCTGAGACGAGGCAATGAGATTGAGATCGGCATCTGCGATTTTCCGGCCGTGGATGCAGGCCTTGTAAAGAGTGCGCGCCGTTGTATTCGCACCATTTCGCGGCTTGTCTCGTGTCTCCGCTCCTTCTTCTACTCCGCTAATCACCGCCAGGCGCCGCGCCTCTGAGCTTCGGGACGGCCAACCGTGCCGGATTCCCGCCCTTCCCGTCAGTCAACCTGCAAGCCAACCTCGCGTGCGATATCCGTCAAATATGCGAGCGCAATCTTGTATTCGCCTTCGAACTCGGCGGTCGCCTCGGTATTGCCCTTGTAAACTCCCGCCACGCTCTCGACTCCGCGCGAAACACCAGGGACGTCTTCGAATTCAAGCGATACCACACCCGTGTAGCCGGTGTCCTTGAGGGCCTGGAGTACGTGACGCCAATCAATCTTTCCCTTTCCCGGGCGCCAGTGAACGTTGGTTTCGCCGTCGTTGTCCGAAAAGTGGCAATGGAGCACGCGCGGGGCAAGGCGGTAGATGGCGACGTGTGGGAGATCGCCGACGGGAAAAAGATGACTCGGGTCAAGGTTGACGCCAAGGGCGGGTGAGTCGACTGCTTCGAGAATGCGAAGCAAACCTTCGATGTTCGCTCCATAGCGGAAAGGGTGTGGCTCGATGCTGTACTTGAGCCCAGCCGCCTGCGCGTAGTTGGCGCAGAGGCGCAAAGTCTCGACATACTCGTGCCAGTTCCGATTCCAGTCCAAGTTAGACGCGACTGGATATGAGAATGTTTGCATATGAGGACGGTTTGTGATCACAGGAAAGCGAATGTCGAACGGAAGGTGGGTGACCGTGTTGATGATGGGTGATTCAAGCTGAGCCGCAATATCGACTCCCTTCTTGAACGTTTCGATTGCTGCGTTCCTTACCGAGGCGTCGGCGCTCGCGGCACCGCGGTTTACCACCACAAACTGCGAAAGCTTCATATTCTTCTCGGCTAGAGTAGCGCGCAGGAAAGCAATGGTCGAAGGCACGTAATACTCTTCAATCGCAGCGCGATTCCAGGCGATCAGTTCTGTCGCTCGAAAACCGGCGTCGCCGATCCTCCTGATGGTCCTGTCATACGGTAGATCCCACCGCCACGGCCACACGGAAGCACCAAATCTCATCGTTCCTCTCACCTTTCTCTCGGACTCCTGTTTCCGCGTCCAGGCAGAGCCCTTCGGAAGGAAGTAAGACACAAAATGTAACCGTGTGTCAACTATTTGAGAAAGGTGGGATATCTGCCGGGTCAGGCAAGTCTTGGTGCGATGAGCATGTTTTGAAGAGTATACACACGTTGACTTTTAGAGTCGGCATGATTTATGGTCTTGTGGAGATTGCACGCCAGCTTGAAAACGCGATTTTTAGCGAAAGCCTGATTTCACTTTTGCGAGAAGTGATTTCGTCCATTCTGGGCCGGCCCGTAGCGGGTTGATCGAGGAACGCTGATGCCGCCATTTGTCGAGGATCATGACGTCGCGATCATTGGTAGCGGCCCAATGGGCGCGACTTATGCTCGCGTTGTCTGCGACAAGCTCCCAGATGCCAAGGTTCTGTTGGTCGAAGCGGGCCCTGTCGTGGCAAATCCTCCGGGTTTGCACGTCTCGAACATCTTTGATTCTCTGGAACGTGAAAAGGCGCAGATTGCATCTCAAGGACCCAACCAATTCCGCTACGAGCTTCCAGCGACATCCGGAACGGCGATCAACGTGGCAGGCGCGGAGCGGGCGCGCGCGCTTGTGACGCGGCCGGGAATGTTTGCCGTCGGTTCGGGCGACATCGACGGTGACGGTTTTCCCGCTGCTCAAGAGTCATGCAATGTCGGCGGCATGGGTTCGCACTGGTTCGGCGCCTGCCCTCGTCCTGGGAAGCTCGAGAAGATTGATTTCGTCGACGCCGAGGCGCTTGAGCGGGCCTTTCTCCAGGCCGAGCGCTTTTTGCAAGTCACCAGCACTCAATTCCAGGAATCCAGGTTCGCTAAACATGTTCAAAAGGTTGTCGGCGAGCAAATCAACGAGCGCCGGACGCCGGATCGCCGTGTACAACCCATGCCCATGGCCGTGAAGCTCACTTCGCGCGGCGTCTTTCGCGCGGGACCAAATGTCATCCTGGGCCATCTGCTATCGGGCAAAAATAAAAATTTCGAGCTGCGGCCCAATACCCTCTGCGAGCGCGTGACCATGGAAAATGGCCGGGCCATCGGAGTGCAATTGCGCGACCGCGAGACAGGCGTTGTCACGGCGGTTCGGGCAAAATATGTGGTGATCGCGGGCGACTCTCTTCGCACACCGCAGCTTCTCTTTGCTTCGGGAATCCGCCCGAAAGCGCTCGGCCACTACCTGAACGAGCATCCACAGGTATCCGTTATGGCGGAAGTCGAGGGGCTCGGTCCCGACACAGTCCACGATGACATTTCAGGGAATGCGACGGCGATGTCCGATTCCAAAGCAGTCGCCATCGCGTCGAGTGGAGTCACCTGGATTCCCTATGAAGGCGAAGAATTCGAGTTCAGCGCGATGCTTGTCCAGATCAATCCAGACACGGTGGCGCGTTCCGAGAAAGACCGCAAGGTGGGAAATCCCTTGATCTCCGTGCATCTGTTCGGAATTCAAGACCTTCGCTACGAAAATTGGCTCGAGTTCAGCGAAACGGAGAAAGACTGGATTGGCATGCCTGCCATGAAGATCCACTTTTCGCTGAGCAAGCGCGACCTTGAACGGCTTGACCGCGGTAAGTCAGAGGTTCTGCGCATCAGCCATATGCTTGGCAAGCCCGTCGACGGCGAAGAGCCTTGGATCCTCCCTGCCGGGAGTTCGCTGCACTATCAGGGTACGGTGCGCATGGGGCTCACGAATGACGGTACTTCCGTTTGCGATAAGAATTGCCGCGTATGGGACACGGAAAATGTCTACGTCGCCGGAAACGGCGTAATCCCCACTACAACAGCATGTAATCCGACCCTTACAAGCATGGCTTTGGCGATTATCGGAGCCAACGACATCTTGACTCGGCTTTCGGCGGCTCAATCTTGGCCATCCGCTCGGGCGCTTAACCCCGTCGGCTAAACACGCCTTCTTTCGTGGCTCAAGGTACGAATCGAAGGCACACCGGCGTTGGAACTTTCGTCTGCGAAACGAACTTGAGGCTTGGGCCGGTTTCATCCAAAGCGAACACCACCACTATGTCGCTATCCTGATTGCCGACAAGAATATGCTTTCCGCCGGGAGCTTCGATGAAATCGCGTGGCTGGCTGCCGAGAGTCGGTTCCACCAGCTTCAGCTCGGCGGTGCTTGTTGACGCATCGAATGCCAGCACGGCGATGCTGTCGAATCCACGATTGGAAGCGAGCACGTATCTCCCCGAAGCGGAAACTCGTACGGCGCTTGTTTGATTGTGGCCCTTGAAATCCGAAGGCAGTGTCGAGACGATGTGTTTCTGTTCGAAACGATCTCCGTTGCGGCGCAAGACAATCAAAGTGCTGTTGAGTTCATTGAGAAGAAAAAGGTGCCTGCCATCAGGATGAAAAGCAAGGTGGCGCGGGCCGGCGCCTGGAGCAGTCGTGATGCGCGCTTCCGGCTTCTCGGTCAGAACGCCGGCTTCACTCAAGCGATAGAAAAGCACGGCATCCATTCCTAGATCGGGCACGAGCAGGTCCTTCGTGATTGGATCGAACAGGATCTGATGGGCGTGCGGGCCCGTTTGCCGGACGGGATGCGCACTCGACCCTTTGTGCTGGACATGCGAGACCATCTTGCCCAGCCGGCCGTCCTTTTCACGCGCAAGCACAGAAACGGAGCCGGTGCGGTAGTTGCCGACGAGAACGAACTTCTCGCTTGGATCGAGATCGAGGTGCGCAGGTTCAATGCCGGCCGAAGGGGTTGTGTTCAGCAACTTAAGAGCGCCGGACTTGGGATCGCGCGCGAAGGCCGCCACTCCGCCGCCAGGCTTGCCTTCGAATTCTACCGCCTCGATGACCGCATACAAAAACTGGCCGTCGGCGCTGATCGTTACCCATGAGGGGTTTCGAACTTCGGCTTCGACGGTGGGTTCACTCAATGAAACGCCGTCAAAAGTTGCGCTAAGAATGCCTCTGGCATGACCGTCTACGTGAGCCAGTGTCTCCGTATAAGTTCCGATAACAAGCGCCAGAGGCTTCCATTTCATTCGGCCATCCTCGTTTCTAAATTTGAAAGGGAAAAGTTTGCGTTCGCTAACAGTTCAAATGTAGCACATGGACTACAATTGACCCCATGAATCCTCCGCTCTCAAAAAGGCCCGGCAAACCGGCAACAACTTCGCAAGCCAGGAGAAGTTTTCCCGAAGAGTTCCTTCAGTTGGCGCTCGATCTCTCGTCGCTCAATGAAGCCTTGAGCCTTGTCTCGAAGGTCGCGCAGGTAGTCGCCCGTGTTGAGATTGGCACGCCTCTCATTTTGTCAGCGGGTCTCGCTGCCGTCGAAAGCGTTCGAAGAAGCATGCTGCATCCCATCGTCGTCGTTGCCGACGTAAAGATTTGCGACGCGGGCGAGAGGATCGCTAGAAGTGCATTCGCGGCTGGGGCAGATGTCGTGACGGCAGTGGCAGGAGTAATAGATGACGTAACGTGGCAAGGTGTCTTGAAAGCGGCAAAAGCTGTCGATCATCCAGTGGGCAGCCCCTCCCCGATCCTTTTGGACACAGTTGGACACGGTGTTGACCTTGTTGTGCTCGAAAAGCTTTGCGCTACCGCCGATCGTGAAGGAATTCCAGTCGACTTGTGTATTCACCGTCCGAAATCCGGCTCGCGGACCTTTGCGGCGCTGATTGCGCCGTTTGCGGGAGGCGCAGGTTATTTCGACCGGCTAATCGTCGCAGGCAAGCTGAGTCCGGCTGAAGTTCATGATGCTCTTACCGCTGGATTTGACACTCTGATTGTCGGTGGTGCGGTCGCCGACGCTGCCGACCCGCTCGCGATCTGGAACGCTTTCAGGAGCAACGTTGACTCCTTCCATCAAGGGACGAGTAAGAACGAGCAATCGCAATAATGGCCGGCACTCACCACAGAACCTTCTAATTCAGGCTGGCTTCACGCGATAGAAAAACCCATCTCGGATCCGCCGCTAGCGACGACTCTCTTCACAGAATTGCTGCTTCGCCGTTCGTTTCCGTGTAACGACGGTCGAGCCCAATCCAAGTCGAAGGCACCTGACTCCTCGACCATCTACGGCCATACCATTTTGCGATAGCGGCTGATCCTCGCAGCCGTTTCGCGTACCCGCTCATGGACTTGGTTGTCAGGCTCCGCGAGCGCCTCGCGAGCTGGCTCGAACACGTCACCGATTCGAATTCCTTCGACGGCAGCCCACGCCACCATCGCTGCGCCTGTGGACGTTGCAACATCGGGGATGGGGGCTGAAGTTGCGACGCCCAGTGCATCGGTCATCAGTTGGACCCAACGCCTTTCGTGCAGAAAGCCTCCGCTAAACACCACATGGCGGGCGATTCCGGCCACCGACTCGACCGTTTTGGCCAGATCAAGCAAGGAGCCCGCGATTCCCTCAAGAACAGCTCGCACCAGATCAGCAGCGCCATGATATGAGGACAAGCCTATAAAAGCCGCTCGCAGGTCAGACCGCCAGAACGGTGCCCGCTCGCCATGAAGATAGGGTACGAACGTCAGAGACGGATCCGCGCTCACCGAGAAGGCAAGGTTGACGAGATCAGGAACGCTTTCAGCGAGCCTCAGTTGATCGCGAAGCCAAGTCAATAGATTTCCGCCATTGCTTCCCGCTCCGCCAACAACCCAAAAGTCACGGCTCACCGGGTAACACCACGTGCGCGATTGCGGGTCGGCAATACGCCGTACAGAACCAATTCGAAACGCGATGCTCGTTCCAATTGTGCATGAGGCGACCCCTTCACACTCTCCCGAGGACCCAAGCTGGGTTAGCACCCCATCCATCCCTCCCACCGCAATCGGCAGCCCTTGTGGAAGACCAAGTTCGTTGGCAGGGGCGGCCGCAAGTGGCGCCCATTCGGCGGCGCCTCGCACCTTGGGAAGGCAATCGGGAGAAGCACCCGTGCTTCTCAAAAGATTTTCATCCCAGCGCCATTTGATGCTGTCGAACACCCCGGTGGACCCGGCTGTCATCGGGTCTGTCCACAGCAGGCCTGTCAGCCAGAAGAAAACCAGGTCCTTGCCCCCAGCAATAAAACTGTTGCCATCCAGCGCTTCTTGCTCGGCCAGATATTTCAGTTTTGCCGGCCAATAAGTCACATCTGGCGGACACAGTGTTCGCTCGTAGGCTTCTGCCAGTTGTGCAGCAATTGGGGGATACGCGCCCGCAGCGCGCGCGTCCGACCATAGGAGCACTTCGGTCGATTCCTTCGGAATCCCGTTCTTGAGTTTTGCTACAGCAAGGCTGCTCGCCGTCCCGGACGGGCCCAGCGCCACAATTCTTAGTTCAGATCCCCCAGCGATTGGTCGAACAACCTTGCGCACGGCTTCAAGAATCGCTCCCAGTTCGTGACTCGATGTTCCGTCGGCTCCTGTTCGGGTATCGAGGTCTGTCGCGCGCTCGGCGTGAACGCACATGTCTCTTCCGTGTGCGCGTGCCCGCACTCCGCTGGAACTGATATCAAGCGCAAGCACAACATCAATTGGAGGCAATTTTGTTACGCCTGTTCGGGGAGCTGTGGAAGCGCGTATTGGCGTCCTGTCCAACGCTCCAAGATAGCCGCGAGGGCGTGGCTGAAAATACGGACAAGATCGACGTTCGGGTCAACAAGCCATTGGAGTTGGATACCGTCCATCATTGCGTAAAGCGAGCGCACCTCCGCGACGATCGTCTCATCGTCCATCCAAACAATCTCGCCCGTGTCGCGCGCTTCGCGAAGAAGTTGCGCGCTCTTGTCCACAACTTCGCGGTATCGCCCCTGGATGAAGTTGCGCGCGGGATGAGCGGGATTTGTTGACTCACCCGCCAGAGTGAGGAACAGTTCGATCAGTCCGCGGTTGGCCTGGTTATAAATCACCGCATCCCGAAGGCGGACAAAGAACGCGAGTCCACGGACATCACCGGGGTTGCGCGCACGAGCCTCTGCATCCCAATTATTCAGGACAGCGGAAAGGAGCCCTTCTTTGTTGTCGAAATGACGGGCGAGTGCGGCGGGTGTAACGCCTACTTCCTTGGCAATTTGGCGGAGTGTGCCACTATTGAAGCCGTGAGAACCAAAGATGCGAGTCGCGGATTCTATGATTTTCCTGCGCCGGCGAATGCCGTTCTGGTAAGGACCTCGCACTTCTCTCGTTCTGTTTGTTCTTCCTGCGGCCATAGCACCCTCACTCTCGGCAAAAACCTGTTTGAAGGTTGAACCTCTCGGATTTCTTAGAATACGCAACTGTAATTGCGTGTCAACCATTGGTAGGAGTGTGACGACCCAGGAATGGGATGCTGCAAAATCTTAGAATAGATGCAGTTATGGGTTGAACGATGGAGATGTAATCGCACGAGTTCGAGCTGCCTTCAGAACTGGCATTGGCAGGAATACTGGCATTAGGGGATACTCATTTCGAATGATAGGTGAGTCTCGGTGACCAACGTTGACCACGATAAATTAAACCGCGAGGCCACGGCCTACTTCCGCGGTTTACAGGACAGAATCTGCACTGCTCTCGAGGGTGTCGAGCAAGCTGCGCAAGGCGGCGCTCGCTTCCGCGAAGACTCCTGGCAGCACTCGCATCGCGGCGGAGGAATTACTCGTGTCCTCGCCGATGGGCGAGTGTTCGAGAAAGCCGGTGTGAATTTTTCGCAAGTAAACGGCACACTTCCCGAAGAAATAGCGGAGACAACGCCTGGTAAGGGAAACAATTTTTTCGCAGCTGGCTTGTCGTTGGTTCTTCATCCACGCAACCCAAACGTCCCAACGGTCCATGCAAACTTCCGTCAGCTTACCAAGGGCGGCGTGGAGGAACGAGCTTCCTGGTTTGGCGGTGGGGCCGATTTGACGCCGTTCTACCCGCGCCGCGAAGACGTGATCCATTTTCATCGCACGTGGAAACAGGCCTGCGAACGCCATCCTGTGGCGGACTATGTTCGATTCAAAAAATGGTGCGACGAATACTTCTATTTGGCACATCGCGGGGAAGCGCGAGGCGTGGGCGGAATTTTTTTCGACTATCTTAGCGAGCGGCTCGACGAAGTGTTCGCCTTCGTGCGCGACGCCGGAGATCAGTTTCTTTCTGCCTACCTTCCGGTCGTTGAGCGTCGCAGGAACGATCCCTATACCGATGAGCAGCGCCGGTGGCAGCTCCTTCGGCGCGGGCGTTACGTCGAGTTCAATCTGTTGTACGACCGAGGCACGGTCTTTGGTCTCAAGACTGGCGGACGCGTCGAATCCATTCTGATGAGCCTGCCGCCGGAAGTTGCCTGGGGCTACAACGAGATTCCAGCTCCGGGGTCGCCGGAAGCAGAGTTGCTCGAATATTTGCATCCGCGAGATTGGGCCGACGAGCCAGCCTGACGCTGGCGTTGTGCTTCGATCAGCTTGCGCCGGAACGCAAAGGACTGTACCAATGGTAGAAAAGAACGGGGAAATGGTCGGTGAACCCTTCTAGACGACCTCGTAAGGGCGCATCATTTCGTTGTCTTCATGTTCGAGCATATGGCAGTGCCACACGTAGCGCCCTTTATATCCCTCGAATTTCACGATAATGCGAGTGACTGTCATGGGGTCGACGCGAACGGTGTCTCTCCAACCCGATTCGTTCGCTTCGAGCGTAGCCGCAGGCCCGTTGAAGACGATTTTCCCTGTGAGCTGATAAACCGAAAGATCAAACGGTGTTCGATCTAAAATCTGAAACCTGACCAGGTGAAGATGAATCGGATGAGAATCGTCCGTCAGGTTGATGAAGGACCAGATTTCTGTTGAGTCCAGCTCCGGATTCTCTGTCACTGGCTCCGACCAACGCGTTCCGTTCAACAAAAGGATGCGCGAAATCCCCAGTCGATTCTGATAGTCGGCAAGCGTCAATTTTCGGGTCTTTACTGCCGCGCTCTCTGGCGTCCGAGGGATGGGGCGAAGTCTCTCGGGCAAAGAAGACGGATCGGCAACGCTTCGGGACGCAACGCGGAATTGCATCACCATGGCAACGTCCGTCCGTAGATACACTTCCTTGCTTTCTTTGCCGCTGAAATCCACAACCAAGTCAGCCCTCTCGGCTGGGCCGAGGATCAAAAGCTTCATGCGTGCGGGAGTCGCTAGAAATCCCTGCTCCGTGCCGATTTGGTGGAAATCGAGCGCCGGCGACATAACCGTCGGCTCAAGCGATAATGAGAGCCGGTAAAAGCTCCCATTCGAGCTGTTGAGCACGCGAAACCGGTACTTCCGCGGTTCGACTTCGAGGTATGGGAATATCTTTCCGTTCACCAAAATCGCGCTTCCGTAATATTCGGAGACCCACGGTGCACCGGGTTTTCCCGAGACAGGATAAAACATCCGGCCATCCTGGTGAAACGACCGATCGAAGATCACGAGTGGCACTTCATATGCGCCTGAGGGAAGGTGCAGCGAATCCTCGTAGTCGTCGCGGATCAAGTACAATCCCATCAAGCCTGCAACGGCGTTCAGCCGTGTAATTCCCATCGCGTGATCGTGATAGAACAGGGCTGTGGCCTCCTGCTGATTGGGGTAGTAATACGTCGCTGAATGGCCGGGCGCGAACCATTTTTCCGGATAGCCGTCACTTTCCGCCGGGGTCTTGCCTCCGTGGAGATGCACAACGGTCCGCACCTCCGGCTTGCTCCGTTCCGCGCCGTGCAGAGTGTGGTCGATCGGAAAAAAATGGCACTGCGGCAATTCGTTGGACCATTCGACGAGTACGGGCGATCCGCTTCGTGCCTCTATCGTCGGACCGGGACACACACTGCCGTATCCCCAGAACGCAGTCGGCGGCACATCGCGATGCACCTTCGATTGAAACTCTCGCATTGCGATCCGATAGTACGGAATATTCCTCGCAAGCTTCGAGGGATCGGGCCGCAGTCCGCTGAGCTTCGCTTGCGGAGGAATCGGAAGCGGATCGACAAAGCGCGCTAGTGCCATCGTGTTGAGCAATGCCTCAGGCGCGGGATATCGTTCGACGACTTCGCCCCCTGGCAAAGCTCCGCGCGCCGCGGCCGCCATTGCCAGCCCGCTCAGCTGCTGCAGAAAATCCCTTCGCGTACCAGGCATCACGCCCTCCGAACAAATTTGAATCGCAATGATCCGTTACAAGACTGAGGAGCGGAGGTTGCAAGCCGATGAATCCTTTGCAAATGGAATATCGAAAAATCTCACACGCTGAATCTCAAAAATCCACTTCCAGCTCTGGTCGCAGTCGTCGTGTCCGCCGCTAATCTTGAATCTTCGTTCATCACCTTGTGACCCGCGGCCGCCTACACTGCCTCCCGCGGCTCCTCGTCGGTGGCTCCCTGCCCAGCCATCCGGCAAGACGCAGCAAATTTCACACGCCTCAAGGAGCTTCCCCATGAAGAAATGCGGTACGGTTTGCGTGCCGTCGTGGTTGTGCGCGCTTGCGATGGTGTTTGCCTTCGCCTTGGCGCCGGCGGCTTTTGGACAACAAGTCACCTTCCAGCCCTACATTCAACTGGGCGACAACGGAACCTTCGGTCCCGCGGACCAAATCGTAATCGCATGGCAGACGAATGAAACTTCTCCCAATGCATCCGTCTATAAAGTGAGATTTAGCTCTTCCCGATATGACGTCCGGTTCGCCAATGCCAGCGGCCGCGTTGTAGACAGTTACCTCGCCGCCGATCCATCACTTCCCGCGGTTCCAGGTGCGTACGGCGCGCACACCAACTACACCGCTGTGCTCAGTGGACTGCCCTATGACACCGAATATCAGTACACAGTTACAGGTCCCGGAATGCCGAGCGGTGGGTTTTCTTCATCGTTCCACACCCGCAAGCGCGGCCCTTTCTATTCCTTCGTGGTTGTCGGCGACGAGGGCTATTTCCCAGTCGTGCCCAATTCCAATCCGGCGCGCATTGTCGATTACGAAGCGCGTATCGCTCATCTCATCAACGATGTTTCGGATCTCTCGGTAGCCGGTGTGCCACCTCGTCCCCAGGCGGATTTCATCCTGGACACGGGCGACAACGTCTACAACGAAGGCACGGAAGACAACTACCGCGACTTCTTCTTTCCCGTCTTTAACAGCAGTGACGATTCGAACGAGACCGGAGCGCCCATTCTTCGCAGCACGCTCTTCTTTCCGGTGGACGGAAACCACGACCTCGGCAGCACCGGCGTGTCCGTCAACCTGCTGGCAGACAATTCGGCGCCCCTCTTCAGCGGGAACTTGAGCGGTGGCGACGCGCTTTCCTTTTTCAATGATTTTTACTTTCCTCAGAACGGGCCTGCCGGCTTCGACATCCAGAACGAATGGAACGCCGATTCCTCTTCGCCCACCGGCATGACCTTTTCCTATCAAGGCCAGACGTATAGCTCCAGCGCTGCAATCCAGGCCTTCCGCAACTCCACGAAAGTGGATACGGGCAAGGGCTCCAAGCTCCAGATCGACCACCAGAGCAACTATTCCTTCGATTACGGCAACGCTCACTTTCTTTTCCTCGACGCAAACCCGCACCTCTTCGACGACAATCTGCCGAGCAGCAACGCCTACAACGCCGCTCCACCCGTGTTCACGGCGTACCCATCTGCGTTGCGCGAGTGGGTGATCAACGATCTCGATTCCAGCAAGCAGTTGTGGAAGATCGTAGTCTATCATCAGCCGGCGTTCTCTTCCGGTGATGCGACCATCGTCAATTTCCAAATGCGCGCCATCGCGAAAGTGCTGGAAGACCATGGAGTGAGCATCGTCTTCAACGGGCACGAGCACAATTATCAGCGCACTCTGCCCATTCGTGCCACCAGCCGAACCGCCGGCCCGGTCAGTACTTCCGGTTCGCCTGCTGTGAATGTGGACCAGCGTTACGACGGTGTGACGGACACGGTGCCCGACGGGGTCCTCTATCTCGTTGAAGGCGCGGGCGGAAACCGCGATTTCGACGGCAACTACGCGGCCCCACGCGGCAGCGGCGTCGGACTCGATGAGGATGATTCCGCCACGGGAACATTTACGGATGAGCCTGGGCTGACAGTTCCGCAAGGCCCGGCCTCCTGGCTCGACGTGAATCTTTCCAATCCGGAGATGGTGAATTTTGTCCCCAATGCCGGAAACGGAACGAAGATCACAACGAAATTCAAGGCGAAGGTATTCTCTTTCGGGGATGTCTTGGTGGATGCGAACAAACTCACGCTCTATCAGATCACCGAGCCGCTCCAGAATAGTTCCTCCGCGACTTCCGCCGATCCAGCTCCCTACGGCACGGACATCAACGGCCAGCCGCTGAACGATCCCATCCCGGACACGGAAATTGATCCCACGACCGGCCAGGTGGTTTCCAACCCGGCGACGGGAACATCCGCGTTGCTCGATAAGTGGACGATCACGAAACCAGAGCTCGCCAACCAGGTTTTGGCTCTCCTGGCTGCGCCCGCGAGGGTTCGCCCTGGGCAAACCATCACCTACACCGTGACGATCAAGAATCGCTCGCAGTATGCTTTGAACGGCACGCAGGTGCGCTTTGAACTTCCGCAGGAGGGGTCGTTCGCCGGAACCTTGAGCGACACGCTCACCCAGCAGGGCAACGAACTGGTTGTCACTGTCGGTCGCGTGGCATCCGGCGGATCGCAGAGCGTGGAGATTCCTGTTCAGATCACGCCACGTGCGCGTTTTGGCGACCGTGTATTTGCCACCGCGAAGGTGGATTCATCCACGGCTCTGCCCGTTCAAAGCAATCCTGCACTCACAAGCGTACTTCCTTGAGTTGTTGAAGCTCTACTCATCCCGGCGGGTGCTGCATTGGCCCGCTGGGATGAGTTGTATTTCTTAATTCGCAGCTTGAAGACTTCTTTCTAAGTCCTCAGAGGCACCTTCAGATTGAGTTCGTTCCTCCGGTCTATCTTGTCTGAGCAGTCATGTATCTTTCCTAGATGAGATAAATGTGCGTGCGACGTCGCTCGCATTTGCTCTTCCGCATGTCTTTTTGGGCAGCCCCCGCATGGAATCGCTGTTTTCTTTCCACAATCTCGCCCTGTTTCAAGCCGTCGCCCTCGAAGTCACCCCGTGATAACCTCGATGCCCGGGAGCGTTCAAAGCCATGTGGAGGAGAAGAGAATGAGAGTCTTCGTGCCGAAGGAGCGCCCCGAGTCGTGGTCGCAAGGACGCGCGAAGATCCGCCACTTCTGGCTTGTGCCGCTTTTCGCCATCGAATGGGGATTCGAATGGATTGCCTATGGCCTCAGCAATTGGAAGTTCCTCGAAGTACTGGAGTATTTGAGCAGCCTCAGCGTTCTCGTTGCCGTCATTTTTTATTTTTCTGAATCCGGGGATAGGACTAAGCAGCGCCACTATCAGGCGTGGCAGGTGATCAACACCGCCCAGGGCAAGGGCGGCAGCGGTGGGCGAATCGACGCGTTGCAGGAGCTCAATGCCGACGGTGTTCAATTGGTCGGTGTCGACGTCTCCGGTGCATCGCTCCAGGGAATCAACCTCCCGCGCGCGCATCTTCTGCGCTCCAACTTCAGCGCCTGCGATCTTCGCAACAGCAATTTCCAGTCGGCGGATTTTACCGATGCAAACCTGCGATCCGCAAATTTCCGAGAGAGCAATCTCAGGAAGGCGGATTTCACCGACGCGGATCTGACCAACGTCGATCTCACCGGCGCTGTCCTTTCCGGCGCGAATTTTTCTGGTGTCACGCTCGACGATGCGGACCTGCGCGACGCTGACTTGACCGGGCTGCGCTGGCGCAACATTGCCAGCATCAAGAGAACGAATCTCCACAACGTCAAGAACGCCCCGCCCGGGTTTCTCGATTGGGCCGTGCGGAATGGCGCCACCACCTCATCCTTGGACGCTCCTGCCAATACCCCACAGAGCTGATCTGCCTTGCCAGGGCCCACAAAACAGCAGTAACTCATTGTAAAGAAGTGAGTTGATGAGGCGTTATGCGTCCAGTAAATAAATAGAGACCGAATGGTCTCTACTCGCATCCAACGCTCTTGTCAACCTCATGAGCGCCACCATCTCCACGACGCCGTCTTCCTCTTCGGCCTCTTTTCCACGGCCATTTTCCGGCGCCTTTCGATTCATGCCTTCGCCAACGGTCGCCGACCGTCAGGCAATCAATCCTTGGACCATTGCCATCACCGTTACGCTCGCAACGTTTATGGAGCTTCTCGACACAGCCATCGCCAATGTTGCCCTCCCGCACATTGCGGGAGGCCTTGCTGTCAGCTACGACGAGAGCACGTGGGTTCTTACCAGCTATCTTGTGTCGAACGCCGTCGTGCTCCCTTTATCTGCCTGGTTGAGTCGCGTCTTTGGCCGCAAGCGCTACTACATGATCTGCGTCGCTCTCTTCACCATCAGCTCTCTCTGCTGCGGACTGGCGCCCACACTCGGCTTCCTCATCCTGTTTCGCGTGATGCAGGGAATCGGCGGTGGTGGTTTGGCCCCCGTTGAGCAGGCAATTCTTGTGGATACTTTTCCCGCCTCAAAGCGCGCAGCCGCCTTTGCGCTCTATAGCATGGCAATCGTCACGGCTCCAGCCATCGGGCCGCCCCTCGGCGGCTGGATCACCGATCACTGGTCGTGGCGCTGGGTCTTCTTCATCAACATTCCGATCGGCATCGTTTCGCTGATCCTCACGAATCATTTGGTTTCCGATCCGCCCGAGTTTGTGGCGGAGGTGGAAGCGGCACGAAAGCAAGGCAAACTCAAGATCGACGGCCTCGGAATTCTTTTAGTGGCTCTGGGCTTCTCTGCACTCGAAATCGTACTGGACCGCGGCCAAATCGAAGACTGGTTCCAGAGCAACCTCATCACGTTCTTTATTTCCGTCGCAGCCCTTGCGCTCATCACGGCGGCTATCTGGGAATGGCGCCATCCCGACCCGGTTGTGGAGATACGTCTTCTTGCCGATCGCAATTTCGCCGTCGCTAATTTCTATTACTTCCTTTTCGGGTTCACTCTCTTCGGCTCGACGGTCCTTATCCCCCAAATGCTGCAAAGCCTTTACGGTTACACAGCAACGGATGCGGGTTTGGTGCTTGGACCGGGAGCTTTCATTATCGTCATGCTCGCTCCCGTCGTGGTGCGCATTCTTCCAAAAACAGGGATCAAGCCGCTGATCTTCGCCGGCTATGTCATTTTCTCCGGCGCGATGCTTTATTATGCGAGCTTTGACTTAGGCACGGACTACGCGCATGAAGCTCTGGCCCGCGCTGTGCAGGGTCTTGGAATCTCCTTTCTGTTCGTTCCCGTCAGCCAGCTCGCCTATTCCTTCCTGCCGAAGAGTAAAAACAACAAAGCGTCGAGCCTGACGAATCTGTTTCGCAACCAGGGCGGCAGCGTGGGAATTGCATTTGTCACCACCGTTGTTGCACGCCGTGCGCAGTATCACCAGTCGATCCTCGTGGCGCATGCGACGCCGGGAAACCGCAGCTATTGCACATTTCTTGATTCGGCTTCGCGCTATTTTTCCGTCCACGGTTTTTCAGGCGTCGATGCGAGCGTCCACGCTCGTGCCCTGCTCGCGGAGACGATCCAGCAGCAAGCGACGTTTCTTGCTTCGCTCGATTGTTTCCGATTGCTGGCGCTGGCTTGCGTCGTTGGTTCCCCGCTGGTGTTCCTCACGCGAAGGTTTTCATCCGGAGGGCCCGGCGCGGCACACTGAAAAATTTCACGACGAAGCCGGTTCGCTCTTCCGCAGGTTTTTTTCGAGGTATTCGTTCAAGTGGATTTGCATGGTGCGCAGCGGCTGATCGCTGTGTGCCAGGCGGCTCATCATGAGAGCTCCTTCCAATCCGGCGATCAGCATGGTCGCTGTCTCTTCTCCGTGGGCCTTCACCCTGATTTCTCCTCGCTCTTTCCCTGCAGCCACGGTCGCCTCGATAAATTCTCGCCAGGAACGCAGCGCTTCTCTCGCGTGCGCCCTCAACACGATGTTGCCGTCATCTGCTTCGATCGCCGTATTCATCAGTGGGCAGCCGCCCGGTACCGGCGGGCGAACTTCCACAAAGTTTTTTACAAAGCCTTTGAGCCGCTCGACCGCGTTGGGTATTTCGCTGAGCCCTTCGTGACGTGCCTGTCGCGCCGCTTCCCATGCATAGTCGAACGCTTCAGTAGCCAGCTCCTCTTTGCTGTCGAAATGGCGGTATATTCCGCCCTTCCGGAGTTTCGTGGCTTCCATCAGGTCGGAAAGCGCCGTTCCTTCGAATCCGCGCTGGTTGAAGAGCGCCGCCGCCCTTTCGATGATGCGCCTTCGCGTATCTTCGCCCTTGCCCATGGCTCCCGTCCCTTCCGCAGGAATCCTGCCGCTATTGCAGTGCGTTCCTGACCAGCCATTCCATCTTCTCGTCCAGGCCCCTTGCAACAGTGTCGATTTCGGGAGAGCGGAATCTTCCGAATACGCTTGATGGAAGATCGTAATCGATGTGTGTCCGGCCGTCTTCTTCCGAATAGACCAGCATTCGCAGCGGCGCATATTCTGCCGCGCGAATGTCCGCTTGCGTCATTTGCAGTGCCACCAGCGGATTCCCCACCACGTACTGCCGCGCCTGCGCCTTCTTTCCGGCGAGCGCCAGCAGAGCCCCGTGCTCGTACTTTGCGAAAATCATCAGCCCGCTGCTTCCCTCCGTCGTCCGGCTTTTTGCTTCGATCTCCGCAAAATTTGGCTTTTCGTTTCCCGACGGTTGGTAGATGGCTGGCTCGAATCTGCCGAGCTGTTTTTCCAGATCTACAATTACAGACTCGTAGGATTTTTCAGCCGCATAATTGAGGTGCTTCGTGTTCGTGGTGGTTGCTTCGGGCGACGCAGGCGTGTTGCCGGAACCGCGAGCCGCGGACGCCGCGAATCCCAAAGCTCCGAATGCCAGCAATTCCGGCAGATGGACCAGAATTCGTTCCATGAATTCCCTCCTCGTTCGCCTGTTCATAGGGCAAGGATACCTCAGAGACCGAACGGTCGCAATGCCCGCTTCCCTGCGTCCCTCCTCGGCTCCATGCGCACGCTTCGACGGCGTGTTCTTCTCTTTCTGGAATTTCCGAATTCTGTTACAATTAGCGGTCTGTCTACCCGATTTCTTTTCATTGGAGTTAAGTAACAATGGCACTCGCATGTGAAATTTGCGGTAAAAAGCCGAGCTTCGGCAACGTGATCAGCCATGCCCACAACGTTCGGCGCCGCCGCTGGAATCCTAACCTGCGCCGCGTCAAGGCGGTTGTGAATGGCGCGCGCAAGCACCTTCGCGTCTGCACCTCCTGCATTCGTTCTGGCCGTGTCAAGAAAGCCGCCTGAGGCCGCTCTCTCCATCGGAAGGAGCCCCCGGTTGATCCGGAAAACTCTCATTCTGGCCGTGGCCGCGTGCGCCCTTCTGGGCTCCTGCAAGCGCGAGGAGCCTCCGGGCCCTGATGTTTGGGCCGTGGTCAATGGCAAGGATATCTCGCGAGCCGAGGTCGAGAAGTATTACCACTCGCGCGTCAACGCCGAGAGCCCCACGCCTTCGCTCGAAGAATCTCTGACGCTCAAGCTCAATATCCTCGAGGATCTCATCAACAATGAAATCCTCATGGAGCGCGCGGCGAAGCTCAATTGCATCGCCACCGACGCCGCCGTCGAGGACAAATTCACGGAGTCGAAGAGTCCCTACACGGAAGAGGAATTTCAGAAGAAGCTGAAGGACGCGGGAATCACAGTCGAAGATCTGAAGGCCGACATCCGCCGCCAACTCTCGATTCAGACCCTCCTCAACAAGGAAGTCCTCTCGAAAATCTCGGTCACCGACCAGGATGTCGACGACTATTACAACAAAAACCGCGCGCAATTTGACGTCACCGAACCCCAATACCATGTCGCGCAGATCGTCATCACGCCCCATCCTGATCCCACCGTCCACAACCGGAAAAACGATAAGGCCACTAACGAAGCCGAAGCTGTCGGCAAAGCCCGCGCGATTGAGCAAAAGCTCGCCGCTGGCGCCGATTTCTCCCAGTTGGCAATGGATTATTCCGAGGACTCCACGGCATCAACCGGCGGCGACCTCGGCTTTATTCCCGAGTCTGCGCTCAACCAGTCAGATCCTCTCTTGAAGAAAGAAATCCTCTCGATGAAGCCCGGTGAAGTCAGCCCGCCCATCGGCGTGAAAGGCGGCGGCTACCGCATTCTCAAGCTGCTTGCCAAGGAGCCTGCTGGCCAACGCGAACTCTCCGACCCGCAAGTGCAGCAATCCATCCGCGACATGCTGCGCAATCGCAAGGAGCAGTTGCTGCGGTCTGCCTATATGGCTGAAGCGCGCGACGAAGCTCATGTGACGAATTATCTTGCTCGCCAAATCCTGGAATCTGCCGGGAAACTCCCCGCCGACTAATCGCCGCGCCTGGCAAATTGCAGGTTGGCAAGCGAATCTCGCCCCGGTATGATTTTCACACCCCGCCTTCTGCGGGAATCTCTCGCAGGCGCCCTCATGGATCCTCAACAGCAAAACCAGGAAAAAAAAGCCGCGGCCATCGCCGCGGCAAAAATGGTTGAGACCGGCATGGTCATCGGCCTGGGCACGGGTACAACAGCCAAGTTTCTGGTGGACGAGATCGGGCGCCGGGTTGCCCAGGAAAACCTGCGGATCATCGCCATGGCCACGTCCGAGAAGACGGCAGAACAGGCCCGTCGGCTGCAGATTCCGCTCGCGACGTTTGCCGAGCGTACCGACATCGATCTCACGATCGACGGGGCGGACGAAGTTGTTTCTGGGCCGCTCTACTTGGTGAAGGGGCATGGTGGCGCGCTGCTTCGGGAGAAAATCGTGGCGGCCGCCAGCCGGCGCATGTTCGTGATCGTTGATGAGTCGAAGATTGTGGCGAAGCTGGGAACGACGATGAGCATTCCCGTCGAAGTGGTGCCGTTCGGTTGGGAGACGACGCGCAAAAGGCTGGAAGCTTTGGGCGCCAAAACCTCGCTACGGATGGGTGAAGGCAGCTCGCCGTTCATCACCGACGGAGGCCACATGATCCTCGACTGTGACTTCGGTCCCCTCGATAACCCGAAAGAAACCGCGCATCACTTGGACCACGTGGTTGGAGCTGTCGAGCACGGACTCTTCTTGGGATTTGCGGAGAAGGTATTTGTCGGCGGACCGCAAGGTGTGCGAGTTCTCGAAAAAAACGCGGCGAAGTGAGGCTCTGGAGAAATTCAGGAATCACCCGCCGCGTTCTCTAATTCTTCGAGCAACCCTGCGGGTATACGGCGTCGAGCGCTCCCCAAAGCGCCTTCAGCGTGCGCTCGGCCGCGCAAAGAATTTCCATCTCTTCCGCGTTGTTTTGCCCTGACAGCCAGGAGCGCCACGCCGCACGGTGCCGAACGTCCGCTTCCTCATGCACAGCGAAGTAGGCCAGCGAACGCGGCTCCTCGACTCCATAAAACCCGCGCAATCCGGAAATTTTCTGCTTGGCAATTTCCGGAACCTGCGCTTCGTAAGCGTAAAAAGCGGCCACGGCCTGCGCCAGCGAGCCGTGCGAAGAAAGCTCATCAAATGTATCGAGCAGGGCTGCGATGCCCGGCAGCGGCCGCGAATCCTCAAGAGAGGATTCGCTCACGCCGAGCGACTGCGCGAATTGCCGCCACAGCATCGGATGTGGCGCCACAGGATCGAGTTCTTCGGACAGGTTCTCGTTCACGAGCGATTCCAGGTTGCCATCCGTCCGTCCGGCGAGCTGCCTCAGGTTCTCGGGAAAAGCGCGGACGTGCTGGTAATACTGCTGGGCGTACAAGGCCAGCGAATCCTTGGATAGCGTGCCTTCCGTCCAGGCCTTGTAAAATGGGTGCTTCAGCAGGTGATATCTTTCGATCAAGGCGTCCAGCGATTCAAGGAGCGTCGCCTTTTGCGGTTTTTTCGGTTTCCGTGCCACGTCCGTCTCCTATATAAATGCCAATAAAAGCCATGAACAAAACCGCAACAGACTACCTGAAAACATGCCGAAAATCCAGTTTTCGCAAGCTGGTACTAGAACCAAGCCCTCATAAATTAAATTTATTAAATCAGGTCTCTACGTGGCGCGGATCTCTTTCCGATTCGCTCGTTCTAGAGTTCAAAGGGGCCGAGGGGGATGCGCTGGGAGGCGACATGGAGCTGGCCGCGGAAGGAGAATTCACCGGGGCGGCGTTCGAGAGCCTGCTCGGCGGAAAGACGGGCGAGATCGGGCGTGTTGTTTTGCTCGGAGATGTGCGCGAGGACGAGATGCTGGGGCTGCGCGTCAAAGACCTCGGAATCGGCGAGAAAGTCACTGACGACGGAATTGGAAAGATGCCCGGTGCGGCTCATCACGCGCTGCTTGATGTACCAGGGATACGGGCCGACCTTAAGCATGTCGAGATCGTGATTGGATTCGAGGATGAGGAAGTCGGCGTCGCGGAGATGGTGTTTCACCAGCTCGGGAAGATAGCCGAGGTCGGTGACGATGGCGA